>JAFZXN010000075.1 GCA_017616695.1 Clostridia bacterium | reverse complement strand
TTAAAATTCGGACAAACGTAACAAGTATTTGCCGTAATTTCAAATTCGGCGCGGCGGTCATGACCGCCGCGCCGAATTTGAAATTACGGCAAATACTTGTTACGTTTGTCCGAATTTTAACCTTATTTTAATGTTTTCGTGATATGATCGTTTATTATAACAGCGAGGTATAAGCTATGAAGATACTTATTGCCGAAGACGATCCAGCAATCAGCACCGTATTGAAAAAGCGGTTGCAGTTTGCGGGGTATGACGTTCTTGCCGTCGAGAACGGCAGCGACGCGCTCGACGCGCTCGAAACGGAAGATTTCGATATTCTTATTTCCGATATAATGATGCCGCAAATGGACGGCCACGAGCTTTTAAAACGCATACGCGAACGTAAAAAGGATATCCCCGTACTCTTTTTAACCGCCAAAGACAGTTCCGCCGACATAGTTGAAGGGCTCGATATGGGCGCGGACGATTATATCGTCAAGCCGTTCGAGTTTTCAGAGCTTTTAGCGAGGATAAGGCTCGCTACCCGCCGCCGCTACGGCTCGCGCGAAAACCGTTACACGGCGGGCGATCTCGTCGTCGACGCGATGACTCATAAAGCGGAGCGCGCCGGCAAGGAGATAGTCCTTTCCAAAAAGGAGTTCGACTTATTGCTCATCCTCGTGCAGAATAAGAATATCGTGCTTTCCAAAGAGCGCATCGCCGAACTTCTGTACGGCTGGAACGATGAGACGGAGTCCAACACCATCGCCGTGTACATCAACTTTTTGAGAAGAAAGGTCGACGACGATTTCGACGAGAAGCTAATAGAGACCGTTCGCGGTTTCGGCTACACCATAAAAGGTTGACCCGGTTGCCAACGGTCAAGATAATCGCGGCGTTTTAACGTGCGCCGCAGGGAATAATAAGATGAGTTTAAGTAAAAAAAGCTTTATAATAAACGCCGTTTTCGTTATCCTCGTGACGGCGATACTGATAACCGCGTTCGTTTTTACGGGCGGGGCGGTGGTGTCGTCCGATATAGAAACGCGGCTTGTCAAGACGGTCAAGGAAAAGGCGGCGGAAGTTTACGAAAGCGACGGCGACCTTACGGATATCGACTTTTTTCCGTTCGGGATAAACGTTTCCGTTTACGATCTCGATGGGAATTACGTCGGCGGTTATCTTATTCAGGACGAGTTCGACGGCGGTTTCGAGGGTAGTTTCGACGGCGGTTTCGAGGGCGAGCCTTCAAGAAACGCGGAAGAAGGCGAGCAACCTTCCGACCGCGCCGATTTTTTTGAAGGCGGCTTTCCTCCCGATATGCGTGGCGACGAAATGCGCGGCGGAATGGTCAGAAAGCTCGATATAAACGGAAAAGAATATTTTGCTTACGAATGCAAAGTGTTTTTAAAAAGCGGCGTCGTTTACAGCGTTCGCGGGCTTACTTCAAAAGAGAGCGCGCCTATAAATAAGCTTATGATCGTCGCGTGCGTGGCGGCGGGGCTTTTGGCGCTCATCGCGCTCGTTTTAAGCTATTTTTCGTTGCGGAACGCCACTAAACCCATAAGGGATATGACCGCGGCTCTCGACGCGGTGGAAAATTCTTCCGATCTTGGGAAGCGAGTCGAACTCGATACCAAGTATGAAGAGATACGCAATCTTTGCGATTCGTACAACAGAATGCTCGAGCGGCTCGAAGATATTTTAAAAAGTCAGGAACGCTTTACGTCGGACGTGTCGCACGAGTTGCGCTCTCCTTTGACGGTGCTTCTTGCCGAAAGCGAGTTCGCGCTCAACGACCTGACTACCGTCGAAGAAAAGGATAAGTCGCTCGAGGCCATTTACGCGCAGACCAAGCGCCTTACCGTTATGGTTCGGCAGCTGCTCGAATTTTCCCGCGTTGCCAACACGGAGAGCGTTGCGCTTACCGATACCGATATTTCCGTTCTCACCCGCGAGATTGCCGAAAGCGTCGATAACGCGAAGAACGTGACCGTAAGTTGCGACGTTACGGACGGGATAGTAATCAAAACCGACGAGACCTTGTATATACGAATGGTCACTAACCTTATCGATAACGCCGTCAAGTACAATTCGGACGGCGGCAACGTGTGGGTGAAACTTTCTTTTGACGAAAACAAAGTCGTTTTGTCGGTCGAAGACGACGGGATAGGTATGTCCGAAGATACTTTAAAACATATTTACGAGAGAATGTATCAAGCCGATAAAAGCCGTTCTGACGGCTCGGGGCTCGGGCTCGGGCTTTCGTTCGTCAAAGAGATATCGAGAATACTCGGCTCTACGGTCGAAGTGACGAGTAGCTTGGGTAAAGGGAGCAGGTTTACCGTCACGTTTCCCGTAAAGTAAGCTTTAACGCGCCGCCGCTCGGCTTAAATAATTAAAAAAACGGTCAAAAACGTAAAAAAGAATTGCTATCTGCCGATAAATCATTGACACGAACGCATTTTAATGTTAAAATATAAAAAATAATATTTTTTGCGGAGGGTAACGATGAAACGTATTAAAACGCTCGGCACGAAAAATCTTTGCGAAAGCGCCAAGAAGGGCGGCTGCGGCGAATGTCAGACTTCCTGCCAGTCGGCTTGCAAGACGAGCTGCGGTATAGCAAACCAGAAGTGCGAAAATAAAGACAGAAAATAATTTTATTTGATAGGCTATGCCGCCGCCGCAATTTATCGCGGCGGCGGTTTTTTCTATATTTATCAAAGCAATTCACGTCGCGTCGGCGGCGATTTATATTTATACGATGGTACACTTATATAAATTTAACGGTACGAATATCGTGGTGGACGCATTTTCGGCGTCCGTACACGTCGTGGACGACGTTGCCTACGACGTTATAAGTCTTTACGCCGACCACCCCGCCGACGAGATAATAAAGATAATTTCAAAAAAGTACCCCGATATCCCTAAAACCAAAATTTCCGACTGCATTGACGACGTTACCGAACTCAAAAATTCGGGGCGGCTCTTTGCGGAAGACAATTATAAACCGCTCGCGGGCGAATTAAAAACGCGTTCCGAAGGCATAGTCAAGGCGCTTTGTCTGCACGTGGCGCACACTTGCAACCTCAACTGTTCGTATTGTTTTGCCAGCCAAGGCAAGTACCACGGCGAAAGGGCGCTTATGAGCTTTGAAGTAGGAAAGCAGGCGCTCGACTTTTTGATAGCCAATTCGGGTACGAGAAGAAACCTCGAAGTCGACTTTTTCGGCGGCGAACCGCTTATGAATTTCGCGGTCGTCAAAAAGCTCGTCGAGTACGCGCGGAGCGTCGAAAAGCGGCACGGCAAAAACTTCCGCTTCACTCTCACGACGAACGGCGTGCTCATCGACGACGACGTTATCGATTTTGCCGATAAAGAAATGTCAAACGTCGTTTTGTCGCTCGACGGCAGAAAGGAAGTTCACGACCGCTTCCGCGTAGACTACGCAGGGAACGGCAGTTTCGAAAGAATAGTTCCCAAATTTCAGAAACTCGTCAAAGCGCGCGGCGGCAAAAATTATTATATGCGCGGCACTTTCACGCATTACAACCCCGACTTTTTAAGCGATATCAAGGCAATGCTCGAGCTCGGGTTTACGGAGCTTAGTATGGAGCCCGTCGTGTGCGCCGAGGGCGACGCCGCCAAGCTTACAAAAGACGATCTGCCGATAGTTTTGAAGCAGTACGAAGACCTTGCCGTCCTTATGAACGAACGAAGAAAGGCGGGCAAACCCTTCACTTTTTATCACTATATGCTCGATCTTAAAGCGGGGCCTTGCATTTACAAGCGCATATCGGGCTGCGGCTCCGGCACCGAGTATATGGCGGTCACGCCGTGGGGCGACCTCTATCCGTGCCACCAATTCGTCGGCGAGGAAAAATTCAAACTCGGCAACGTGTGGGACGGCGTTACGGAGCTTTCCGTAAGGAAAAAGTTTTCCGACAGCAACGTTTATACGAGAAAAGACTGCGCCGACTGCTGGGCAAAACTGTATTGCTCGGGCGGGTGCGCCGCCAACTCCTACCACGCAACGGGCGACGTCAACGGCGTTTACGCTTACGGGTGCGAGCTTTTCAATAAGCGTATGGAGTGCGCTATATGGCTCGAGGCCGTCAAAGAACTCGAGGAAAACGGCGACAGTTAAAGCTGATAACCGTTTATCGGCAATATTTTAATGGAAACACCTATTTGCGATTTTATCGATTCATACGTCAAACGCGGCACGGTGCGTTTGCACATGCCCGGGCATAAGGGAAAGACGTTTATCGGCGCGGAAAAATACGACGTGACGGAGATACGCGGCGCCGACGTTTTGTCATGCCCGAAAGGTATCATCGCAAAAAGCGAGAAAAACGCCGCCGCTACTTTCGGCGCGGCGCAGACGGTGTATTCTACCGAAGGCTCCACGGCGTCGATAAAAGCCATGCTGTACCTTGCGTGCGCTTACGCCAAAGAAACGGGTAAAAATGAAGTTATCCTTGCCGCGAGGAACGTCCACAAGGCTTTTTGCGACGCGGCGGCTTTATTGGGTTTTGGCATAAAGTGGCTGTACGACGAGGGGGGCGATCTGCTTTCTTATTCGTTAACGGCGCAAACGCTTGAAAAAAAGTTGTCGTCAATGCCCGTGTTGCCCGTCGCCGTTTACGTCACTTCGCCGGATTATCTCGGGTGCGTAATGGATATCAAGGCTTTTTCCGCCGTCTGCAAAAAGTTCGGCGTTTTGCTTTTGGTCGATAACGCGCACGGGGCGTATTTAAAGTTTTTAGAAGAGGATATCCACCCGATGACTCTCGGCGCCGATATGTGCGTAGACTCCGCGCATAAGACGCTGCCGTGTCTTACCGGCGGGAGCTATCTGCATATAAAAAACGGCGTTAACGAAGTTATAGGCGGGTATTTGGATACCGCAAGGTCGCTTTTTTATTCGACGAGCCCGTCCTGGCCGATACTATATTCGCTCGATAAACTTAATTCTTACCTTGCGGGCGACTACGGGGAAAGGCTTAATAGGTACGTTCTTCATATCGACAAACTGAAGGCGTTTTTATCGGGATCGGGATATGACTTAAAAGGAAGCGAAAAGCTGAAAGTAACGTTATGCCCCAAATCATACGGCTATACGGGCGAGGAGATATCCGATATCCTTTATAATAGCGGCGTCGAAGTCGAATTTGCCGATAAAGATCACGTCGTTATGATGTTTACACCGGAAAACGGGACCAAGGCCGTTTTTACCTTAAAAAAAGTTCTTGCGAAAATCGAAAAGAAAAAACCGATATCTGCCGCCGCGCCCGGATTGTCGCCGCGAAAAGGAGTGTTGTCACCGCGGCAAGCAGTGCTTTCGTTAAGCGAAGAAATTGCCGTTAACGACGCTATAGGCAGGGTTTTCGCATCTTCCGCCGTCGCTTGCCCGCCCGCCGTGCCGCTTATAGTCGCGGGGGAAGAGATAGACGAAAACGCTGTCGGGCTTTTCAAATATTACGGCGTAGAAAAGTGCCGAGTAGTAAAAAAATGAATAAAAAATCTCCGCTTTGGCAAAAAACATAGCGGAGGTTTTTTTATTATGCAACTTATTGAAAGCAAAACGTACGTCAATCTCGCAAGGAGCTATTCGAGCGAATGTCAGGCTATGGTCAGGTATAAATTCATCGAGTACGGCGCGAGAAACCAAAATTTAAACACGCTCGCCGAGATAATCGACAAGATAGTTTATAACGAGTTCAACCACGCCCGCATAATCTACACCAAAATTCAGGACGCGAGCAAAAACCAAATAGATAATATCGACGTTTGCGCCGGCACGCCCTTCCGCGAAAAGTGGGACTTGACGGAAAATCTTCGCCTTGCCGCCGTCGACGAGGAAAAGGAAGTTAAAATTTATAAATCTTTTTCCAAGACCGCGGCGCAGGAAGGCTTTGACGATCTGGCGTATCTTTTTACCGAGTTATCTAAAATCGAAGATAAGCACAGAAAGATATTTACCGAACTGCACGCGCAGATGAAGGATAACGCCATGTATAAAAAGGATAAAAGCGTCAAATGGAAATGCACCGCTTGCGGATACGAGGCGATGGGCGACGCGGCTTTTGAAACCTGCCCCGTCTGTAACGCCAAGCAAGGTCAGGTCGGACTGATAGTCAAAAGTTTGCAGTAATAATTTGCAGACCGCTGACAGGTATCGTTGAGCGATTTCGTCGCTGAACTTAATTATTAAATTTTAGACAACTTGCCGCAAGTCAGCGACAATTAGTCAGATGATAATATGAAAACACACCGCCGGCGCATTTGCGACAACGGTGTGTTTTCAAAGTTGATATAAAATCTGATAATTAAGGCTCATCGTTTTTATAAATTCCGCCTCGACACGTTTTTAACAATCTTTTTAATATTTTAAATAGTGCAACAGGTAAAAAATATTTTTTCAAAGAAATGATAGCGTATTCGGAACAAGTCGGTCTGCACAAGCATTTTCTTCTTGTCTCAACTTTTGCATAATGTTGATAGCATTCTACAAGTTTTATGCAAAAAAGTCTTGAAGTTAAAATGAATATTGATAAACAGACAAGTAAGAATATCAAAAAGCTGTTATTTTCGTTATTAGTCAATTTTATTATCAAAAAAGAACAGATAATTCCGAAGACAACGATCGATATAAAAATAATTATTATTGTAAAAGCATTAGTGTTTGGACGAATCAGACTTTTTTTATACACATAATTTTTTATTTCGTCTTGTTCTTTAACAGTGTCGAGTTGAGCGATTACGAGATCCTCTTCAAAATTATCATAACATTTATGCATAACAATTACATGTCGTTATTGCTTGAACGATATACAGCCGCCTCTCTTTGGCATGGTGTAGGTTGGATCAAACTTTTGAATTTTTGCGGTATATTTTTCCGGATAAGACTTATCAAGACCGACGCCCCACCATTGTTGTTGCAGTTCGACACCGGCTTTCCATAATTTGACGGCGGTTTTTTCGAGAAGAGATTTATCATTCCCGAAATATTTTTCTATTTGGTCTCCAAACAAATATAATGTTGCCATACCATTTTTTTCAACGCTTTTTATTTGTGAAAAATAAGCATTTTGCGTACCTGAATTTAATCTGTTTAAAATATTGTTAATTATTTTAGGTAATGGTATGACTGAAATTGTCATTCTACCAAGTAAATCATTCTTCTCATCTTGCTCGATATCCGATTCGGCTATAAGTTTGGTTATACTGCCGATTACTGTGCGGATGTCCATAAAATAATTGTAAGCGTCTTTGTTTTTGCAATTCATAAAGCGACTGTAAGCATAATAAAAACGCGCTTCGGCACAATCGGGAGCCTCAAGTCTTGCCAAATCATAGTATTTTTCGGCGTCTGAATAGTTTTCCGATATTTCGGCTTCGCGTGCTGCTTTTAAATACTTTTTAATCTGTTCATTTTCCATACTGTTACTCCTATTTAATATAAATAATATTTTTTACCGTCTCTGAAGTAAACGGTAGTTACCTCATAAGAATATATATAGTCTTCAATAGTTTTGTTATATAAATAATTAATCAAATGGTCGTCTGTCAAAGAATAAGTATAAATGTAAGTTTCTATTATTAATGTATCTTGTGCTTTCAGATTAATACTTTTATTTGTGCTACCGCCAAATTGTGAGCGTACACTGCCTATGCGAAAACCGTCAACCGAATCTACATACATAACAAATTCTATATAGTCGATATCTACGTTTGTCTTGTTATCCATTTCATATTTGAAATTGATTATATATTTATCTTTTTGGGCGTAATTAGTATCTTCTGTAATTTTGCTCGTAATACTTAGTAGTCGAATGTTGATTTTATTAACGTCGTGGTTGTTTTTTTCTACTATTTTTGACGCAAAGCCAATAGAGGCTATTATAATAATCAAAAGAATGGGGGAAAGTATTTTGATCGTTTTTAATATATTATTATGTTTATGTATTTCGCGAGCCCGAGCAATTGATTTTTTTGCAAGGGTTGCGGAATCCTTATAATTCTCCATAGCGGAAAACAGAACAAATAGGTTTTTATAATCGCTTTCTGTTTTTCCAAATTTAAAGCGTATACATAAATTTTGATATTCTTCTTCAAGTTCCGTTATATTTCTGTCTTCAAATATTATGTTACTACCGCAGTATTCACAAATGGTTTTTGTACTATCAAGTTGTAAAGTGGCGCCACATGATGGGCACGATATTCGTTTAACAGACATATTTAAATAATCTAATTTTCATAATAGTATCATATATAGCCCACATTTATCAAGCGTATGGGCTATAATTAGCCAAAAAAATGGGGGAATTATTTATGTCTACATTGGAAGCGGTAAAACAACGAATTTATGAATTATGCGCAGAAAGAAAGATAACAATCAATAAACTTTCATCTGAATCAGGTCTTTCGCGTTCTTCACTTAAAAATATTTTATATGGCAAAAGTAAATATCCTGGAATTGTGACGATAAAAATATTATGTGACGGATTAGGAATTACTTTATCGCATTTTTTTTCGACTGATGATTTCAATAATTTGAGTCAAGAGATCAAGTAAGAACTTATAATTATGTTTGCGGCCTATGGTCGCTCGATCGATAGCGGCAAGCTTTCTGCGGTCTTCAAAAAAACGCCCTTTTCTTGCGGACGCAAGAAAAGGGCGTTTGTTAAAAGTCGAGCTATAAGTCGATCAAACGGTCGTTATATCAGTAAATACCTTGGGCGAGCATGGCGTCGGCAACTTTTTTAAAGCCGGCGATATTCGCGCCCGCAACGAGGTCGAAGCCGAGCGAATATCTTTCGCAAGCCGAATTTATCTGCGCGTAGATATTCTTCATAATATTTTTAAGCTTATCGTCGACTTCTTCTTTAGTCCAGCAAAGTCTTTCGGAGTTCTGGCTCATTTCGAGGCCGGAAACCGCCACGCCGCCGGCGTTGGAAGCTTTGGCAGGGCAAACGACTATGCCCTGGCTTTTAAGCAGCGCGAGCGCCTCGTTGGTGGTGGGCATATTGGCGGCCTCGTTGACGTATTTCACGCCGAGGCGCGAAAAGCTCCCGGCAGTTTCCGCGGTTATCTCGTTCTGCGTTGCGCACGGCATACATACGTCGGCGCCGAAAAGCCCCCAAGGTTTTTTGCCTGCGAGGAATTCCCCGCCGAACTTTTTTGCGAACTCTTCTTTGGTCACGCCGTTCGTGCGGCTTGCGGGCATATACTCCGCGGCCTCTGTCGGAAGACCGTTTTTAAAATAAAGCGTGCCGTCCTGACCGGAAAGCGTTATTACTTTGCCGCCGAGCGCGATGATCTTAAGCGCCGCGCCCCAGGCGACGTTGCCGAAGCCGGACAGCGCGAAAGTTTTTCCTTTAACGCCGTCGCTGCGGCTTGCCATTACTTCTTCAAGGAAGTATATCGAGCCGAAACCGGTCGCTTCGGGGCGGATAAGGCTCCCGCCGAAGCTTAAACCTTTACCCGTCAAAACGCCGTTTTCGTAAGCGCCGCAAATGCGCTTATACTGCCCGAAAAGATAGCCTATCTCTCTGCCGCCGACGCCGATATCGCCTGCGGGAACGTCCGTAAACTGCCCGATATGGCGGTATAATTCGGTCATAAACGATTGGCAAAAGCTCATTATCTCGCTGTCTGTCTTACCTTTCGGATCGAAATCCGAACCGCCTTTCGCGCCGCCCATGGGGAGCGTGGTCAGGCTGTTTTTGAAGATCTGCTCGAAGCCGAGGAATTTTAAGACCGACAAGTTGACCGACGGGTGGAACCTTAAGCCGCCCTTATACGGCCCTATCGCGTTGTTGAATTGCACGCGGTAGCCTTTGTTGACGTGAACGTTACCGCCGTCGTCCTTCCAGGAAACGCGGAAAGACACCGTTCTGTCGGGTTCTGCGAGGCGCTCCAAAAGGGCGGCCTCTTTATAAACCTTTTCGTTTTCGCTTACGATTGGCGTAAGGCTCGAATAGACTTCGGTCACAGCTTGTAAAAACTCGGGCTGATTCGGGTTTTGTTCGGCGATTTTACTTAAAACGTTGTCGATATATTGCATATATGCTCCCAAAACGTGTTAGTCGTTTTACAAAAATATTTTAATTGCTTTTTTGCGCGCTGTCAAATATATTTTATGATCATTCGATAATTACGGTGAGAAAAATATCGTAAATAAGCTCAAACGGCTTGTCAAACGGCACAATTTGTTTTATACTGATAGAGTTATTGCCTCGTCGGCGGCGACGGGCAAAAAAACCTTTGCGCCGAAAGTATGAGCTTAAATTATGAACGACTTATTATTTGCCCTTAACGCCGTATTGCCGATAGTTCTTCTTATCGCGCTCGGCTACGTTTTAAAGGGGCTTAAACTATTTACCGAAGAGTTTTTATCGGTGGGCAACAAGCTGTGTTTTACCGTGCTTTTGCCGACCGTACTTTTTGATAGCGTGTACGATATCGAAAGCTTAAGCGACGTAGATGCGTCGCTGGTCGCGTATTGCGTGGGCAGTATAATCGCCGCGTTTTTACTCGGGCTCATCGTCGTAAAGCTGTTCGTTCCCGAGCGCGACCAGAAGGGTGTAGTGCTACAATGTACGTTCCGCTCCAACTACGCAATGATAGGCTTGCCGCTTGCCGAACTTTTATACGGCGCGGAAGGAAAGGCTATAGCCTCTCTTATGGCGGCGTTCATTATACCGACGCTTAATATACTCGCCGTGATAGCCCTTACCGCGTTTATAAAAGGCGATGAAAACGAGGACGGCGGCTTTTTGAAAAATCTTGTGAGAACGCTTTCGGGGATAATTAAAAACCCGCTCATCATCGGCGTCGTCGCGGGAATAGTCGTTCTTATAATAAGGGGAATATTCGAGCGTTCGGGGATAACTTTCCGCCTGTCGGATATAGAAGTTTTGAGTAAGACGGTTAGTTTCGTCGCCGCGGCGACCACGCCTTTTGCGCTTATGGTATTGGGCGGGCAGTTTGCGCTCAAACATTTCGCCGTCTATAAAAAGCAGATAGTCATCGCAACGTTTTTCAGAATGGTGGTCGTTCCCGCGTTGTTCGTGACTATCGCCGTACTTTTATTCGGTTTCAAAGGCGCAAAGATAGTCACCGTGGTAGCCATCTTCGGCTCGCCGATAGCGACCGCAAGCGCCATAATGGCGAGAGAGATGCACTCCGACGCCGACCTTGCGGGCGCGCTCGTAGTTTCAACGACCGTCATTTCTTCGGTAACGCTCGTAGTCCTCGTAACGATATTAAAAGCCTGCGCCGTGATCTGAGCGCAGGCTTTTTTTTGCCGACCGCTTGCCTAAGACCGCTTGAATTGTAATTCGCAATTCGCAATTCGCAATAGTCGACCGCAAATTTTGATAGTCCTCAAAATTTGCATATCAAAGCGGTTGCTTTGATACGTAGTCGACCGTAATTGCTACGCAATTTAGCGCAAACGTGGTCGGGCGCTTTACAGCGCCGAACCTGATTGAATTGTAAAATTCGCAATGCGCAATTCGCAATTCGCAAATATGGTCGCGGATTTTTCGGTCGGGCTGCAAGCCTTCGCCCTGAAAAATCCCGAACGAAATTATATTATATAATTACTTTTAATCCACAATTTATATAATGCGTCGAAAGTTTTTAGCGCGAAGGCTTGAGCGCGTTTAAAAACTTACGACCGAGCCTGCGAATTGCGAATTGCCAATTGCTAATTGTTTTTTGCCGCCCGAAGGCTTGCAGGGCGTTAAAAAAACTTACGACCGAGCCTGCACATTGCGAATTGCAAATTGAAAATTACCGCTTGCCGCGGTCCTGCGGCCTTGCGGTCGGCGGTCGGCGAGTTATTTTCGATTCAGCTATCAAAATAGCCGTTTTCTTTGAGTTTTTCCAATACTTCGCCGAAAAGGTGGTTTCTTTCGGGGTGGTAGATAGCCGAAAGCATACGAGATTTCGCCGTCGGGACTTCCTGCTTTATCGAGGCGATAAGCTCTTTAACGAACTGGCGGCGGGTGTGCTTGTCGGCAGGGCAGGGGTTATGGACCGTGGGCTTATCCTTCATAAAGGCGCGGATATCCTTTTCTTCGATATATATCATCGGGCGGATGACGGTTATGCCCGTCCTGTCGAGATAAGTGACCGGCTCGAAAGTCGAGAATCTGCCTTCGTAAATGAGCGACAAAAACAGCGTTTCCACAAGGTCGTCCGCATGGTGGCCGAGCGCAAGTTTGTTGCAACCTTCCTTTATCGCTACCGAATTGAGCGCTCCGCGGCGAAGTTTGGAGCATAAACTGCAAGGATTGGTCTCTTTTCTTATATCGAACAGTATTTCCCCTATCTGACTTTTTTCCGTTATCAGTTTTACGTTGAGTTCGTCGCAATAGTTTTCGAGCGCGGCGACTTCGTTTTTATCGTATTCGAGGCCGAGGTCGACTGTTATCGCAACAAGCTCGAAGTTCGCGGGGTAAAAGCGTTTAAGGGCGGCCATTAAAGTCAGTAAAGTCACGCTGTCCTTCCCGCCGGACAGACCTACGGCTATTTTGTCGCCGTCGCGTATCATTTTGTAGTCTTCGACGGCTCTTCTGAAAGGGGATAAAAGTTGTTGCGTAGTCATATAACAAAACCTTTGCAATTATTATAATTATATGATACAATTATCGTAAGAAAAAATCAAGCGTTCAGGAGAAGAAAATGGCGCAGGCTATTTTAAACCTTTTAAAATCGATCACCGACGTCGATCAACTGATAGTCGCGCTCGTTTCCATGGTGCCGCTCATCGAACTTAAAGGGGCTATCCCCATAGGCGAGGGGCTGGGGCTTCCCATTTACGAAACGGCGCTTATCGCATACTTCGGTTCGACGCTTATAATCATACCTATCTTCTTTCTGCTTATCCCTATATTCAACTTGCTGAAAAAGATACCTTTTATTAAAAAGTTCGTCGAAAAACTCGAGGCAATGCTTCGCTCGCGCGCAGAAAAGGTCGCGGCAAATATCGGCGGCTCGGCAGACGAAAGGCAAAGGCAGTTTCTTGTAAGAGCGTTACTTATATTCGTCGCCATTCCGCTGCCGCTTACGGGAGTATGGACGGGCGCTGCGATAGCCGTGTTTTTGAATATGCGCTTTAAAGATTCCGTTATCCCGCTTGCTTTAGGCAACTTTATCGCCGGTTCGATAGTGACGCTTTTAACGTATCTTTTTCACGATTACGTCGACTATATCATTACGGGAATGTTCTTAATAGCGCTCATAATGCTCGCCGTCGCGATAATAAGGATAATTACCGCAAAACCGAAAGCCGACTCAAACGGGCAGGAAAAATAGTGCCGACAGACCGCTTTCGGCGGAACGGCGTTGCCGTATAACGACAAACGCAGTTTGCGCGAAAACCTCGCGCAAACTGCGGTCGAAATCGAATTATATATGGCGGCATAGCCGCCCGACCATCAGCGGTCTGAAGATAGGCAGCAAGCGGTCTGCAAATTGATTATGAACAAAGTTGATCACGATTTACAATTTGAAAACACGGTGAAGTCGTTCGACGGCAAGAAGAGCTTATTGCTCCACGCCTGTTGCGCGCCGTGTTCTTCGAGCGTGCTCGAAAGAGTTACGCCTTTTTTCGACGTGACTTTGTTTTTCTACAACCCCAACATAACCGACAAAACGGAATACGACAAGCGCTTGAAAGAGCTTGAAAGATACGTTGCGGCGGTGTACGAAAAAACCGTTAAAATCATTGACGGCGGTTTCAGCCCCGCCGAGTTCTTCGTTGCGGCAAAAGGGCTTGAAAACGAGCCTGAAAGGGGAAAACGCTGTACGGTCTGCTATGGTCAACGCCTTGAAAAGTCCGCCTATATGGCGATAAACGGCGGTTTTGACTATTTTTGCACGACGCTTTCGGTAAGCCCGTATAAAGACGCCGAAAGGATAAACGCTATCGGCGGCGAGCTTGAAAAAAAGCTCGGCGCAAAGTTTTTGCCGTCCGATTTCAAAAAGAAAGACGGGTATCGTAGGTCTATAGAATTGTCCCGCGAGTGGGGGCTTTACCGTCAGAATTACTGCGGCTGCGTTTTTTCAAAAAACAAAGGAATATTCTGTTCGGATTGAATCAATATGGCTGTCACTTCTGAAAACATACAAACGGCGCGCTGTTTTGCCCCCGTTTACGATAAAAATTCAAAGGTGCTGCTGCTTGGAACGGTGCCGTCTTTTGACAGCGTGAAGTTCGGCTTTTACTATATGAACAAAGCCAATTATTTTTGGCGGCTTCTTTCCGACGTGACCGACCGCGATTTCATTTCGCTTGCCGATAACGTGCGGAAAAAGCTGTCCGACGCCAACGCGAAAAGTGCCGTTAACGAGCTTATAGCCCTACTTTTAGATTGTAAAATAGCTCTTTTCGATACGATTGCCGAGTGCGAGCGCGTCGGCAGTACCGACGATAAAATACTGTCTTCCACCTTAAACGACGCCAAAAAGATAACGGAAATAATAAAAAACTCTTCGATAAAAAAGATATTTTGCACGAGCGGCGAGGCTTTACGTAACCTCGTTCGCATATTCGGCGGAAAGGTGTGCGCCGAAAAGTCGCTTTCTTTGATAACGGGGAGCGAAGACGTGCCGTTTGACAAGTTGCTGTCGCCGTCGAGAAGGGCACGACAGACTTACTTTGAAAGGCTTTCCGATTGGCAAAAGTTGAAAAAATATTTATAAAACGCGTAAAAGTACGTAAAAAAACGTGCAAAAAACGTCAAAAAAGCATATTTTTCAAGCGCTTTTTTGACGAAGATACAGGAGAAAATATGAACGAAACGGAAAAAATGGCTTACGCAAAAAGCTTTATCGATAAACTTGCCGAAGGTATCAATCCGCTTGACGATACCCCCGTAAAAGACGACGATATTATAAATAACGTGAGGATATCCCGCTGTTTATATTACGTTTCGTCGGTGCTTTCCAAGGCGATCGAAAACGAAACGGCGCCGATCGTCCGTATGCCGAAGCCCAAAAAATCCGAGTTTTATCTGACCGACGAACAGGCGGCGGGCTTTTTATATTCCGAGCAACCTATTTATTTAAGCACGATAAGAGAAAGGCTCAACGCATTGAAAAACGACGACATTATGAAAGATCTGTCGCATATCGCGCTCAAAGAATGGCTTATTAAAAAGGGTTATCTCGAAGAAAGAACGGTTTTCGATAAGAAGTACGTTTCACCGACGGAGTCCGGCGAAAGCTTAGGCATTACTTCGGAGCGGCGCGTCGGCCCGAACGGGCAGTATAACGTCAACTTGTACGATCTTAACGCGCAGAAGTTTATCGTTTCCAAAGTTACCGAAATTGCAAGATACGCCGAAGAAAAGAAAAAAGGCGAAGCGACTAAGGTCGAGTTTTCAAACGAGGACGATAAAACGCTTATCGAAACGTATCGCGACGGCTTCGTCGTCGAAGAAATTGCAAAGTCGGTAAATAAACCTATCGAAGACGTCGTAAAGCGCCTTCGCTATCTCAACAAGTCGGGCAGATTATAAAAATAAGATAAAACACGGATCATTCGGACGTTTGCCGATAAAAACGCACCTGAAAGTTTAAGATTTCAAGGTGTTTTTTTATGCCTTTGGCGCGCCGTGGCGGATAAATAAAAAGCGGGAAAAACGTCGTAATTCGTATGATCGGGTAAAGCTTTGTCGAACGTTTATATAATTATAAAAATACGTCGGGATTTCGTGGTTTTATGTGTTCTAATAAGGAAAAAAGCCGCATATTCTTTTAGCAGACCGAAAAAAGGAGAGGAATAATTATGGCAAACGCAGAATACGCCGAAATGATCGAAATGCCCGTGTCCACTTGCGAAATGGTGGCGGTGCCCGAAAAAAAACGCAGCGCTTTAAAAGATAAATTGCTTATAAGGCGCGTAAACAAAAACGCGGAGAAAGAGCTTAAACAAAAAAGTCCGCAAAAAGCCGACGAAAATGTTCCGAAAAACACTTTGACTTCAGAAACCGAAATTGTCGAGATCGCGCCGTCGGAAAAAAAGGAAAAAGCCAAAAAGCAAACGTCAAAGCCCGCAAAAACAGCCGTCTCAAACGCCGTTGACGACGACGCAAAGGCAATTTCAATTGCGGCGGCAAAGGAAAAAACCGACGAAAAAGCTCGCAAATTCCGTTTTAACGTGGTCGGCGCGGAGGTGGCGGCGATATTCGTTCTTGCCGTGGCGATAATCCTTACCAACGTGTTCTGGGAAGACAGCGGCATCAATACTATGATAAAAAGCGTCTTCGGCACGGGTGAAGCGGCAGCCGTCTTAGATACGAGAAAAGCCGAAGAATTTACCGTTTTCGCGCCTGCTTCCGGCGAGATACTTACCTTAGATAACGGCGTTATGACCTTTTCTGAAAAAGCCGCCGTATACCCGCCTGAAAACGGCAAAGTCGCTTCCGTCGAGATAAAAGACGGAAAATACACTTTGACTATCGCTCATACCGACGTATTCAAAACCGTAATAAGCGGAGCGGACGCAGCGTACGTTTCCGTCGGCGACAGCGTTTATAAGAACGTTCCCGCGGCGTACGCAAAGGCGGGCACTACCGTCGCCATGTATAACGGCGGCGACATCGTTACCGACTATATACTCGACAACGACAACGTGATATGGCAAAGCTGAAGATCTCCGTCCACCCGTTGTTCTTTGCTTTCGGAATATACTTTGCTTTAACGGGCAAAGTATTTTCTTTTGCCGTATATACGCTTGCCGCGGTCATACACGAGTTGGGACATTCTTACGTTGCGGAAAGGCTCGGTTACAGATTAAAAAGCATAATGCTGATGCCGTTCGGCGCGGTAGTTTCCGGCGAACAGGAACTGTTTTCCTATTCCGACGAGATAAAGATAGCCCTCGCCGGACCGATGGTAAATCTTCTTACGGCGCTTTCGTTCGTAGCGCTGTGGTGGCTCGCGCCGGAGATATACGCTTATACGGACGTGGCGGTATTTGCTTCGGTAACGCTTGCGACGATAAACCTTTTACCGTGCTATCCGCTCGACGGCGGAAGGCTTTTGCTCGCGTTTCTATCGCGCAGGATCAACAGGAAAACGGCTGTAAAGATAGTTAAAATATCGGGTTATGCGCTTTTTGCGGCGCTACTATGTCTGTTTATAATATCCGTTTTCAACACGATAAACTTCAGTCTGCTCTTTTTTTCGCTGTTCGTTCTGTTCGGAAATATCGGGGCGGGCGACAAGTATGCATACGTTCGCATATTTGCGGGCGTTGATATGAAAGCCGTCGCAAAAGGCAGGGAAATAAAGAAAATAGCCGTGCTGACTACGACCGAAATAAAGCGGCTTTATAAGTTCGCGGGCGTAAACGACGTCGTGGAACTGAGCGTTTTTTCAAAGGCGGGTAAAATAAAACTCACCCTGACCGCAGACAAGGTGAGTAAATTACTTTCCGAAGGCAAGCCTTATTTATCCGTCGAAGAAGAGGCGCGGCGGCTTGATCTTATCCTGTAAACGAGGAACGTAAAACCTACCGCGATCGCTGCGCCGAGAAGGTATCCGCCGAAGTCGATGAATATGTCGGCGACCGAAAAGCCGCGTGCGACGGTAAATATCGGCAGCTGTAAAATTTCGGATATCGTCGCCGTCAAGAAACCCGAAAAACCGACGATAACGAGCTTATAGCGCAACTTTTTGATAAAATAGGCTATTCCGAACACGCCGAAAAATCCGAGCGCCGCAAAAAGACCGAAGTGCCCGACGAGCTTTCTGAACGGCGAAGAGGCGGATCTATCCAACACTATCACTTTAAAATCCGCGTCCGAAGTTATATTCGCCGAAGCGTACTTTAAACCGTAATTGCCGACTTTGTTGAACGTAACGCTTTCGCTTTTTACGGTATAGTCGTTGCCCGTTACCTCGGGGACAAGTCCGTATATCCCGAGTTTATCGGAAACGTCAAGCTCGAAAGTGTAGGCGTTACCGATGGAAAAGCCGTTTTCGGGCTTTATAAGCGCGGTTATCGTAGCGGGCGGGCGCTCGACGGTATAGTTTATTGTCATCAACAAAGTATCGGAATATGTGCGTGAGTAGACTTTTAGAGTGTTTTTACCAAGAGCCGTGGGGGTTATCGTCACGCCGTTCCCGTCGCCGTAATAAACGTCGAGGTCGTCGGCTTTTATCACGTAGCTTTTTACCGCTTCGCGCACGTTTGAGAGGGTAAATTTTAAATTACTGCTTTTACCAAGCAAAAGAACGGCGTTTTCGTCTGCCGCCGACTCGTTGAAAAACGCGGAAATAATTTTCGGCTCTTCGAGCGTTCTTCCGCCGACGGTAATTGACGCTTCCGCCACCGTTTCTCCGCCGACCGATACGGATACGGTAGCCGTTCCCGCGGAGCGGGTAAGTATATATCCGTCGTTGATCAAGGCGACTTCGGCGTCGGAAGAGGTCAGCGTAAAGCCGTCGACGACTTCCTTATTACCGTATAAAACGGTGGGGCGAATGGCCGCGTTGATAAAGGCGTTTTCATCGATAACGAGCTTATAGGCCGACTTATAGGCGTTTTCAGGAGCGGAACGAGGGAATATTTCGATATTTAAGTCGGCTTTAACGCCGCCGCCTGAAGAAATTGCCGAGACGGTAGCTTTGCCTTCGGACAGATATCTTACCCTGCCGTATTCGTTGACGGAAACGACGGCTTCGTCGGAAGAATAAAACGAGTATCCTTCGGTATGATTTTTGGGTAAAACCTCGATCGTAAGATAACCTTCTTCGCCGACAAAAGGTAAGACGTTGCCGGCTGAAAGCAATATACCTTTTATCGGCACCTTTTCCGCGTCGGTCTCAAGGCGTTCCTCGTCTATATTTATTCCGTTGAAAATTGCGTACACGGCTTGCGAAACTTTTTCGGACAATTCTCCCGGCTGAAGCGCAAAATAAAATATTAAAATTGCGATCAAGCCGTAAACGACTGTAGCCGCTATCGCGATCGGTCTTTTATAACTGAACATATCACCATTATATTATATTATTCGCTTTTTTGCAATTATTTGACGATTTTTTTTCACGTCGCTATCGCCGGATTTATCTTTTTCTTGTTTAACCAAAGCGCAAAATCGGTGAATTTATTTGCAAAATGCGCCTTTTGTAAATATGGTCGTTATTGCCTTGCGTTTTTTGTAAAAAAAGTATATAATGATTACCGTAACGGACGAAAGCGGCGAAGATGCCGGTATTCGCACGGCGCGTAAAAAAAGCGGCGAAGTCGCCGCGGAGCAGGGGAATGAAAAAATTTAAGTTGTATTTACAACTTTTTTGGACGTTTTTCAAAATAGGTCTGTTCACGTTCGGCGGGGGATACGCGATGATCTCCGTCATCTTGCACGAAGTCGTCGAAAAGCGTAAGTATATATCTTCCGACGAGTTTTCCGACGTGGTGGCGCTCGCAGAATCGACGCCCGGGCCTATAGCGATAAACAGTTCGACGTATATCGGCTATAAGATGGGGGGCGTTTTGGGCGCTCTCGTTTCGAGCCTTGCCGTCTGTCTGCCGTCGTTTATCATCATATACGTCATTTCTTTGTTCTTTTCGCAGTTCCTTGAGCTCGAACTTGCCGCTAAAGCTTTCAAGGGGATACAGTGCGGCGTTGCCGTACTTATCGTCGCGGCGGCGTTCAAGCTTTTCAAAAGCGTTAAAAAGAACGCTGTAAGTTATATCCTCATAATATGTTCTTCGCTCGCACTTCTTGCCATAGACGTTTTCAGCCTCGGCATATCGACGATATATCTCATTATTTTGGGGCTTGCGGTCGGCGTGGCAGTGTATTTCAGACCGAAAAGCCGCGAAAGCGAGCCGACGGAAGAAGACCTCGTTTTGATGACGAAAAATGCCGATAACGAGGTTATAGCGGGGGATATCGTCGAAAAACCTGCCGAACACGACGGCGTTTCGGCAACGGATACGATCGGGGAGGGCAAAGTATGATATACCTTGAACTTCTCTGGACGTTTTTCAAAATAGGCTTGTTTTCTTTCGGCGGCGGGTACGGAATGCTTCCGCTTATGGAGCAGGAAGTCTTATCTCATAATTGGATGACTTCGGCGGACTTTTTGGGTTTCGTCGCGGTCTCGGAATCTACGCCCGGGCCTATCGCCGTCAATATGGCCACTTTTATCGGTTCTTCCGAGGCGGGGATACTCGGCGCCGTCTGTTCGACTTTGGGCGTGATAACGCCGTCGATAATCATAATACTTTTAATCGTCGCGGTCTTCAAAAGCTTTTTAAAAAGCGAGCTTACCGCTTCGGCTCTTTATGGAGTAAAGCCCGTGATAGTGGGGCTGATACTTGTAACCGGGCTTTGGCTCGGCGTGAGAAACTTTTTGCCCAATCTTTCATCGTTTTCGGCGGACGGATTTTCGCTTGCGGCGCTTTTGATAACTGCCGTTGCCGCCGCCGTATATATCTGTTACAGGCTGATAGCCAAAAAGAATATGTCGCCGATAATACTTATACTTATTTCGGCGGGGCTCGGAATGATATTGTTCTGATATCGTGCATTTTTTAAGTCGGTTTCTTTTAAACCGACTTCTTTTTATTGCGTTTTTCGTCGGGATATGCTAAAATAATATGCGTTGCGGTGAAAAATAACCGCCGCGAACATCAAGGAGCTACGATGAAAGACTCTGTCAGAAACAGTTACGACGTTATAGTTATCGGCGCAGGCCCTTCGGGGATATTTTGCGCGTACGAGCTTAAAGAGAAGATGCCCGAACTTAAAGTCCTTATGATAGAAAAGGGAAGAAGTCTCGAAAACCGCAAGTGCCCGAAGCGTTTCACGGGTGAATGCGTGGGCTGTAAGCCGTGTTCGATAACCACGGGTTTTGCGGGTGCGGGCGCGTTTTCCGACGGAAAGCTTTCGTTATCTCCGGACGTGGGCGGAAATCTTCAGCAGATACTCGGTTACGATAAGGCCGTGGAGCTTATCAAAAGGTCGGACGATATTTATCTCAAATTCGGAGCCGACACCTTCGTTTACGGGCTGGAAAAAGAGGACGCTATCCGCGAGATACGCAAAAAAGCCATAAGCGCCAACTTAAAGCTTATAGAATGTCCTATCCGCCACCTCGGCACGGAAGAAGGTTATAAGATATATCTCCGCTTACAGCACCACCTAATCGAAAGCGGCGTCGATATACTCTTTAACACGATGGTCACCGACATTATCATCGAAAACGACGTGGTAAAAGGCGTTTCCACGGACAAAGGCGAAACGTATTATTCGGAAAACGTCGTCGCGGGGATAGGCAGGGAAGGCGCGGAATGGCTTTGCAATATCTGTCGTAAGCACAACGTAAAGACCAACGTCGGAACGGTCGATATCGGCGTTCGCGTCGAGGTCAAAAACGAAGTGATGGAATATCTCAACGATAATCTGTACGAGGCAAAACTCGTTTATTACGCGCCGACTTTCGACGACAAAGTGAGAACTTTCTGCACCAACCCTTCGGGCGAGGTCGCCACGGAATATTACGAAAACGGGCTTGCCGTAGTCAACGGGCACGCTTATAAAAGCAAAGAGTTCAAGACGGGCAACACCAATTTCGCGCTGCTCGTATCCAAAAATTTCACCAAGCCTTTCAAAACGCCTATCGAATACGGCAGAAAGATAGCAGAACTGTCAAATATGCTCTGCGACGGCAAGATACTCGTTCAGCGCTTCGGCGATTTCCGTCGCGGCAGGAGAACGACCGAAGAAAGGCTTTACCGTAACAACATTATTCCGACGCTTAAAGACGCCGTTCCCGGCGATCTGTCGCTCGTTTTCCCACACAGGATAATGGTAGATATAATCGAAATGCTGTACGCGCTCGATAAAGTCACGCCCGGTATAGCTTCGGACGAAACGCTTTTATACGGCGTCGAAGTCAAATTCTATTCCAACTCCGTAGTTATCGACAAGAACTTCGAAACGAGCGTTCGCGGTCTTTACTCGATAGGCGACGGCGCAAGCGTCACGAGAGGCTTACAGCAGGCGTCTGCGAACGGCTTGAGCGTAGCCGATTCGATAATGGAAAAGATAAAAAATATATAAAAACCGCTTGCCGTAAGCCTCGTTCGCGCACGGCGCGAACCGAATGATAATTCGCAATTCACAATGCGCAATTCGCAATTAATGATGATGCGCAATTAGCGATATTGTCGTAAGTTTTCCAATACTCCGTCAGGCGTAGCGAGCGTGAGCGAAGCCAAGCTATATAATGCTGACTTTCGGCGTCGGCAAAGCCGACTATACAACCCTTCGCGGTTGTCCGAAACGTCTGTACAGCAAGCCTCCGCTAACGGCTTGAGCGTAGCCGACTCGATAATGGAAAAGATAAAAAATATATAAAAACCGCTTGCCATAAATGCCGTTTAAATCGGGGATTTCGGCAAAAAATATAATCAATGGCAATTGTGCTTTCTGGCGATCGAGTAAAAGGATTCGGAGAGATTCCGAGTCCTTTTTATATTAATTGATATTAATAATGAAACGCGACTCGCAAAAAGACGCATAAAAATATATAGAAAAAAATCAAAAAAATACTTGACAAATTATGTCGGATACGATATAATTTGACGAGAGGTGGAAAGATGGAAAGTGAATACGAGCTTTTATTGCTTGAAAATCAAGTTTGTTTTCCGACTTACGCGGTTGCAAACAAGATATTAAGGCGCTATCAACCGCTTTTGAAAGAGTTGGATCTGACGTACACGCAGTATATCACGATGATGGTACTGTGGGAGAAAGAAACGGTCAACGAAAAGGATCTCGTCAACGCGCTGTATTTAAAAGCCAACACTTTAACGGATTTACTTGGCAAGTTAAAAAGAAAAGGTTACGTAGATATACTTAAAGACGAAAAGGACAGGCGCAACATTATTATTTCTCTCACCGATGAAGGCCGTAAGTTAAAAGACAGGGCGGTCGACGTTCCGAAAACGCTTATAGCCGAACGTTGGCTTACCGATGAAGAAGTTGAAATCTTTAAAAAATTGCTATATAAATTATTAAAAGGAGATTGGGGCAAATGATCATCAAAGCAGTTAAATTCAGAAAAGACGGTTTTTACACGCAGCCTTTTGTTTTCGGCGGCGAAGAGGGTATGGACAAGTTTGACAAAAACGTTCGCTATCGCGGCAGTTTGCAAAACTACCTGATAGATACCGGCGACGAAGTTATCCTTGTCGATACGGGACTTCCGGCAGGGACGCCCGAGGAAAATCCCGATGAGAACAGTCTGATGTACACGGGCAAGGATATTTGCACCTATATGGAGGCCTTCGCCGCTTTGGGATATAAGAAAGAGCAGGTCACCAAAATTCTTTTGACGCATAAGCACGGCGATCATTCGGGAGAACTTCGTTCTTTCCCCGACGCAAAGATATACGTTGCAGAGGAAGAAGTTTCCGCTATGGAACTTGAAGGGATCAATAATATTGTTCCCGTCAAGTTTACCGACGGCGCGTACTACAACTTCCCCGAAAGTCAAAAAATAGCGGACGGCGTTTACTTTATCAAAGCCAAAGGGCACACTAACGGCAACAGCCTCGTTATCGCGGAAGACGGCGGTTTATTTTATATGCTTCAGGGCGATATCACCTACGTTGACGAAGCGTTATATCAAAACAAGCGTTCCGTCGTATTCGAGGATCTTGCCGCCGACAGGATAACGTTTGACAGAGTGCGCGAGTTCATCCGCAATCATCCCACCGTTTACTGCGGAACGCACACGCCGCAAGGATATGAAAACCTTGAATCAAAGCGCGTGATGGACTTGGATCGTCCCGTAAAGACGATTTTCGCGGAAGTGTCTTTTGAAAAGAAAGAAGCGTCGGGCAAATACGTATGTTCCGTCTGCGGTTACGTTTACGATCCCGCCGAAAATGGCGGCGTGGCGTTCGAAGATCTCCCCGAAGATTGGAAATGCCCTCGCTGCAAACAGCCGAAAAGCAAATTCAATCCGGCATAAAATATAAAACTAATTCGGAGGTCATTATGAACGAAAAAGAATTGATTTTAAACGCAATGAAAAAAGCGGGCGAACCGCTTAACGCAGGTAAGGTCGCCGAAATTACGGGGCTTGATCGTAAAGTTGTCGACAAAGCTTTTGCCGAGATGAAAAAAGAAGGTTTGATCGTTTCTCCCGTAAGATGTAAATGGGAACCTGCTCAAAAATAATAAAAGTATTTATTCGTTTTCGACAAAGACCGCTTAACGGGCGGTCTTTTCCATATTTAAAACATTAAAATAAAGGCAAATAATAAAAAATCGGTGCAAACCATTTGACTAATCGCCGTATTTTGGTATAAAATACACTATGGTAAAAAAATAAAACCGTAAAAGGAGTAAAAAATTATGGCAAACGTAAAAGTTGCGATCAACGGCTTCGGTCGTATCGGCAGATTGGCTTTCAGACAGATGTTCGGCGCGGAAGGTTATGAAATAGTCGCTATCAACGACTTGACCAGCCCCAAGATGCTTGCTCATCTTTTGAAGTATGACTCGACGCAGGGCAACTACGCCAACAGCCACACCGTGACTTATAAAGATTCCGTTCTCGCCGAAGACGGCAAGACGGTCGTCGAACCCGGTTCCATTACCGTAGACGGCAAGGAGATCACCATTTACGCACAGCCCAAGGCGCAGGATCTTCCCTGGGGCGAACTCAAAGTTGACGTCGTTTTGGAATGCACGGGCTTTTATACTTCCAAAGCTAAAGCGCAGGCTCATATCGACGCAGGCGCGAAGAACGTCGTTATTTCCGCACCCGCCGGCAACGACCTTCCCACTATCGTTTACAACGTCAACCACAAGACTTTGACGAAAGACGACCACATTATTTCCGCCGCTTCCTGCACGACCAACTGTCTTGCTCCCATGGCGAAAGCTCTTAACGATTACGCTCCCATTATGAGCGGTATCATGACCACCGTCCACGCTTACACGGGCGACCAGATGATACTCGACGGTCCGCAGAGAAAGGGTGATTTGAGAAGATCCCGCGCGGGCGCTATCAATATCGTTCCCAACTCGACGGGCGCTGCGAAGGCTATCGGTCTCGTTATCCCCGAACTCAACGGCAAGCTCATCGGCTCCGCTCAGAGAGTCCCCACCCCGACCGGCTCCACGACTATTCTTATCGCCGTAGTTAAGGGTAAAGATATCACGAAAGAAGGCATCAACGCCGCTATGCAGGCTCAGGCCAACGAAAGCTTCGGTTACACCGAAGACCAGATCGTTTCTTCCGACGTTATCGGTATGAGATTCGGCTCGCTGTTCGACGCTACTCAGACCATGGTCGCCAAGATCGACGACGATACTTATCAGGTACAGGTCGTTTCCTGGTACGACAACGAGAACTCCTACACCAGCCAGATGGTAAGGACTATCAAATACTTTGCCGAGATAAGATAAATAGCTTTTTAAGAGGGCGGATTTAACCGCCCTCTTTTATTACGGCAAAAAATATTGGGTGCATTTTGAAAATCGGCGTGAAAACGCTTTACAAAAATTTTATTATTTGTTAAAATAACCACAGTAAAAAAATCTTTAATTCGGTACGGGATGCCGACAAGATGGAAATAACGCGCGTCATATTATAATAATATGGTGCGGGTATGCTCAAAAAGAGTTATTCTGCCTTGTCGACGTGACAAGGCTTTTTTAATGTTCAAGGAAAAGACTTCCGTTTTAGACGAAGAAAAACTTAAAAGAACGGTGTCGAGAATTGCGCACGAGATAGTCGAAAGAAATTCCGACCTAAATAGCCTCGTTCTCGTAGGCGTGCTTCGCCGCGGCGTGACTTTCGCCAGAATGTTAAAAGAGCAGATACTTTCTTTCGAGGGTGTGGATATAGCTACGGGCGAACTCGATATAACGCTTTACCGTGACGACCTTACCGAAATAGACGTCGATCCGCAAGTCAAAAAAAAGGATATCGGCGTAAACGTGGCGGCTAAAAACGTAGTTATCTGCGACGACGTCATCTTTACCGGCAGAACGGCGCGTGCTGCTATGGAGGCCGTGCTTTCTTTCGGAAGACCTTCGACCATTCAGCTTGCCGTAGTCGTCGACAGGGGCCACAGGGAATTACCTATAAAGCCCGATTACGTCGGCAAGAATATCCCGACGTCGCTTTCCGAAATAGTTTCCGTCCGTTTCCGTCAATACGACGGCGAAGACAGAGTGGTCATTTTGGAAGAAATTTAGTTTATTTAAGTCCCGAACGCTAAAAAACCACCCCAATTATTATATAATTACGTTCAGCGACCAAACGGTCGCTCGACCACAAGCGGTCAGCGGTAGGCGAAATAATCATATAAATAATACGTTCGGAACGCGTAAAGCGCCTCACGACCAGCAGTTTTAACGATTTTTTCCCGTGCTGACGAGAAAAAATGTTAATATTATTACAACTGAAAAAATTTTTTTAAGGAGTGTAAATCCGATATGAAAATGGTTTACAACGTAAACGACAGACCCCCTATTGGCAAAAACCTTGTTTATGCCTTACAGCAAGTGCTTGCTATTCTGGCGGCGACCGTAGCCGTACCGTACCTTACCGGCCACGGAATGAGTCAGGCGGCGGCGCTTTTCGGCGCAGGCGTAGGTACTCTCGTGTACTTACTCTTTACCAAATTCAAAAGCCCTGTGTTCCTCGGCTCGTCCTTCGCGTTTTTAGGCTCGATGGCAGCGGCGTTTGCAGGCGCTATCGGTTCGGTTTATCTCGGCTTTACGGGCTTGTTGCTCGGCGCGATATTTGCAGGTCTTGTTTACGTAGTGCTTGCTCTTATCGTTAAATTCTTCGGCACCTCCTGGATAGACAAAGTTATGCCCCCCGTCGTTATCGGTCCGACCGTTGCGATAATCGGGTTATCCCTTGCCAACACCGCTATCAAAGCCGTAGTCAACTACGCTGCGTTTGACGGCGACCTCGGCGCGTTCATCTTCACGGGCAACGCCGGCCTTGGCATCATCTGCGGTATGGTAGCGCTTTTCGGCACGATAATCGCTTCCGTTTACGGCGGAAAGAACATGAAGCTCATACCGTTCATTATCGGTATCGGCGCGGGCTACGTTGTAGCTGCTATATTTACCGGCTTTGGCTGGGCTACCGGCAACGCCGCGTTGAAAGTTATCGACTTCACCGTTTTCGAAGGTCTGAAAGATCCGAAAGCCTGGCTTCCCGACTTCACTTTCATCAACGCGTTCAAGGGAATAGGCGACATTAACGGCGCTTATATCGGAACTATCGCCGTCGCGTATATCCCCGTAGCGTTCGTCGTATTCGCCGAACACCTTGCGGACCACAAGAACATTTCCTCCATCATCGAAAGCGACCTTCTGACCGATCCCGGTCTTGACAAAACGCTCCTCGGCGACGGTATCGGCTCCATGGCCGGCGCTTTCTTCGGCGGCTGCCCCAACACCACTTACGGCGAATCCATCGGCTGCGTAGCTATCTCCAAGAACGCTTCCGTTTCCACGGTATTCATCGCCGCTTGTATGTGCATAGTCATTTCCTTCTTCGCTCCGTTCGTACTTCTTCTCGCGTCCATTCCCGGCAGCGTTATGAACGGCGTCTGCATAGCTTTGTACGGCTTCATCGCAGTTTCCGGTCTTAAGATGATCCAGAAAGTCGACCTCGAAGACAACGGCAACCTCTTCGTCGTTTCCGCGATACTTATCGCAGGCGTAGGTCAGTTCGCTCTCGCGTTCAAGGTCAACGAATCGCAGTACATAGTTCTTACCGAAGTTGCGTGCGCGCTCATTCTCGGCATAATCGTCAACCTCGTCGTAAGCTTCAAAAAGAAAGCTGCGGCAAAAGAAGATAACGAATAATTATCTCGTATGATAAAGAAAAAACTGCCGTCGGGCGATATGCCCGAC
>JAFZXN010000074.1 GCA_017616695.1 Clostridia bacterium | reverse complement strand
GAAGTCTCCAGCCTGCGTAAAGCGTGGTATTCGAAGTTATTTCGGGAGCTTCGGCGTTCACGGCGCTCGTTAACGCCTCGTCGTAATACCAGCCGGTAAATATCTTGTTAGAACGGTTGTCGAGGGTGGGAAGCGTTATTGTGCCGATCTCGTAACCTAAAGTCGCATAAACTTCGCCGCCGTCCGAAAGCGTTACCTTGTAAGCGGCTTCTCTGTACGATGCGTAAAGCGTGGTGTCTGAAGTTATTACGGGTGCGTCAACGTCAACGGCGTTCGTTAAAGCCTCGTCGTAATACCAACCGACGAACACCATTTCTTCTTTAATAGGCGCAGGGATATTGAGTTTGCCGACCGCGTACGTTACGCTGTCGGAAGGTATTCCCCCGTCGGTTTCGAGAGCGACGGTATAAAAGGGAGCATATCTACCGTTGAAGAAAGTCGCGCCGTCTATCGAAGAACGAAGGCCGAAACCCGTACCCGTATAACGGGCAAGAACTTCGGCGTTGTCGTAAGAATAGAACAAGTCGCCGTCGATATACGCGTCGAACCTGTCGCCGAAATCGTAAACGGTAAAGTTCACGGTGACAAGTTCGCCCGTGATCGCGGAGTCGAATTTATTCTGCCAACGTTCGGGAAGATCTGTTTCGGCGAGCTTTACGAAACGCGACCATACGCCGTCGGTAACGGCGCAGACCTCGACTTTACTGTCCGCGGGGTAAATACCCATCGCGAGATGATAGACGCCTTCGTTTTCATAAGCGTAATCGACTTTACCGCGGATCATTCTGAACGCGAGATTGAGACTGCCCGCTTCGCCTTTCGTAAAAGTCATATCGAGCGTATAACCGCCGACGTTTTCGGCGCTGTCTTCAATGATATGAACGGTCTTGCCCTGTGAAGTCACGCTACCATCGGCGTTGATAATTACTCTGTCTTCGGGCGGGACCTGCGAATTGTCGTAAACGGCTTGTATATAAGTGTGTTCCGTGATCGTTATATCCTCTGGTATACCGCTGCCGTCGATATATTCCCAGCCGACGAACGGACAGTCGACGCCTTTTACGGTCATAGTTTCCGGCGCGTACAAAGAAGAAACGTCGACGACGGAGCCGATATCGTATTCGTATCTTTCATATTGGTTGGCGACGCCGAAATAAGTATAAAGATATGCTATTTCGGTCCAACTTGCGAATAAAGTCACGTCGGCGACGGCAGTGTAAGGAAAGGAGACCGCGTCACCCAAAATAGCTTCGTTGTCGTACCAACCGTCAAAGCGATAGCCGTATCTTGAGGTATCGGGAAGAAGCTCTATTTCGGCTTTGCCCTGTGCGGCGACAGCATCGACGGCGGTCCCGCCGTTTGTCTCAAACGTTACCGTAACGTCGTTGATCTGCCAACGGGCGTACAAAGTGACATCCGCTTCGGGTGTGTATTCGCCAAAGAGCGCTTCGCCCGCAAACTCCGCGTCCGAATACCAGCCGACAAACGTATGATATTCCTTTTCGGGCATGGGGAGCGTGACCGTCAATGCGTTTTCGTCAGTCGTAACGGGCGCAAATTCCGTGCCGCCGTTCCCGACGAAAGTCACGGTATACGGAACGAACGGCGTGCCGGAACTGTCGTCGCTGTCTTCATCGCTTTCGACAGCACTTTCCGCAGTGCTTTCAAAGGTGCTTTCCGCAGTGCTTCCGATCGTGCTTTCATCATTCTTTTCGCCGCTGTTTTTACCGCACGAAACGGCAGAAAAAACAAAGCACAACGCGGCGATAAGAGCCAATGTCAATAATAATTTTGTCTTCATTGTTCTTAACTCCTATTAAAATAAAAATAAGTTCGATACGTAAATATCGGTAAACTTCGCTCCAAGGTTTCCGTTACTGCGAATGCCGAAGCCCGTTCCTTCAAGCGGAACGTTATCTTTAAAGCCGATGACGCAATTTCCGTCGACGTAACATTTTATGCGCGGGCTGTCGTATACGACTTTCAGATCGTAGAAAGTTCCTATTTTGAAATCATATTTTACCATTTTCAATATGTTCCACTTGCCGTCGAAAGTCTTTCCGAGATAAGCGTAACCTTCTTTATTCAAAAAAAAGAAATAATAACTTATCCCTTCGCCCTCGAAGTAGCTGTCGCCTTCGCCTTGCAACGCAAACACTATGCCGGTGTCCGAATCTTTGACGGTACACACTTTGCAGGAAAACGTTCCGTAAGGAAACGCTGCGTTCCTCGCTACGGACATATTGTCACGATAATTGGTGACGTAAGTAACTTTACCGTCCGAAAACGATTCGTAAATAAGCCCGCTGACTGAAGCCATCTCAAGTTGCGAAAAAGTATATAAAAACTCTGCCGAACGATCGGTGTTAGTAGGCTTACTTTGTTCGAGCAAAATTATCTGCGGCTCGTAGTCTTTTACGATGCGACCGATATCGTCGTCGCTGTAATTTCCGCCTTTTACCGTTTCGCCCGTGACGGAAGTATCGGCAAAAAGCCGTTTTGACGCCGTGCCGTTAGTATCGCCGACGTCGTTAAAAGCAAATACGGGCAAAACGAACGCAAAAACGCAAATCAAAAAAGTTACGATTCTTTTCAAAGATCCATCACCTCCGTTTTTTTCATTATAAACAAAACCGAATCCCATTTCAATACTTTCGGAAAGTTTTAATAGACCGAAAAATGGAATAAAATCGTATTGCGAACCGTTTTTCGGTTTACATATCGCATTTTGTTGTGATATAATAAAAACAATCGCCCGAAATCGTCTGTAAAGACGGGCAAAAACGTAAGAAATACGGAGAATATATGGAATTATACAAACACCAGAATGCGGACGCTTACCTATCGATAGAAAACGAGGAAGACATTCCGCTCATCGCCTGTATCTGCGACGCGCTCGGAGATACCGACAGGCTCAAAATATTGAGACAACTTCAGGAAGCCCCTTATTTAAAGACGATCGCAGAGCTCAAAAAACTTACGGGGCTGCCGAAAACGACGCTTATCAGACACTTGCAGAAACTCGAAGAAGCCAATATCGTTTCCGTTTTGTATCGCTCGTCGGCGCACGGCATGGCGAGAGTTTTTCAGCGCGATATGCGCAAAGCCGACATTTCGCTGTATTTCAAGCCAAAGGAAAGAAAAAAAGATCTCGTTTCCAATACGCAGACTCTTCGCGTAGGGCATTACGCGGATTTTCACGGGGAGGCGTTCGGCTATGCGACAAGCAACAATACGCATCATTTTGCCACCGAAGATTGTTTCAATATCGGCAGATACGATGCCGAACTCGTTTACGCCACGAGCGGAAGGATAACTTATTACTTCGGGAACAAGGCGGCAAAATACAACAAGATAAAACAGCTCGATCTATCTTTTGAAATTTGTTCCGAAGCCCCTTATTACGACAACGACTATATGTCCGATATAACAGTTTGGCTCAACGGCGTAGAAACCGCGAATTTTACCTGCGACGGCGATTACGGCGACCGCCGCGGCAAGCTCAACCCCGATTGGTGGCCCGATCACGACACTCAATACGGCAAGCTCGTTACAATAACCGTAAACGACGAGGGCGTTTTCATCAACGGAAGCAAATCGACTGCTAAAGTGACCTTGAAAGACCTTAAACTCAACGAAGACAATAAGATAATTTTTACACTCGGAAACAAGGATACCGCCACGCACCTCGGCGGATTCAACCTTTTCGGCAGAAAATTCGGAGATTTCGAGCAGGATATCACTTTGACTATGCAGTATTGACTTTAAAAATCCGGCGAGCATAATAATTTGCGTTTGCCGTTTTACCTCGTATGCGATATTGTATTCCCTCAAATGATTATTCAACACGAAAAAAGTCCGCTCTTTAAAGAGCGGACTTTTTTCGTACGACGTTATTGATAATAATACAGAGTAATTAGGAACGGACTTATTAAAGGTCGTTTTTGCGTTTGGCGTGGAAAAGGTATTGCTGAACGAGGCCGGAATTCTCTTTGAAAAGCGAAACGAAGTATTCGGAGATCTTCTTTCTGTCGGTGAGCGTGCCTTTGAAATCTTCGCGGTAAAGCTTTTCTATCCAGGTGTCCACGGGGAAGGAGTCGGTCTTGTTAAAGCCGAACAAAAGAGCGCAATCGGCGACCTTGTTGCCTACGCCCTTTATCTTTAAAAGCTCTTCGCGGAGCTTATCGGTGGAAAGCGCGGAAAGTGCCGAAAGGTCGAGCGTACCTTGCGCCAAGCTTTTTGAAACGCCGCAAAGATACGCCGCGCGGTACCCGAGCCCAAGCGAAGCAAAAGTTTCTTCTGCCGCAAAAGACAACGCCGTCACGGTCGGGAAAGCGTGGTATGTAACGCCTTTGAAAGTGCGCTTTTCGCCGAAAGACGAGCAAAGCTTTTCGATTATCGACTTTATCCGCGGGATATTGTTGTTTTGCGAAATTATAAAGGAGATGAGTGCCTCGTACGGGGATTGGCGCAATATCCTTATGCCTTTATGCGCCGAACAAGCCTTTACGACCGTAGGGTTTTGGCAGGAGATAACGCTTTTTACGATCGAAGCGTAATCGGCGTCAAGGTCGAAATAAGCGTGCCAGAAACTATCGTCGTCGCCGTCGACGGTAACGAGATCGCCCTTTTCGACGACGTACGCGCAGTGATCGAGCGCAAACGTCAAAAAGCCCTCGCCCTCTTTACGAAAGCGAAAGACCTGACCGCAGTCGAGCGTGTCCTCTATATTGAAATAATCGTTGGAAAAAGTGAACATAGTGTATTCGCTTACCGCGAACCGCGGACCGCCGTTGGCGGAACGATGTTGCCGTTTCACGGCAAACGATGTTGTCGGGAAAGTTCCGTCAACTTTCTTATTCCGACAAACGATGTTGCCGCAATAGCGGCAAACGATATTGCGCAAATACTCGCGCAAATAATGGTCGTTAAGTAATTATATATGATATATAAGGTCGTAAATAATTAACACTCTATATATTAACGCCGTGAGCGGTAGCGGGAATTGATTTTCCGCGTTAAGCCGCTCCGACCAACAGTCTAACGACTTTTTCTTGTGCTAACAAGAAAAAGTGTTAATTAATTTTCGCCGTGAGCGGTAGCGGGAATTAATTTTCCGCGTTAAGCCGCTCCGACCGACAGTCTAACGACTTTTTCTTGCGTCAACAAGAAAAAGTGTTAATTAAATTTTGTTCGGCGATTTGCGGTCGAAGGCTTGCAGACCGACAACAAATCGCCCGACCGCAAGCGGTCTGCGGTAAGCGGTCTGCGGTAAGCTGTCTGCGGTAAGCTGTCTGCGGTTAGCGGTCTGCTGTCTGCGCATTATTAATTGTTTTTCCTTGCGAAAGCGAGAAAAAAACAAAAGCCGTCGGTTTTAATTCGACGGCTTGTTATCGTTATTCCGCTTTGGCAACGATGCTTACTTGTTTTTTATCTTTGCCCAATCTCTCGAATCTGACTACTCCGTCCGCGAGTGCGTACAAAGTATCGTCGCTGCCGATACCTACGTTTGTACCGGGATGGAATTTGGTCCCTCTCTGGCGAACGAGAATGTTCCCCGCGAGAACGAACTGACCGTCGGCACGTTTAGGTCCTAAACGCTTCGCCTGACTGTCACGACCGTTTTTGGAAGAACCGACGCCTTTTTTATGAGCAAATAATCTGAATAACAACATAATTATTTATCCTCCTTAAATTAGTTTGCGGTTATGCTTTCGATCTTAACTGCCGTGAAGGGCTGACGATGACCTTGTTTCTTTCTTTCGTTCTTTTTGGCTTTGTATTTGAAGACGATTATCTTTTTCATCTTATCCTGCTTCAAAACTTCGCCGACGACTTTGAAAGACTGACAATCACTGCCGACCTTTATACCGTTTTCGTCCGAAACGAGCAATACGTTGAATTCGACCTTTTCGCCGACTTCGGCATTAAGCTTTTCGAATTTGACTACGTCGCCTTCGCTGACTCTGTATTGCTTGCTGCCGTTCTCGATAATAGCGTACATATTTTTACCTCCCTGACCAATCTCGCCGAACGCAAGGCGGCGCCGATAAAGCGCGCTTAAAAAAGCCCGATCCGAGCGGTTCCCATATAATTTAACAAAAATATAATCAATTGTCAAATAAATTTCGGTCGAAAATCAATAATTTTATCGTTTTTTATCCTTTTGCCGCGCTTTTTTAAGCTTTGACGGCGCCGTTTACTATTCGGGCGCGAGAAAAAACGACGGCTTTTGTATATTATCCCGCAAAAAAGGTCAAAATCAAATAAAAACGGAGGTTTATTATGAATAATTTGAGTGAAGAAGTTTTAAACAACGTGTACAAAAACGCCCATATCGCCCTGCAATCGATATCCGACGTTCTTCCCGAGTGCGACGACGAAAAAATGTGCGAAGAACTTCGCCGCGAATACGACGGTTACGAAAAGTTTATCGGCGAAGCGGCGGCGTTTATGCGCGAAAACGATATTACCCCGAAAGACGTCGGCGTTATGCAAAAAGCAATGATGTGGACTTCGATAAAGATGAAGACGATGACGGACGACTCCCGCTCGCACCTTGCCGATATGATGTTAAAAGGCACCGTTATGGGCATATCGGAACTTATGCAGATACTCTCCCGCGAGGACGGGAGCGTCGATCCCCGCGTGTTGGAACTTACGGAAAAATTAAAAGACCTCGAAGAAGAATACGAAGCTCGATTGAAAGAACTTTTATGACGGGTATGCTGCCCCTGAACTTTAAATTATTTAAGCCCGATCCGCCGTCGGGCGCAATTATCGCCTACCAAGAAAGCGTTCGGCAATATTTTTAAACCACCCGCCGCGGGGCGACACCGCCCCGCGGCGGGCTTTTGTTTTGTTGTTTTTTTGAAACTTATTCTGTCTTTGTTTATCACGAAGCGCTTGTCTGTTGCGCGATAACTTCGTCGAGGTCGCAAACGTTCCAATAATTATCCGTACGAAGCTTTTTCTAAGCTACCTAATAAGCATAATCGGGCGCTGTTATTATATTTAATCAACCATATTCAATTATAAAATATTTTAAAATAATCTCTTATCGCTAAATGCCCAACCCTTATATCTTTCGTAAAATTCTAACACAGATAGTGTTTGAAAACTTTCAATAATTTCTTCATCCTTTTCCCACCAGGTGTCTCCCAAATATATTTGTCCATCTGAATAATACCATGGCACGATATCCGTACTTATGCTACCCTTGGGGAATAAATGAAACATATAAATATTTGCATCTAAATACAAACCTATTGATTGATTAATTTTATATGTCCTTATAAAATTCTCGTTTTCTTTTTTATCATTACTAATTAGATTTTCATAGGATTTATAAAGTGAAGAACTTTTAATCTCTACAGAATCTATTTCTTCATTAAATAAAGACTGCATTATAGTATTCCAACCTAAATCTTGGATCATCCTTTTCTTACTTGAATAAGTATGTAGCCCTTCCAAATTTATAAAAGCTGAACCCACATAACCTGGTGCCAATATTTTTTTTCTTAAAGCTATTATTTCCATAAATATAAATCTCCTATCCCCATGTTATATGAACTCTGAATTTTAAATGCTTGCTATCGCAATTGCTACAACGGAATAACAAATTCACCCTCTTCTAAAGCGTCAAAATCTATATTAAAATAAGAAAAATACTTGGGTTTGTGTTTAAAGACGTAATTATCACATATATTTCCGTTATAAAAAACGATCGTTTTGTCGTTTTCCGAAACAGCCATTAACGAATAGTGCATAGAAAGTATTATCTTTTCATCATTAAAGGTATCAACGGTATAGGAAGCAACGCATTTTTTGCCGCCTGAGACAACGGTTGCGGGCAGAAGAAAAAACTGACGATAATTATCGTTTTGTTCCAATGGCGTCTCTTTCCAATCGTGTTTACCGAAAAAGTACGAGAATCTTTCCGTGAAAACTTCTTTATCGGTATACGTAAGCTTTAAAAACGTTTCGTTAGATACGCTTATTTCGTTTATGTAATATCTGTAAAACTCTATATCGGTGGTAAAAAAGTCGTTTATCGGCGGAAATAATCTGTCGGTATACTCCGTTTGGCTCAGATAATCTTTATAATCGGTTATTTCGCGTTCATGATCGCCCGAACACGAAGAAAGAATTATGACGATTATAAGTGTTATCGTACATAATAATTTTACGTTATACTTTCCCATACTCTTCATTAGATATTGCCCTATATAAATCAGTTGTACACACGTATTATGCACCAGCACCTTACTGTCGGTTACATAATACGTATGGAAATCTGCAACTTCGAAGTTATACGTAGTTTCGGGCGCGACAAGCTCTTCAACTTCTATCGAATCTATTGTAACAGTTTTTCCGTCAGAAAGCAATATTATTTCCAACAGCTTTTAATAATACTATTGTAGCATACGATTATTTACAATGCAATAGTTTTTTTTAAAAAATGACGGCGACAGACG
>JAFZXN010000073.1 GCA_017616695.1 Clostridia bacterium | reverse complement strand
TTATCCGCAATTTATATATATGCCGAACGGCGCGCCGCCGAAGGCTTGCAGGCGGCAATAGCGCCGTACGACCAAGCCTGAAAATTGCGAATTGCGAATTGCAAATTATATAATAACGCCGAGAGGCGTAGGCGGAATTCATTTTCGCCGTATAGCGCCTCACGACCACAAGTTTTAACGACTTTTTGTTTGCCACGCAAACAAAAAGTGTTAATATATTTACGCCGAGAGCGGTAGCGGGGATTGATTTCGACCGTCAAACCGCTCACGACCAACAGTCTTAACGACTTTTTCTTGTGCCAACAAGAAAAAGTGTTAACTAAATTTTTCGCCGAGAGCGGTAGCGGGGATTGATTTCCCGCGTTAAGCCGCTCACGACCAACAGTCTTAACGACTTTTTCTTGTGCAAACAAGAAAAAGTGTTAACTAAAAAAAAACTAATATTTTACAGTCGCGGCGTACGCGGCGATATAAGGAGAACCATTATGAAAGATTTAGTCGGTGCAATGATATTTGCACAGTCCGGCGGTCCCACGTCGGTCATCAACGCGAGTGCTGCGGGCGTATTTACCGAGGCTCTCAATCAAAAGAACGTCACAGCCGTTTACGGCGCGGCTCACGGTATCAAGGGCATTTTAACCGAGCAGTTTTACGATATGGCTCAGGAAGATCCCAAGGAACTCGAACTTTTGAAGTACACTCCTTCTTCCGCGCTCGGCTCGGTAAGATATAAACTTAAAGATTACGACGTCGATCCTACCGATTACAACAGATTGCTCGAAGTTTTCAAGAAATACGATATCCGTTATTTCTTCTATAACGGCGGCAACGACAGTATGGATACCTGCAACAAGATATCCAAATTCATGGCTAAGTCCGGTTGGGATTGCAACGTTATCGGCGTTCCCAAGACGATAGACAACGACCTTATGGGTACCGATCACTGCCCGGGCTTTGCTTCCGCCGCAAAATATATCGCCACAACGGCTATGGAAGTCGCTCTCGACTCCCGCGTTTACGATACGGGCCTCGTGTGCGTTATGGAAGTTATGGGCAGGAACGCCGGTTGGCTGACCGCCGCTACGGCTTTATCCAACCTCTACGGCAACAAGGGCGTTGACCTTATCTATCTTCCCGAAGTTCCTTTCGATATGGATAAGTTCATCGAAGACGTCAAAGCCGTTTGCGCCAAGAACGAAAACAAGTGCTTCGTCGCCGTTTCCGAAGGTATCAAGTTTGCCGACGGCGGTTACGTGGGTGAATTCACCGCTTCCAAGACCGACCTTTTCGGTCACGCACAGCTCGGCGGCGTCTGCAACGTGCTTGCGGGCGTTATCAAAGAAAAACTCGGCGTTAAAGTTAGAGGTATCGAACTCAACCTTATGCAAAGATGCGCCGCTCACCTTGCTTCCAAAGTGGACGTAGAAGAGGCTTTCGAGGCCGGCCGTCAGGCGGTCATGGCCGCGGTAAACGGTTATACCGACTTTATGGTCGCTTACGAAAGGGCGGAAGGCGAAAAGTATCAGACTATCTATAAGCTCGTTCCGCTGTCCATTTGCGCCAACACCGAAAAGAAAGTTCCCGCCGAGTGGATAACCGATAACGGCACCAACGTTTCCAAGGAATTCGTCGATTACGCTCTCCCGCTCATTCAAGGCAAGTGGGAAACTCCCAAGGAAAACGGCTTGCCGCGCTTTGCAAAACTCAAAAAAGTCCTCGCCGCAAGATAATTGTTTTTTAAATCAAGTCTAATCGAATGGGGTTTAATAATTTCAGGGTATGCCGACCATTTGGTCGGCATACCCTGTTCCATAGTCAAAAAAACAGCGATAACCGACCTATACGGGCACTTATCGCTGTTTTTTCGTTGCTTTTAAGGTGTCATATTTGCACTCATCTATGATACAAAGACTTCTATTATTAATATATAGTATAAAAATTTGAAAACAATCGAAATAAATAATTATAAAGAGTTGAGCATATCAAAAAGTGCTTTTTTTGCGGCAGGGGATAATTCTTTTATACGTTTCGATAATTGCTCATCTATATTTATATCTTCTTTTTCATTCTGAAAAAATTCGGCTAAAGTTATTCCGAATGCATTACAAATAGCTCTTAAAGTCGAAAGCTTCGGTTCGTTGCGTCTTGAAAACAAATTGTTCACGGTCGATTGAGTAAGACCTGCTTCCATCGCCAAATTATTTATCGACCAGTTTCTCGCTATACGCAATTTATCTATTTTTTTAACAACGTCCATTTTTATCCCTCCTTGATATACATTTATATCATATAACTTTTTAGGGTTAGAAAAATAACTCATTTCGCTTGACATATTAACCCGTATGAGTTATAATTATAACCGAATTATGATAGTTGATTCAAAAATGATTATATTAGATGAGGATAAGTTATGAAAAAATCGTTCAAAGAACCAAATATGGTCATGTTTGATTTTAGCGATGAGATTGCTGGTTTAACAAGTGGTGACGACACGTCCGTAACCGACCTGGCTATCGATGATAACGGCAAGCTTATTTTGATTTTGAGCAACGGGCAGACGATAAACGCAGACAAAATAAAAAAGGTCGCCGACGGTACGGGTGAAGATGCGGGGAATTATGAGTGATATGTCGCTTTCGAAATGTAATATACGGATAAAATAATTATTTAAGCGTGTGGTGTTAAAGCATTAAAAAAGTCTGTTGCATTTTTTTGCAACAGACTTTTTTAATAGTTGAAATAATTATTTGTTCAATATTTCTTTTTCGGTTCGGGAAGTTCTGCGGCTATAGCATTAATAAGCTCGGCGAGGAAGTCTTTGTCGTCCACGTCGGAAACTGCGAGCATCTGTTTCGCGCCGTCGTAAGGCGTCGCAAATTCGGCGTCCGGCATAAGCTCTTTTGCCGAGGCGGTCGGCTTTACGAGCAACCTGTCGTCGTAAATGCCTCCGACGATTTTACCGTAAAAGTAAACGATATATTCTCCCATCATCGGGCGGAAGGAAACGCCGTCAAGCCCCGAAAGCTGTTCGGCGACAAACTCGAAAAATCCTCTGCTCGTAGCCATAATTAAGACCTCTTTTAAAAACCAAAGACCGAAAAAGTCCGCCTATAAGTCGATCATCGCGTGTTTTCGCCGTTAAATGCGCAAAATTAGCCTGCGTTAAATGTCCTTTTTATAGCAGCGTTTTCTCTTGTGGTAATCTTTTTCAAAGTGCTTCATCAGATTGAGTATATGATTGTTTTCTTCGAGCATGAGATTGGTTTCGAGATACTGCGGCTTTTCGCGGTCGAGATAGTCGGCAAAAGCGCCGAGCATAGCCGTCGCAACCCCCTTGGATTCGTATTCGGGAAGTACGCCTATAAGCCCGAGATCGATAACTTCGGGGTGGCGTTTGGTCTTCAAAAATTCTATCAAAAACGGTAAAGTGATGCGTCCGCGCGACTTGTTGACGACTTTTGATATCGACGGGAAGAGTATGGAGAACCCGACGATGCGGTCGTTTTTGTCCATAACGAGGATAATGTCTTTAGCGCGCGCTATCATGATGAAGTTATCTATCATCATTTTCATCATTTCGTCGGTGAAGGGGACGGTGCCGTATATCCTTTCGTAAGTTGCGTCGATTATCCCGAAAAAGCCTTTTATGTATTTTTTGATAAACCCTTTGATGGTCTTTTCCTGAACGAGCCTTAAGCCGTACTTTTCGAGCATCATGTTGCTTATGCGCTTCATCTTGTCGATATCGCCGATAAGCCGATAGAGCTTATACTCCATCCAGTCCACGTCTTTTATAAAGCCGTAGTTTTCTATAAGCTTTTGATAGTATTCGTAATTGTAGTTTTCCTCGTAAGTCGCGATCTTGTCAAAGCCGCGTTCTATCAAAAGCCCTTCCCTTTCAAGGTCGGAATACCCGAGTGGCCCTACGGCCTCGGTCATACCTTTGGATCTTCCCCATTCGGTCACTTTATCGAAAAGCGCGTTGGCAACGTTTTGATCGTCGATGCAGTCGAAACGGGTGAAACGAACGCGCTTTTGCTTCCACTTTTCGTTGGCGGCGCGCTGGATTATGCCGGATATCCTGCCGGCGACTTCACCGTCTTTATACGCAAGATAAAACACCACGTCGCAAGTGGAATTGTAAACGTAATCTTTATTGAATATCTTCTTTTCGTCGATATTGAGCGCGGGTACGTAATAAGGGTTGTTTTCGTATAATTTTATCGGAAACTTTAAAAATTCTCTTCTTTCTTTTGCGGTGGTAACTTCCTTGATGGTGATCACTTGTTTCTCCTGCCGTCCTTCGATTAAAAAGCCTAAACTTTAATACTTTACAATTTTACTACATTTTTATCGATATAACAACAATTTTGAACAAAAAAATCGTCGTTTTTCAAAAAAAATCCTTTCCGCCGGACCTCGTTTCGACCGTTTTGCAGCGTTTTTAAAAGATAAAGCCGTCAAAAAAGCGCATTTTATCGACCATTGATTTTTCAAAACACCGAAACAAATCTTTTCAAAAAAACGATTTTCTGTTGACGATACCCCCTCTTATTACGAAAAACTGCAACGATTTACGTTCTTTTTGTAAAAATAATTAAAATTTCCGCTTCCGATTATTGAAAAACACTTTATTTTAAGAAGTAAAAGCGGCGGCATAAGACAACAAAATAAATTTTAGCCCCTACGGAACGTTCGATACAATCATAAAACTAAACAAAATATATTGACAAAATCCGTGTACTATATTATTATTAATTGATAAAGTATTTCAATATCTTCTTTTATCGAATACTTTTCCTTTATCGATATTATCTTATCCTTGCTTTTTTCTCTCAACTTAACAGAGTTTTTCTCAATCACCTTTTTCCATACAAACGTATATTTGTTTGCATTGGCTTCTATCTTCGTTCCGTCCACAAATATATTTGCAAACCTGATTTCTTTCATTTCGTAGAGTTTTTCTACGACCTGATAGAACAATTTCTCCATGACCGGCAAAAGTCTTTCATTCTGGATTGGTAGGTTTTTCAGCAATTAAATTATACCATAAAAGCAACGAGCATTCAACTTCTTTTCGGATTTTGAATGCTCGTTTTTTTCTTTTAAAATTATTTTAGGGCTGCCGCTTAACGCGACAGCCCCTTCTTTCATGGTAGAGACAGTAGGACTCGAACCTACGACCTCTCGCATGTGAAGCGAGCGCTCTAACCAACTGAGCTATGCCTCCGAATATAAGTTTCCGTTACGGTATTCGTTTCGGGAACTTTTTTTTGCGTGGGGATATCCCGCGCGGTTACCGTTATATTGTAACGCATTCGCGCGATAATTGCAAATCATTGACCGAAGTTTTTTGAAATTTCTTTCGGACAAAGCTTTTTTGTCGAAGCGAAAAAGTTCCGTTTTGTCGAAAATCGGGCAAAGTCTTTACGCGTTTTAAGCGGCGGGCGTTTGTTCGTTTTTTTCGGCGACGGGTTGTTCTTCGTGTATCTCGCCTGCTTTTTTAAGGGCAAGTTTGGTTATAAGCGGGCCTACGAGTTCGTAAATAAGCGTTGCGCTCAAAACGACGGTCGTAACGGCGGGCGCCCAAGGTGCAAGGTCGGGCTCGTTCGCTACGACCTGCGCCATACCTATCGCCACGCCGGCTTGCGGCAAAAGCGTTAAGCCGAGGTATTTTTTTACGGTCGGTTGCGCTTTTCCTATAGATGCGCCGAGATAAGCGCCCGTGTATTTTCCGAACGACCGCACCAAGATATAAATTATGCCGACGACGCCGACTGACAGCAGTATCCTCACGTCGAGCCCCGCGCCGGAAATTACGAAAAACAGAACGTACAGCGGGTGCGTCCAGCGGTCGTAAACGTCCATAACGCGTTCGGTGTGCTTGTCGAAGTTGCAGAACACCCCGCCGATCGCCATGCAAAGAAGCAGGCTCGAAAGGTGCAAAAGTTCCGCGAGCGCCACGCCCGTAAATACGCAGATGATAATGACGGTAAGTCTGTTCGCTCTTGAAAGGAACAGCTTTTCGGCCATGGCGACGATAAATCCGAGCGCCGCGCCTATCGCAAGCGACAGGGCTATATCCTTAAGGGGGATAAGGACGATATTTACAAAGCTTATCGCTTCGCCGACGGCTAACAGTTTTGAAACGGACAGCGACAGCTCGAAGACTATAAGCCCTATCGCGTCGTCTATCGCGACTACGGGTAAAAGCGTTTTCGTGACCGGCCCGTCGGCTTTGTACTGCTTGACTACGAGAAGCGTGGCCGCGGGTGCCGTCGCCGTGGCGATCGCTCCGAAAACGAACACGAGCGGCAGGTCTATTGCGCCGCAAAGATAAGCTATGAACATTGCCGCGTCCACGAGTACGGTGGTCAGTATAGCCTGAAACAAAGTTATCGTATAGATCTTTCCGCCGAGCTCTTTAAGATTGTCGAACCTGAAAGAAAACCCTATCGAAAAGGCTATGAATCCGAGCGCTATCGTGGAAAACAGGTTTAAAGATTTGAGCGCCGTTTCGGGCATAAGTCCGAAAGAATACGGGCTTATTATAAGCCCCGCCACGAGATACGCCGTTACGTTCGGGAGGTGTATAAGCTTTAACACACGGGTTATTATCAGCCCCAACGCGAGTGCGAGCGCAAGATATAATAACATTAAAACCGTTTCGTTCGTCATATTTATAGTCCTTGTCTGTCGTTTGAAAGCCGTTTCGCCGTCGCATTTTGCAGTGAAACGAGGCGTTTTTTTTGTCGTTAATAATATACGTCTGTCACGCGTTCGGCCGTGAAATAAAGCGGAGCTTTTTTTATCGGTCAAACGGGCGGATCTTTTTAAAACCGTTATCGGCGCCGCTTGCCGATATACGGCA
>JAFZXN010000009.1 GCA_017616695.1 Clostridia bacterium | reverse complement strand
GACCGCGTTTTGCGGTCGGGCGGGCGTTTATCGTAATAATAGCAGCAGATCGCGCAGACGTCGCGGTAAAGTTCACCGACGAAACTATAAAGACCATTCTCAAAGTGCCGCGCATCTTTTTGCCGCTCGTTTTAAAAGGCTGCGTAAAGTGAGCAAAGAAAAATGGCGTGGAGCTTATCACCGAAGAACATACGAATATAATAAACGATAAGCGCCCGAAGAAAAGAACGAAAGAAAATAGTCTTAAACACCCCGTCGGGTTATTGAAAAAAACAGCGGATAGTCGGCCTATAGGTCGATTATCCGCTGTTTTTTGCTATGGCGGCTCTTCGCCGAAACGACGAATTTTCCGTTCGTCACATAAGTTGCATCATCTTGTCTTTTTCCGACATTTCGCCGAACTGTCCTTCGCCGCCGTTTGAAGAGGAAGGACTTATCGTGTACTTTGCTTTGACGCTCATACGCTTCATCGAATACACTATGCGGTATTTTTTCACGCCCGCGTCTATAAGCGATTGCAAAGCACCCACGCAGTCGTAAACGATATTGTATTTGGTCACTTCTTTGCCCTTTTCGTCTTTGACGAGAACGTCGCAGGCGCCGGTAATGGGTTCGACGGGCTTTTTGGAAGCTATATCGTTGAGATACCTGACTTTGTCTTCCTTCGTGCCGTGAATGGGCGGAACGTCTATGACGACGGACGCCACTAAAACGTCGCTCATCTTATATTCTTCTTTGCCGTACAACTTTATCTTGTTGTTGCCGACCTCTATAAGCGGTTTGTTTTTGACGGGGTAATTCATCAAAGCACTCGGCAGCGTCGTGAGCGCCACGACCAGAACGACGAGCATGATAAGACCTATCATAGTCTGCTGAAGGACGAAAAACGCCGCGGCTGTACCGCCGATAAGCACGCAACCGAGTATCAAAAGGAGATAATAATTTCTTCTTTTCGCCTTGTTGTAGACGATATCGGGATAATATTCTTTCATAACACACCTTAAATCCATTCGTTAGTAAGAGTATATTATATATTTTAAGTTTTGTCAAACGAATTTACCGTCTTAACAAGCTATTATCCCCCGATCATAAGTCGTTTTTCGCCGTTCCCCGCTCTATTACTTCGGTCACGGGTTTATAATAATCGCTTCTTATAAGCGTTTCGGAAACGACTTTACCGTCGACTTTTTTGATAAGATAGCCGTCGCTTTTCACGCCGTCTTTACCCGCCGAACGTATAACGTACTCGTTTTCGTCGAGCGCGGGATCGAATATCTCTTCCACCGGCATTTTGACGATTTCGTTTACGACGCTCTTTCTTTCGTAAACGTATTTCTGCTTTTTGCCGTAAAAAACGACTTTCAGCGTTCTGCCGTCGACGATAGTCCGGATATACACCGGCGAAGGCGTATCGTTGACGAATTTAAGGTCGCAAGTGCCGTAATTGACCATTGCGTCGAAAGAGTTCTCCACGTAGGATACAGATAGGGTATGCGGGTGATATTCGCTTATTTTAAGCCCGGAAAGAAGAGCTGCGTTGTACAGCGTGGTCGAAACCTGACAAACGCCGCCGCCCACGCCCTCCACGAACTCTCCGTCAACTATTATCTTGGCGTTTTTATAGCCGTTTTCTTCCGAACGCTTGCCGACGGTATCGTTAAAGGAAAACTCTTCGCCCGCGGCTACGATAACGCCGTTGAGTTTGGCCGCCGCACGCGCTATATTTGAGGCGCGCTCCGGGATCGAGCTTTCGAAACTCGTTGAAAACTCGCCCCGCTTTTTGATGTCGAGATCGAGGTCTTTTTTGTAAAAACGGCGTTTAACGAGGTTATAGGCGGGCTTTATGGCTCCGCCGCCCACGGATAGAGCCGTTAAGATATCGTCTTTCAGCTTTACTTTATCTATATTCTCGCCGTCGCTTCCTTCGGTCGCGACGAACTTGTTTTTCGCGTTCGGAAAAAACCTGACGTAAGCGTCTTTCGGCGCGACGTATTCCTTTAAAGCCACTTCTTCCACTATATCGTCGACGTTAAGTTCCGCCCCGTAAAAGCCCGCGCTTTGTTTCTTACATTCCCCGTACTCGTAAACGCCGTGCTTTCCGACGATAGTAATACGGCCGCTTTCGGCAAAACACGGCTTTATATATCCACTTAAGCGACAAACGCATATGATCATCGCCGCCGCGGCCAAGGCGGCAAAAGTCTTTTTGCCCATATAATTATAATGTGACGATAACGGATAATTATACTTTTTTTAACGGTTTAAATCGTCTTACGCTTAGTTTTAAACAACAAAAAAAGCCCGATAACGGGCTTATAGACCGACTTTTTCCATTATCTTTCCGTCGGATATCTTAAACAAAGTGAAGTTTTTGTCGGAAAAAACGGGTGCGTCGTGATCGGTACAGGTGATAAGCGTCTGTACGCCTTCCACCTTTTTTAATATCCTTTTACGGCGCGCCTCGTCAAGTTCGCTCATCGCGTCGTCGAGGATCAGAACGGGATATTCTCCGTAATGGTTTTTAAGTATTTCAAGCTCGGCGAGCTTTAACGACAGCGCCGCCGTCCTTTGCTGACCTTGCGAACCGAACGCCCTTACGTCCTCGCCGTTTAAAAGTATCTTGAGATCGTCGCGATGAGGCCCTATTGAAGTATATCCGAGAGCAAGGTCTTTATCCGTCGAGTTCATAAGATCTATCTTTATCTGTTCGATTATATCGTCACGGTCGCCGAAGTATTTAAGCCCGCCCGAGACCGACAGTTTTTCCTTGCCGTCGGTAATAAAAGCGTGTGCTTTTTCGGCCTCCGGCCCGAGTTTTTCGATAAAATCGTTTCTTGCCGTCACCACGTCGGCAAAGTATCCGGCAAGTTGCTCGTCCCAGATGGGAAGAGTGTCGAGCACCGTTTCGCGGTCGGGCTCTTTCAAAAGTTTGTTTCTTTGGTCGATTATCTTTTTGTATTTGACGAGCGAATAAAAATATTTGCGCGAAAGTTCGGATATGGCGATATCGAGAAATCTTCGCCTGTCCTCGGGGCTTTCCTGAATGAGTTTTAATTCCTGCGGGCTGAAATACACGGCGTAAACGTTACCGAAAAGTTCGCCTGAACGCTTGGTCTCTGCTCCGTTTATCAGTATTTTTTTGTCGCCCTGCGCATAGTATGAAAGCGACACTTCGACTTTTCCGTAAAGAGAAGCCGCCTCGAGCTTTATTTCCGCCTTTTCCTTTCCGTAAGAAATGACTTGCCTGTCTTTTTTGACTCTGGGAGAATAGCCCGTCGCAAGCAAAAAGACGGCCTCGACGCAATTGGTCTTACCCTGTGCGTTATCGCCCGCGATGACGTTTACGCCGTCGCCGAACTCAAAACGCTCGTCGGCGTAGTTCCTGAAGTTTTTCAGTGCTAAATTTTTTACGCGCATATAAATTCTGTTGTCGTAAAGCCTTGATTATTTTCTAAGATAATGATATAATATACGAGCATCGTCAGTCAAAAGACGTACCGACGGCTGTAATTTCGACAAAATACACGACGAACATATTTATTATACAGATTTCTTGCCGTCAAGTCAAGGGTATTTCACTTTTGAAAAGAGTTTAAGCCACTTTGGGAGAACCTTTTATGGAAAATTACGAACTATTATGGAAAAAGACGCTCGGCTGTCTGGAAAAATCCATCAGCAGGATAACTTATACGACTTTTATAGAAAAGCTCGTACCCGTCGACCTTGACGGAAGTACGCTCATTTTGCGCGCGGATTCCAAAATATTCGCGTCGGGCGCCGTGCGTATCCAGAACAAGATAATTGACGCTTTTGCCAAAGCCGAAACGGGAATAACCGATTTCACGCTTTACCTTGCCGATTCGGAAACGCCGTTTTTCACGTCGATAAAAGCCGACGACGAACAGGACGCTTCCACCGTCGATCCCAAATACACTTTCGACACGCTGGTCGTCGGCGACAGCAACCGCTTTGCTTACGCGGCGGCAAAAGCCGTGGTCGAAGATCCCGGCCACGCGTATAATCCACTCTTTATTTACGGCTCGTCCGGGCTTGGAAAAACGCATATTTTGCACGCCATCGCCAACGAAATAAAGAAAAATCACCCCGAAATGAAGGTCATTTACACCACTTGCGAGCGTTTCACGAACGATCTTATCGACGTTATACGCCAAGGCAAATCGCAGCAAAGTTCCGGCAGTGAAAATTTCAGAAAGCGCTATCGCTCGGTCGACGTCCTGCTCGTTGACGACGTGCAGTTTTTATCGCGCAAGCAGTCCACGCAGGAAGAGTTTTTCCATACATTCAACGAACTTTACGGCAACAACAAGCAGATAATTTTGACGGCCGACTGCCACCCGAAGGAGATAGAACTTCTCGAAGAAAGGCTTGTTACGCGCTTTCAGGGCGGCATGACCGCGCAGATACTCGAACCCACCTTCGAGATGAAAATAGCCATTTTGCAGTCCAAAGCCGAAAAGAGCAAATACATATTGCCTACGGACGTTGCGGCTTTCATCGCCGAACACAGCGACGCGGACGTAAGGAGCCTCGAAGGGCTTTTGAATAAGGTCATTTTCGCATCTTTATTAAAAGAAGAACCGATAACGCTATCTCTTGCCGCCGAGGCAATAGACCTATCCAAACCCTCCGCCGACGCCAAAGAGCTGACGAGCGACGAAATAATAAGCACCGTTTGCTCGTATTTCAACGTCAGCAAGCAGGACGTGATAGGCAAAAAGAAGAATAAAGAGCTGGTCGAGCCGCGCCAAATTTGCGTTTACCTTATGACCGAACTTATGAATATACCTCTCGTATCCATCGGTCAGGCGCTCGGCGGAAGAGATCACACCACCGTTATCTACGCGAGAAACAAGATAGCCGAGCTTATAAAGACCAACCAAAAGACGGAAACGCAGGTCAACGACCTCAAAAATATGTTATTGAAGAAGTGATATTCCGATATGAACGGATATTTTATTGAAGACAATTTCGACGCGGTGGTCGTCGGCGCAGGTCACGCGGGCGTTGAGGCAAGCCTCGCTCTTGCCAAGCTAGGGCAAAAGACCGCGCTTATGACGTTAAACTGCGACAGCATAGCGTTTATGGCGTGCAATCCGTCTATCGGCGGAACGGCAAAAGGGCATCTCGTAAGAGAAATAGACGCGCTCGGCGGGTTTATGGGCATCGCCGCCGACAACACTATGTTGCAGATAAAAATGCTCAACCGCGGCAAGGGAGTCGCCGTTCAGAGCCTTCGCGCGCAGTCGGATAAGAATTTTTATCACCGCTACGTCAAAAAACACCTCGAAGAAACGGAAAATCTGAGGATCATTCAGGCCGAGGCCGTTGAGATACTGACCGAAAACGGCAAAGTGACGGGCGTTAAGACGGCTTACGGCTCCGTACTTACCGCAAAAGCCGTGGTCGTTGCTACGGGCGTCTACTTAAAAAGCCGCGTTATCGCGGGAGAATGGTATAAATACACCGGCCCGAACGGCTTCGAGCCTGCGAACAGCCTTACCGAAAGCCTGCAAAAACTCGGCTTCACCATACGCCGCTTTAAGACGGGTACGCCCGCGAGAGTGGACGGTAGGACGATAGATTTTTCCGCCTGCACCCGTCAGGACGGCGAGACCGACGTTTATCCGTTTTCCTTTATGAGCGAGCGGGTAAAGACCGAGCAAGCGCCTTGTTATCTGACTTACACCAACGAAAAAACTCACGAGATAATAAGAAACAATCTCGACCGCTCCCCTTTATACAACGGCTCGATAACGTCTACAGGTCCGCGGTATTGCCCGTCGATAGAGACCAAAGTCGAACGCTTCAAGGATAAGGACAGGCATCAGATATTCCTCGAACCCGAAGGCGCCGACACCAACGAGATATACGTTCAGGGTATGTCGACTTCGCTCCCGCACGACGTGCAAAAGGCCATGTACCGCACGATAAGAGGGCTTGAAAACTGCGAAATAATCCGTTACGGATACGCGATAGAGTACGATTGCATAGACAGTATGGCGCTTTTGCCCACTTTGCAGTTCAAAAAAGTCGAAGGGCTTTACACGGCAGGACAGATCAACGGCACGAGCGGTTACGAAGAGGCCGCCGCGCAAGGGCTCATGGCGGGCATAAACGCCGCGCTGTATCTTAAAGGCGAAAAGCCGTTCGTTTTGGGGCGCGACACGTCGTATATCGGGGTAATGACAGACGACCTCGTGACCAAAGGGACGGACGAACCTTACAGAATGATGACTTCGCGCGCAGAATACCGACTTATCCTGCGTCAGGACAACGCCGATATGCGCCTTACAGAGCGCGGAAGAGAGATAGGGCTCGTCGACGACGCGCGCTACGCAGTGTTCCTTAAGAAAAAAGAGCTGCTCGCCAAAGGCAGGGAGGAGCTTAAAACGTCCGTTCCCCTAAAAACGGCAAAGGAATTCGTCGAATCTTACGGCGGGAGCTTATACGGCGGGATAACTTACGCCGAAATGCTCAAACGCGGCATACCGATCGCCGACGTAAAGGAGAAATTCTCCGCCTTTTCCGATCTTCCGTTCGACATACTCGACACGCTCGAAACGGACACGAGATACGAAGGCTATCTCGAACGCGGGCTTAAAGAAATCGAAAAAGCCAAGCGCACGGAAGAAAAGCTCATACCTCCCGATATCGACTATAACGCGATAGACGGGCTTCGCCTCGAAGCAAGAGAAAAACTCGACAAGGTGCGCCCGATAAACCTCGGCCAAGCCGAACGTATCCCCGGCGTCAACCCCGCCGACATAGCCGTTTTAATGGTCTATATGAAAAAGTGAATAACCTTTTAACGGCCGCCGCAGGTTGAAAAGCTCAACTTTCGGCAGCCGTTTTTTTCGTGTGCGAAAATACTTTTCGATAATATATATCGCAGTCGGCGGACAAAAAAGCGAATAAAAGTATATTTCCGGCGTTTTTTATACGTTTTTTTATAAAAATTCCGAATAAGCGATACCCGATAAGGCGCAAAAAGTATTTTTTTATTGACATATCGCCGAAAAAATATTATTATTGTTATATAAAAATTTTTTTCGAGGTAAAAATCAATGTCGAAAATCATAAAAAAAGCAATCACCGTATTGCTGGCGACCTTAATTGTAGTTTCGATGGTCGCGTGCGGTGGCGGCGACAAATCGTTCAGTTACGACGGAAAAGAGACCAAGTTGTCTCACGAGCTCAAAAACGATTACAAGGAAGGAGATTACGATAATTATATCGCTTTGACCGAACAGGCCGACGCGCTCTTATCCGAAGGCACGGACTTCGAAGCTTTCAAGACGGCACTTGCCAAGGTCTGGGATTACAAATACGAATTCTGGGGCAATTACGTCGTCAGCTACGTCAATTACTATATTTACGGCAAAAGTGAAGACGCCAACGATTACGTCAATTACATAACTATGTTTTACGACGCCACGGAATGGATCGAAGGCACGGAGCACGCCCTTGCCGACAGCCCCTTTAAAGCCGATTATTTCGTGGATATGACCGACGAAGAGATAGCCGAATATCTCGGAGAACAGAAATCCGAAAGATATTACGAACTCCAAGCGGAGCAGAACGAGATCATATCCGCTTACTATCAGCTCGATTACGAAGATTATTACGACGGCGCCGCCGAATACTATTTAAGACTTATCGACGTCAATAACGGCATCGCCGAAGAAGAAGGTTACGAAAATTATTCCGATTACGCCTACCCCAACGTTTACGGCCGCGATTATTCCGTCGACGAGACCGACGAGTATTTCGAGAACGTGAAAAAATACATCTATCCCGCGTACATCGCTCTTAACGAAAGAACGAAAGCCGCTTTTTCTTCTTTCACCGATGAAGAAAAGAAGCTTTGCAACGACTTTGAGAATTCAAACGGTTTCGTCAATTATATGAGCGATTTCAAAAAATACGCAAGATACATGGGCGGCGAATTCTTAAAAGCCTACAACTATCTGTGGAACGGTAAGGGTTATTACTTCATTTCACAGGAAAGCGGCGCGCCGCAGGCAGCTTTCACCTGGGCGTTAATAAGCGGAGAACCGTTCGTATTCTTTTCTAAAGAATATCAGGGTATCATTACGATAGTTCACGAATTCGGTCACTATTTCGCCCACTGGGAAGGCGGCGGCGACGGCGGCATGGATCTTTCGGAAACGCAGTCGCAAGCCAACGAATTCCTCTTCACGAAGTATTTCCTCAATAACTGCGACTACAGCGATAACGTTAAATCGTATATCCTGGATAAAAAAATGCTCAACACAGCCGAATCCATTATCACTTGCTCTATCATAAACGAGTTTGAAAAGTTTGCTTACACCGTAGAAGATCCCACGGCGGAAGTTCTCGACGAGTATATGGAAAGCCTTAACGACATGGTTCCCGAAATAGGCGGACAGGAATACCTTTCCTTCCTCAAACGTTATTGGAGAGCCGTCTGCATCGACAACGCCGCTTATTATATAAGCTATTCGGTGTCTTTGATCTCCTCACTCGAGATCTATGCCGAAGCGGTCGACGATTTCAGCGCCGGCAAAGTAGCTTATCTTAAGATATGCAACCCCGACGCCTACCCGACTTATCGCGGGACCGTGACCGACGCGGGACTTGCCGATCCTTTGAGCGAAGAGGCATTCGTCGCCATCTATAACGCGTTATTGGGCATAGAAGAAGAGGCTGCGATCGCCGCGTAAGCTTGATTTACGCTCGGCGCAGTTCAAGTAAAAAATCAACTGATTAAGTAATAGATATTGTATTTTATTTAATTATTATTTAATATAACAACGTCAAATCCCGTTCCGGCACCACGTCGGAGCGGGAAAATTTTGCAAAAAAAGAAGGATACGACCATGAAAAGTAAGAAGCTAATTGCGCTCGTATTATCCGCAGCCCTCACCGTGACGGCCGCCGTGATATCGCCCGCGATCACTTCGGCAACGTCGACCTCTTCGGAAAAGTCCATTACGGCGACTTTCCCTTACGAAGGACAGACCGTTTCCGTAGTAAAACCGCACGTTACAAATTACGTGAACGCTATGAAAGCGCAGGCAACAGGCATTGCCGACGACTACGTTATCAACGACCTTAACGGGGATAGCGTCAAGATCTCCGACTATTGCCGCCTGGAATACAACGACGGCAGGAGCAAAGAAGTCGTGCTCGCGTTCGACGCGCAGGGCTTTGATCCTTCCGCCGATTTCGTAGTTAAATTCGCAGACAACGAAGCGCTCGTCGGTGCCGAAGAGATAGCCGCGACAAATTCTTACGCCACCGTCAACAACCTTTACCTTGATAAGACTTATTACTGGCGCGTCGAAGAAAAAACGACCGGTATCGTCAGCCCGATCTCGAGTTTTACGACCAACGACTTCGTTCGCATGATGACCGTCGACAGCGGTACTTATAACCTTACCAACGTACGCGACTTCGGTGGCAGAATGACCGAGAGCGGAAAAAGAGTAAAACAAGGCATAATCTTCAGGGGCAGCGAACTTATAGCCGAAAATTACACCAACGGCGGCGGTACGCACTACAAAAACCTTGACGACACTATGCTCGACGTACTCAAAAATCAACTCGGTATCGCTTACGAAGTCGATCTGAGAGGCGCCGCCGAAGCCAACGAGATAACGGCGTCTCCGCTCGGCGCGGGCGTCAGCTATATGCGTGTTACCAACGGCGGTGGCGGCGGCTACGCGGCTTTATGGAACGGCACGGAAAACAACGCCCAGACCGACGCTTTGAACGGCAACGTCAAAAACAAAGAATTGCTTAAAAGAATGTTCGTGGAGGCTTTTACCAACGCCAACGAAAAACACGTTTACTTCCACTGCTGGGGCGGCGCGGACAGAACGGGGACCATCGCCTTTATACTCGGCGGACTTCTCGGAATGAGCTATACCGACCTTATAATGGATTACGAGTTCACGTCTTTCGCGTACAACTATCGCCCGCACGACGAGACCGATCCCAACGGCATATATAACTTCCCGAAGTTTATCGAGGCTATCAAGGCTTCGCCGTACTACGCCGAAGGCAAAAAGCTTTCCGCGATAATGAAAGACTGGATGATCGGCGCGCTCGGCATGACGGAAAAGGAAGTCGAAACGCTCAAAAACAATCTTTTGGAATAAGGGGGACAGAATATGAAACGCAACGGTTTATTAACTATACTTTCGCTTATCTTCGTACTTTCGCTCGCGCTGTCGTTAGTTGCGTGCGGCGAACCGTCGGAAAGTAGCGGCAGTTACAACGCGCCGTCCAATCATACGACTTCGTCTTCCGTAAAGACAGAAGCAACGCTTACGAGAATAGCCGTAACGACGGTTCCCGTCAAGACCGATTATCTCGTCGGCGAAACGTTCAACGCCGAAGGTATGGTCGTCACCGCGTATTACTCGGACGATACCTCGAAGACGGTAACGTCTTACACCTGTTCACCGAGCGGCGCGCTCACGGCAAGCAATACCTCGATAACGATAAGTTACACCGAAAAGGGCGTGCGTAAAACGACGTCTTTAACGGTAGTCATCGGTCAGCCCGCCGACGAAAACGTCAGATCCCTCGCCCTTATCGAAGTTACCGACGCTTTCGACAAACTCGATAAAGAAGATTACTCTTCGCAACGCTTTGAAAAGCTCGTGGAGGCTCTCAACTCCACCGTCCGTTCGATAAACGCGGCTACGACCAACGAGGGCATAGAAAGGTACAAAAACACCGCTATAGCCGCGTTTGAAAGCGCCGTTACCAAAGAACAGGCGGTAGCGGACACGTTCATCAACACTTACACCGGCAATTACGAATTCGACAAGGACGCCGAAGGCCACCTGCTCATACAGTATAACGGCTATCCCGGTTCCTGGAAATACGTCGGCAACAAATCGATCACGGAAGCTTCCAAAGGCAAAAACGTCTTCCGCATGACCGTCAAAAACAATTACGCGCAAGTTATTAAAGTCAATGTTCAGCTGACCGACGGCGGCAGTTACAAAGTTGAAACGGGCGTAGTTACGCTCGGCGGGCTCGAAACGAGAGAATTCGTGCTCGAATACAGCTACGGCGTAAGTAAGTTCTATTTCTTCGTCGACTCGTGCGACGAGCATAACAGAAAAGGCGAGGTCGCTTTGATAGACGCGCGCTTCGAGCTCGATCAGTCGCAATCGAACGAAACGGAACTTTACGAACCCAAGACCGTAACTTTGAATAAGACCGTGACAACGAGCGATCAGGCCACTTACACGCTGACCGAAGCCGACCACCCCTTCTTTATCGGAAGGATAGATTTCGTCGGCAAAGTGCATTTCAACGGCAACGGCGACAGCAAGCGTTATTTCGGTTTCCGCGGCGCGGCGGGCAGCAATAAGATATCCGTATCCGACAGCGGCGTTCACGCAGCCTCGATAGACGGCGGTAACGCGATAACCTTCTCGCTCCCCATCGACGAGACGACCAAACTTTCGGCGGGCGCGACCGTTTCGGCGGCGTTAAGCTACGCGGCGGAAGGCTTGACTTTCGAGATAAATACCGTGATAATACGTTACACTACCTGGGAAGTCGTCGTTTCGGAAACGCTCACGTTCGGCAGCGAAGCCGTCATCTACGATAACGGCGCCGCCACGCAAACGTTCGAGATACCTTATTCGAGCTTTGCCAAAAAGGGAAGAGTCATAAAAGCCGAGATAACATTCGACATGACCAACTCCGCCACCTACAGCAAATCGCAGATATATATCAAGGGTTTCCCCTTCAACAACGGTATCGGCAACAACGTTCTCAATAACGGCGGCATAATGGAAAAGTCGGACGGCTCTACTCCCGTTGATTCCACGGGCGTTATGACGATATATCCGTCGGACGATTCGGTAGTTCTCACCAACGATAGCGTTATCAGTTTCGATTGCTGGTGGAGCTGCGCAAGTTATATCAAGATAGCCTCTTTCACTCTCTACACCGAAAATATGCAGCCCGCCGAGCCAATAACTGCGCTCGACGCCCGCCCGCTCGACGAAGGCGTTTATCTTAGTTGGAATAAAGCCGCGGGCGCTACCGAATACGTCGTTTACGTCGACGGCGAAGAATACGGCAAGACGAGCAAAACGTATTTTATGGTAACGGGGCTTACTAACGGCAACGAGTACGAATTTACGGTATTTGCGTCCAACTCGGTAGGAAGAGCAAGCGGCGTTTCCACTAATACGGTACCCGCCGTCGGCGAGGATTTCGACGAGTTCATCGACGCCTTGGATAATTCTTCTACGCTCGAAAACCTTATCGGCACGGAAAATATGCAAGTGCTTTACGACGCTTGCGTATATAACGAAGGCAATAATTCACGCCTTTTACAGGTGATCGACAATATGCGTAACGGCGTGAGCCAGACCGTATGCTACGTCGGCGGTTCGATAACCGTCGGTGAAAACGCCACGCTCAAAGATCAATCGAAGCACCAGAAAGGTTACGCTTACTATTCGTATCAGTGGTTAAAGAGCACTTTCGACTCTAACGGCAACTCGAAATTCGTAAACGCTTCCATAAGCGGCACGGGCAGCGAGATAGCAGTGGTAAGAGCCAAAAAGGATATCTACGCGCACAACCCCAACCTTATATTCATAGAATTTGCCGCCAACAATTCGAGCAGTGAATTTTACAAACAGACTTTCGAGGGGCTTTTGAGAAATTGTCTCAACCTTCCCACGAACCCCGCAGTCGTTATAAACGTTTCCTGCACGACGTACACGCATAACAGCGGCGCAACGAAGTATATCTACGCTCTCGCCAAGTATTACGACGTGCCCGCGTTTTCCATCGACGCAGGGCTTTACGAGATCTGCGACGGCACTATCGCTACGAGCAACCCGATCTTCAACGCCTTTATAAGCGACGGCACTCACCCCAACGACGAAGGCCACGTCCTGTACGCAAAATGCCTCGCAAGCTTTTTAAGACGTGCAGTCAATAAAGCCGCGGACGCCGGACTTACGGTAAAGACGACTCCTCTTTATTCCGCAAATTACGATAATTTCTTCGGTTTCGACAGCACCGATCAGGTTTCGGCGATAAAGAGTCTCGGAAGCTTTGCCTCGGCAAACACCGCTACGTCCTGCACCTCCTTGCAAAGCGACGTCACGGCTTTCAAGCAAGGCTGGAAAAAGTCGTCTACGACGGCGAACGAGGCGATGGTGCTGGAACTCAGCTGTAAAAACTTTATTATAGTCTTCTGCAATTCCAACCCCGCCTCCCACGGCTCAAACTACGTTTACGGAACGGTAAGCGTAAAGGTCACCAATCTCGATACGTCGGCAGTCAATACTTTGACTTACGACATAGGTCCCAAGGGTTGGGATAACGCCGTCGCACTTTCCGTGATAGCCGAAAATTCTTCTTCAAACTACCGCATAGAGATATCCTTTACCGACGCAAGCGGCACGGGAAACATTTTCGGAATGGGCTACACCGCTTGACAACTATAATTAATTATTGTATAATTACGAATGTTTCGTTTAATTATTGTATAATTACGAATGTTTCGTTAACGTAACTGCCGCATTCGCATTTGCCACGTTAATGAAATATTCTCAACGATCATTACTGAAAACGTCGTTACGAACGAAAAAACGCCCGCAGCGGCACGATCAAATACCGGAGGAAAAAATGAAAAACAAATCAATTATCCGTAACGTTTCGATAGCAGCTCTCGGCGCCGCCGTCACGTTATGCACTCTGTTCGCGTTCGCCGCATTTAAGCCGAACGTAGCAAAAGTAAACGCCGACATAGAAGTAACGGCTTCCGTCGATTTCACGCAATCGTCCATTTACGACGACACCGACGGCACCGAAACGGAAGCGGGCGTCAGAAAACGCCTCGGAACGGAAGAGGACGAAGATATCCCCTTGCCTCTTTTTAACGGCGTAGAAGAAGACGAGATAGCCTCGCTTACTTTCAACACGGGAACGGGTTATCACCTTGATCTGAACATTATCAAAAAGAACGAATCTCTTCGTTTATCTTATCCCGGTTCCAATAACGGTATAGGTGCGAGTATCACTTTATCGTTAAATGCGGCGAATTATGCTTTCAAACAAGTCGTGATAACCACGTATTCACCGAATGCAAGTTGTTACGTGAATATTGCCGTGACCGATCTTGGCGATAACGTTATTTCCGACAGCGCGGTAGATGAGCAAACGGGTTACGGTTACGCTACCGCCCTCTTCCCTCAAAACGGCAAAGTCTACGTTTACGATTATTCATCCGACGATGGGTTCAAGTCTTTCTGTCTGACCAACTCCAGAAACGGTTCGGGATCCACTCTGAACATCAAAAACATAAGCGTAACGTACGAATATGTCGGCAGCACTTATACCGTAAGCTTCGACACCGACGGCGGAACGAGCATCTCTTCGCAAGAGATAGCGTCCGGCAACTGCGCCGAAAGGCCCGACGATCCCGTCAAACCTTCCGCCGAACACGTTTATTCTTTCGGCGGTTGGTATGCGGACGACACTTTCGAAACGGCGTTCGATTTTTCCGATCCGATCACTGCCGACACCACGGTCTACGCAAAATTCGATACGGTGGTCGGCGGTCGATACACGATGACCTTCCAAAGTAACGGCGGCGACGCGGTATCGCAAATATACGCATACCCGGGCGACGCCTTCGTCGAGCCTTCCGCCCCTTCGAGATCGGGTGCCAAATACAATTATTCATTTGCAAATTGGTGTACTGACGCCGCTTTGACGGAAAACTACGATTGGGAAACCGTAGCCACCGAGAATATAACACTATACGCAAAATGGAACGTCGTTTCGTACACCGCTTTGCCGTCGGGTACGGTGCAATACGAAACTCACGTTGATATTGAGAGCTGGGGCTCGGCTTATACGGGCACGGCCAGCGCTCGCCTCGATTCCTGGCGCACTTTCGACCAAAGTCACTCAAAAGAGCAGATCGTTTGGAATATCGTCGGCAACAAATCGTCTCGCGGATTTTTCATTCAAGGCACTTATAACTGCATGATAAAAGCGTTGGCGACGTCTACGTTCTCTTTGTCGGAATACAGCCAATACGTCATCACCTACGTCAGAATAGAGTTAAGAAACTGGGCTCCGATAGACACCGTCGAAATGTTTGCGAACGACGGAAACGTCGCGGTAGACAGCGAATCGCTCCCCGTAACGAGGTCTTCGCCCACTTATTATCTGTTGCAGGCAAGCTTTGACGCAAGCGACGAAATAACTTCCGTAAAATTCACCGAAAATACCGACGGCGCGCAGATATTCATAAGAAACGTCTGGTTCTGCTTTGAAAAGAGCCCCTCGAAGGCAAAAGCCGCAGCCACCGCGGAACTTGACTCGATGGAAAAGGATTATTCCGAAACCGCTTGGGCGACCGTTGCCGACGACGTTGAAGCGGCAAAGACAGACATCGCCGCCGCGACTACGGTAAGCGCAGTAGAAAGTTATCTTTCGTCGGCCAAGTCGGCTATAGCGGCGCTTGACGACGACAACCTGCATTTCACGGGCAAAAACGTCGCTTTGGACGAATCGCTTGCTCTTAACTATTACGTCTATATCCCCGACGGAACAGACAGCTCCGACGTCACCGTAAGATTTTCGTACGGGAGCGGCGCGTTCACCAAGACCGTCGCGGGCACGTCGACGGCTACCGAAAACGTATATAAGTTCACTTATAAGGGCATTTCGCCCCACCGTATCGGCGACGACATAACGGTCACGATGCTGCTTTACGGCGAAGACTTTGCCGAAACCAACTTCGTAATGACCGATTATTTCAAAAAGCTTCTGTCGATGACCGCATCGGAATTATCCATGACAAACGCCAAATATGCGGCGATGCACGATCTTATCGGCGATATCTGCGATTACGGCGCCGCCGCGCAGGAATATATCGGCTACGATACCGAAAACCTCGTCAACGAAGATTTTGCCGATTACGCCACCGACGAAGAAGAGGCGTCTTCGTTCGATAAGTCGGTTTCCGGCGAAGCGGCAGACGGCACTTCCTTCAAAGGCGTATCGCTCCATTTCGACGGCGAAAACAAACTCAACCTCGTCTTTAACGCGACGGCCGAAAACATAGAAAACGTTACCGTTACCGTGACCGTCGGGGAAGGTAGCCCCGTCACGTTCGGCGCAAGAGATTTCGTCTTGGTCACGGAAGGTGTTTACGCCGTTCGTTCGCAGGCGGTTAAAGCCACCGAGTTCGATGATACGATCACCGCGGTAATTTACAGCGGTCTGACGGAAGGCCAGACGTTAACTTACAGCGTTCAGGCTTACGTCTACGCCAAGCAGGACGGCGACGACGAGACCGCCGAGCTTGTTAAAGCGCTCTGGAAATACGGCGTTTCCGCGACGACTTACAGCCTTACGGCTTAACGAGAGGTACGTTATGAAAAAAGAATTTGTTGATATAGAATTGATCTTTTATACGTTTGACGATAAAGCCATTCTGACCGCCAGCAGCGACGATTTCGATACTTCCATCGACGATATCGAAAATTGGTGATCGATACTTTATTTAAGCGCCGCACAGGCTTTTACAACAACTTGTTTATGAAAAAATTATCGATCATTATCTTGATAGCTTTATCGGCTACTTTGTTATTCGCGTGCACTAAAACGAACGACGGTTCTCCCGCCTCTTTGCCGGCAGAAAGCGGTAACTCAAGCGTTCTTTCTTTGACAGAAGACTCTTTATCTTCTTGCGGCGACGTTTCGTCTTGTGACGAAGATACGTCTTTAACGGACGACTCGTCTTCTTTTGAAGATGGCGGCTCGTCGGAAAACGTTTCGTCGTCCGACGGCGTAGTCGATCTGCCTGTAATACGCTGATTTTTTTGTCGCAATTTTATAGGCCTTTCGCCCGCCGCAACTAAAGACGAAAAGGCCTTAATATCGTCCCCTTTCTTACAGATAACACGTCAAAAGGCACCGCGAATTTTATTCGCGGTGCCCGTGCTTATACGATATTTTTTGTAATGACTTTCAGCTCCGTTCGTTAGCCCGTTTTATCGGCGTTTTTGTCACGATTTTACTATAAAGCTTTCGGCAATTATTCTGCCGCCGTAAAATCCCGTTACGCATATCCCCGATATCTTCGCCTTAACTTTAGTTATCTTTCCCGATCGCCTTGGCTCGTTTCACGCCGTAACTACGAGCCTTTTTTGGAAAAAGACGATAAAATCTTTTTTTGATCAAAATTAATTCCGTAAGCGTTTGACAAACACCGCTCTTTATGCTATTATAAGTAAGCAAAATCGAATTGCGCCACCGCTCGGCTCAATAAACCCCTTTGTTTTTTACACCTTACCAGAACAATTAAATATGCTTCCGTAGTTAAATGGATAAGTCGCATACTGCGACGGCGTTCGCGCCTGTCGGCGCTCGGCTCAATAAACCCCTTTGTTTTTTACACCTTACCAAAACAATTAAATATGCTTCCGTAGTTAAATGGATATAATAAACCCCTCCTAAGGGTTAGTTATGGGTTCGATTCCCGTCGGGAGTACCACGAAAACCACAATGTCTTGTGGTTTTTTTATTTTTACCGCTAAATACAGGTTTTACGTCTCGTTTTTTTCTTATACCGATTTATACCGATTTTTTGTTAAAACGCTAACCTTGCAAGCGCGTTTAACGCTTTATCCTGCGTAACGGGAATAAAATGGCTGTAAACCTTTAATGTAACCGTTGAATCGCTGTGTCCCATATACTTAGAAACCGTTTGTATAGGCACGTTTTGAGAAAGAAGTAAGCTACAATACGACATTACAGAACGGAAAGTTGCGTGGGTTGTCCGCATAGGGATGAATGTTTTCAATCAAAAAAAGAATACCGAGTGATAAGAGTATCGTTTAAGTTCTACGAAAAGCGCAAACAATCTCTTGAGAACATAACGACAGACAAAGGGATAGAATTAAGAATGAATCGTTCGATCCAAGTCGAAGGAGCGTTCGGTGTGATAAAGCAAGATATGGGGTTCAGACGTTTTT
>JAFZXN010000072.1 GCA_017616695.1 Clostridia bacterium | reverse complement strand
TCGCCCGACGCCGAAACAAAGTATTATATAATTCGGCTCGCTCGCGCTCGCCACGCCTTACGGCGTATTGATCCTCCGCTTGTAAAGCACTTTACACACCTTTCGTGTCTCGTTCGCCGATAAAGTACTCCAACATTCCTAGTCGCTGGTAAAGTACTTCAACATTCCTATCGTACCTCGTTCAAGTTTTGTGTTTTTTAATTATTTTGCTTTCTTTCTTCCGCGAAAGCTTTTCGGATAGCGTCAGCACCGGTCTATTGCAATAACATATTTTCACAGCATTTAAAAAGCAATTTTACGCTTACCGCTGACCGCTAATGGTCGAGCGACTACGCCGCCAAACAAAATTATTTAATTATTTTTTATCCGCAATTTATAATTTTAACGAAAGTTTTCAGCCCGAAGGCTCGCAGGGCGTTAAAAAACTTACGACCGAGCCTATAAATTGCGAATTGTCGCAGATTTTTGTCTGCGTTATATTATTATAGTCTTAAGCTACAAAAATGTCAAAGAAAAGTTTACATCGAAATGAAAATGTGATAAAATAATCGTATGAACGGTTGCTCACTCTGTCCGCTTAACTGCAACGCCGACAGGTCAAACGGAAAAGGCGCTTGCAACGCGGACGATAAAATAAAAATAGCAAAGTATTATCTGCACCCGTTTGAAGAGCCCGTCATCTCCGGAAAAAACGGCTCGGGAACGGTGTTTTTTTGCGGTTGCTCGTTAAAATGCGTATTCTGCCAGAATTACGAAGTGTCGAGAAACCAACGCGGAAAGTACGTTTCCGAAAAGGAGCTTGCCGATATCTTCCGCTTTTTGGAAGATAACGGCGCGGCGAATATCAACCTCGTTTCGCCCACGCAGTATTCGGATAAAATAATCGGCGCATTAAAGCTTTACAAGCCGAAAATACCCGTGTGTTACAACACGCACGGGTACGAAAAAGTCGAGATCATCGACTTATTGACCGACTTTGTGGATATTTTCCTGCCCGATATGAAGTACGTTTCGCCCGAGCGTTCGCTAAGGTATTCGGGCGTAAAAAACTACTTCGAGTACGCATACCCCGCGATCGGCAAGATGATAAGCTCAAAGCCCTGCGTTCTCGGAGCAGACGGGCTTTTAAAGCAAGGCGTCATCGTAAGGCACCTTATCCTGCCGCAAAACCTCGACGAAACGAAAAAGGTGCTCACCGCATTAAAACAGATCATCGGCGACGCGTATTTATCGCTCATGTCGCAGTACACGCCGTTCGGGGAACTAAAATATCCGGAGCTTAAACGAAAGATAACTTTGCGCGAATATCAGACCGCCGTCGACTTTGCCCGCGCACAGGGCTTTGAAAAGGTGTTTTTGCAGGAATTTTCTTCGCAAGGCACGGAATTTATCCCGAAGTGGGATTTTTAACGAAATTATTTATCGGTTATTCTTTTCGCTTTCGTACAGCAATTTCGTGAGCTTTACGCACGTTTTGGGGCTTGCATAGGACAATAACTTTTCTATTTGCGATCTCGTTAGCATACAATAATTATGTTCAAGATCATAAAAATTATTATTTTTCACGCAAAAATTCAAATAATTTAAGAGGTATAATTATGTTTTTCGGAGGTATCTTCGATTCTTTGGACCACGGCTGGGCTTCGCTCATGCACGGAATGCAAAACGGTTTTTTCAATACGTTTTTCAAATATTTTTCATATCTTGCCGATAAAGGCGTGATAATACTCATTGCGGCGATCGTTCTGATGCTTTTTAAAAAGACTCGTATGCGCGGAGCCGTGATATTTTTGGCGGTCGCCGCGGCGATAATACTCGGCTACGCGGCAAAATTCGTCATAGCCCGCCCGCGCCCCTTTTTCGACCAAGCTTCAGACTATTATCTTTGGTGGCAAGCCGCCGGTGCGGATAGCTCTTCGAGCTATTCGTGTCCGTCGGGGCACGCCTCGATAGCTTTCGCGTTTGCGACGGCTTTCATTATGACGTTCGACAAGCGCTACGGTTGGACGGGTATCGTTTTTGCATTAATTATTTGCGTTGCGAGAACGTATCTTATGAAACACTACCTTTCGGACGTACTCTTCGGAATGGTATTCGGGCTCGTTTCGGGCGTTTGCGCTTATTATATAACGCAACTTATTTTCGACGCCCTCAACAAGCACTGCGATAATAAGTTCTGCAATTTCCTATTGGAAGCCGATATTACGCAGGCGTTCGAAAAAAAGGAAAAATAGACACGTCGTTTTTTAAAAGCGCGCCTTGTCATAAGGCGCGCTTTTTTCTTATTAAAAACCGTAATAAGTCGGGCTATAACTTCATTATCCGCACACTTTTTCAACGAAGGCGAGGATATCGGCAAAGGCTTCTTCACGCGAAACGTCGTTAAGATACTCGTGGCGGACGTTTTTGTAGTACTTTTTGGTAACGTTCTTCAAACCTATCCCGACGTACGTATTATAAAGCGCCTCGACCGATTTTGTATATTCCCCGACGGGATCCTGATCGCCGCTTATCAAAAGGAGCGGTTTGTCTTTGTCTATATTGGAAAGGTTTTCCTTTTTATACATCCAGGTAAACGCCTTGAACATATACTTATAAAACCCGTAAGAACAGGTGAACGCGCAGTATTTATCCGCAAGATATCTTTCGGTCTCGGCGGGGATACTCGAAATAAAGCTGCCGTCTTTCAACTTTTTTTCGTACGAATCGAAACTGGCTTTTTTGATGAACTCGCCTTTTGCCCGTCCGCCTTTAAAGGCGTAGCCGATATTTGCCACCATGCGGCCGAACGCGGTGACTATACCCGTCATTTTCGCACTGCCGCCGATTATCGCGCCGTCGATAAGGTCTTCGTGCTTTTCGATATACGCCTGAGTAAGAAACGAGCCGTAACTATGGCCGAACAAAACGACCTTAAGCCCCCGGTACTCTTTTTTTGCGTACTCGGTAATCTCCGCCATATCGGACAGGGTAAGATCAAAAATATTGCCTTCCGCAAACCCGAGCGTATCCTTATCGGTCTCGCCGTGAGCGCGGTGATCGTCGCCTATAACGACGAAGCCGTGTTCGCTCAGGTAATTTGCGATATGGTCGTAACGCATAATATGTTCCGCCATACCGTGGGAGATCTGAACTATCCCGCGAGGCTCTCCCTGCGGTTCCCACAAGCACACGGAAAGGATTTTGCCGTCTTTCATAGTCATATCAAATCTTTTCATATCGTCACCTTATAACGTTTTTTATCAAAAAATACACCTTTTTACGGCGTTAAGCCACCTATAATACACTTCGTCGTCTCTCGGCTCGGGCGTGAAAGTCGAAAGATTCTCCTCGCCTTTATAATTCAGTCCCAGAGCCTTTAAGCACATTTTAACGGAGCCGAGAACGGTCGCCTCTTTATTTGCGGGGACTTTGACGGGCACCTGAAGCTGGTCGGATTGGAACTGCATCAGGAACTTGTTTTCGCTCGCGCCGCCGTCCGCTTTGACGAAATCGAGCGCGATATCGCTCTCTTTTTGCATGATATCGAATAGCTCTCTCGCCGCGTAAGCCATGGCTTCGAGCGCCGCTCTTACGACGTGGGCTTTGGTAGAGCCGCGTGTTAATCCGCAAATAAGCCCTTTGGCGTCGCTCTTCCAATACGGCGCGCCAAGCCCCGTAAACGCGGGCACGAAACAAACGCCGTCGGCAGAATCGACCGATCTTGCAAGCGCCTCGCTCTCGGCAGCGGTCGTTATCATTCCGAGGTTGTCGCGCAAAAACTGGATAGCCGTTCCCGCGTTGAAAACGCTTCCTTCGAGAGCGTAGGTAACTTTCCCGTCCACCTTATACGCTATCGTCGAAAGTAAGCCCGAATCGGTCGAACATATCTTGTCGCCCGTGTTGAAAAGCATAAACAGCCCCGTGCCGTAAGTGACCTTCGCGCTACCCTGTTCAAGACAATTCTGCCCGAAGAGCGCCGACTGCTGATCGCCTATCACGCCCGCGATGGGGATTGTCTTGCCGCCGAGGTCGGTATAGCCGAATATCTTGTCGTTATCGTAAACTTCGGGAAGTATCCCGCGCGGGATACCGAAAAGGGACAACAGCTCTTCGTCGTAAGAAAGCGTATGAATGTTAAAAAGCATCGTCCTCGAGGCGTTGGTTATATCGGTAACGAAATTCCTGCCGCCCGTCAGGCGGTAAACGATATAGCTGTCCACCGTGCCGACGCGAAGTCTGCCCGCCATAAGCGCCTCTTTGACTTTGGGGACGTTATCGATAAGATACTTTATCTTGCTCGCCGAAAAATAGGCGTCGACGACAAGCCCCGTCTTTTCGTAAATAAGCTTTTTAGTCTCTTTCGGAAGCGACTCGCAATAGTCTTTAGTTCGGCGACATTGCCAGATTATCGCGTTATAGAAGGGTTTCCCCGTGACGGAATCCCAACAAACGACCGTTTCGCGCATATTGGTCAAAGATATACCGAGAACGTCGCCGTCGGCTTTATCGAACGCGTCGGTAAGACACATATAAGTCGAAAGATATATCTCTTCCGCCTCTTCCTCCACCCAGTCGGGGTGCGGATAGATCTGCTCGACGGCTTTTTGCCTAACTATACTGAAACTTCCGTCATCTACTCCGTACACGCAGGAACGGACGGAAGTCGTGCCTACGTCAAGACCGATAATGTAACTCATAATTATATTGTACTATATTCTTTGATACTTTTCAAGATATTAGGCAAAATTTGTAAGAAATAATTTTATAAACGGTAACTTTTCCCGCAACCTGCCCCGCTATCCGCGATATCGGCGACGAAAAGTGAAAAGGATTTGGCAAAGACTTATCTTGCCGCATAATATAAAACGGATAGCGACAATACTATTAATATATGAAAACGCTTGTTATGACGGGCGGAGGAACGCTCGGGCATTGTCTGCCGTGCCTTGCCCTTTTGCCCTATCTCAAAAACAGTTTCGACAGGATAATATATATCGGCTCGGAAAAAGGACGGGAGAGAAAAGCCGTCGAGGGAACGCTTGAATATATGTGCATACCTACGACCAAACTTAAACGCGGTATGTATCTTTCAAACCTTGCGATACCCTTCACGCTCCTAAAAGCCGTAGCCGCCGCCAATATTATTTTAAAAGAAACGGGCGCGGATATAGTGTTTTCAAAGGGCGGTTACGTTTCCGTGCCCGTATGCCTTGCCGCAAACCAATTGAAAATACCCGTTATCTGCCACGAATCCGATCTTACGATGGGGCTTGCGAACAGGCTCACCGCAAGAAAATGCAAGTACGTTCTGACGAGCTTTGAAACTACGGCGTCAAAACTCGATAACGGCGTTTACGTCGGCCCGCCGATAGCAAGGAGCGTACTCGCCGAAAAAAAGGAAGAGGCTGAAAAGGTCTTTTCGCTTCCCCGCAACAAGCCCGTTCTTCTGGTAGTCGGCGGCAGCAGCGGAGCCAAAGCGCTCAACGATTTTACCGTAAACAATATCGACGAGCTGTTAAAAAGATATGAAGTGTTGCATATATGCGGCGACGAGCATATTTCGGGCGTTAAAAGGAAGGGCTATCGTCAGGTGGGTTTCGTCAAGGATATGGCGCTTGCGTACTCTTTGAGCGACTACGCGCTTTCAAGGTGCGGTTCCAACACCGCCTTCGAGCTTATCGCAAGAAAGATACCGACCGTTTTCGTGCCGCTCCCGAAAAAAGCTTCTCGCGGAGATCAGATACAAAACGCAGACTACTTTTTTGAAAAGGGAATGTCCGTCACGTTGAAAGAAGAAGATATGAGCATATCCGCACTTGAAGAAAAATTGTGTTACTTATCCGCAAACAGAGAGCGGTTTATACGCAATATGTCAAAGCTCGATCCCGCCCGTTCGCTCAACAAAATGGCGGATATAGTCATTTCGACGGCGCAATTTCTTGACTAAGAGTCAAGCAGTATGGTAGTATATCATTGACGACCGCCAAAAAACGACCAAACTTATCCGGCGGCCGAAAGCTTATATGAAATTCACCGTGCTTGTTAAAATGCTCATAATGCTGCTTGCGGGAAAGACCGTCACCGCGACGCAGATCGCGTCACGATTCGAGATCTCAAGGCGCACCGCGTACAGATATATCGACGAACTGTCGATAGCGGGGGTGCCGATAACGGTCGCCCACGGTCCCGGTGGCGGGTTCAAAATTGCCGACAGTTACCGCCTGCCCGCGCTGTTTTTTACGGAAAACGAGTTCAGAACGCTGTCGTCGATACTCAATTCGCTTAAAGAACAGTTAAAAGGCGCTTCGGAAATATCTTCCGTCCTCGAAAAGCTGACCGCGGCGCGGCGCGACAGCGTTGAAATCAAGCTTAACGCCTCGTCGCTGATAATCGACGGAACGGGTTGGAGCGAAGACGATAAGCTTATCGAAAAGCTTTCCGTCATATCGGAGGCGGTGGAAAACGGCACCCTTATAAAGATAGGATACCGCGACGGAAACGGCAACTTTTCCGAAAGGCTCATCGAGCCGCACGCCGTCGCTTTAAAAAGCGGCAGGTGGTACGTTTACGCTTTTTGCCGTATGCGCGACGATTTCAGGCTGTTTAAGATAAACCGTATCGAGTACGCGGACGGCGCAGGCACCTTTTTAAAGCGCCCGTTCGATTTCCACGCAAAGCCCATAGCCGAATGGGAGAGCGCGGGTGAACCCATCAACGTTACGCTTTCAGTAGCGCCCGAAGTCAGGCTCGAAGTCGAAGAATGGCTGGGCGTAAACAACGTATATACCGTCGGCGAAAAGATATTTGCGGAAGCGTCTTTACCTTATAACAACAATCTCGTTTCGGAGATAATGCGATTCGGGAAAAACGTTACGGTATTGGAGCCGAAAATACTTAAAAACGCCGTCGTAAACTGTGCGAAAGAGATAGTCGGCTCTTACGAAAACGACGAATGATCGACTTATAGACCGACTTTCCGATAAAAAACCGTAAAAACG
>JAFZXN010000071.1 GCA_017616695.1 Clostridia bacterium | reverse complement strand
GTATCTTGCGTTCTGACGTTTTTTGCCGACACGCTTATATTATTCAAGCGCGGCGATAAACTACGTTATTACACTTTCTTTTTTCTTGCAAAAACCGCGCAAATAAGTGCGGCGATAGCGCCGATAAGCGCCGCGCCCGTTCCGACTACGCCGCCGCAGCCGCCGCTCTTTTTAGAAGAAGCGGGTGTTTCGTCGCTTGTAGCGGACTCTTCGCTCGCGGCGGGTTCGCCCGTGGCGGGGATAACGCGAGTCTCTTTATGCGTTGCGTCGTTTAAACAAGTTCTCGTTTCTTCGCCGTCTTCGGTGGCGGTGGCGGGAGTTGTCACTACCCATTCGCCCCATTCGTGGCCGGTTGCGGCGACCGTTTTTTGAGCTACGAGCGTCTTGCCGCAGACCGAGCAACGTTTACCTTCGGTAAGCCCCGTTTCGGTGCAGGTGGGAGAAACAGCCGCGTCTATGACTTCGGTATGGCCGAGCGCGGGGATAACGAGAGCTTCGAGGGTGGTCTCTATAAGCATACCTTCGTCGTCTTCCGTGCGATAAGCCTTTTCGTCGCAGTTACACAAGTAATGAGCTTTCATACCCGCCGTCTCGCAGGTCGCGGGGGTGCCTTCGACGTACTCGAATACGTGTTCGTGACCAAAGCTCATATTTTTGACCGTGTATATAACGCCCCAGTTCATAAAGCCGCAAGTAGCGGAAGAAGTTATCTCTTTGCCGTCGGTGTCGTAGACGGAAGCGGCCTTGTCGCCGTCGATATAAAGCTCGACGCGGTCGGTGGCGAACACCATTTTAAAGTGCATGAACACGCCTTCTATTAAAGCCGTGGTCACGCCGCAGTCTACCGTCTTGATATCCGCGCCGTAGCCGTTGGAAATAAGAAACTGCACGGCTTTGTTTCTTCTGACGATAAATGAGTATCTGTATCCGCCGGAAATGACGTACATACCGAAGAACAGAGTATCGTTGCCGTCGGTGGCGCCCGTATAGCGGACGTTCGTTTCAAAAACGTTGATATCCTTTTCCGTACGATAGTCGGATTCGATATAGCCTACGCCTTCCTTGGGGCGCGGGCAGGTGTAAACGGGCTTGCCGTTTTCTTCTTCGACCGTGAACGTTTCGAGCATGGTCTGCCAGTTTTGGTCGACCTCGATATCCTTCCAATGCGCGGTGAGCGTGACGTTACCCGTAGTCCCAGCGGGGATAGCGAAGTTTTTAGAAGGTCCGTCGTTATCGTTCATCGTCCAGCCGAGGAACAATCCGTCCGAACGCTTGGGCATATTGATACTTAAAGCTACGTTTGCGCCCGAGATATACTTTGAGGGATTGTTGCCGTTCGTGCCGCCGTTAAGTTCGTAAGTTATATCGGCAAAAGCGGGCAGCGCGGCTTTGGAAAGCGTGAAGTTTTTAACGTAGCCTTCCGACCAGTAAGACCACAGCCACATATTTTCGAGCGAGAAGTTTTCGTTCTCGAACGCAGTGGCGTAAATTACGAGCCGGCCGTTTACGTACAAAGCCAAAAGGTCGCCGTCGACTATTATCTTTATATGGTCGTAATCGGTGCCGGCGGTAAGTTTATAGTCGCAAGTAGAATAGTAAGTGAACGCGTCGTTACCTAAAGACCTTGCGATATAAGTCATGCCCCAAAGCCCGTTGAAAGCCACGTTGTATCTGAACGAGTCGGAACCGAAATGCAGGCCGAAGTTACCGTTTACGGTCACTTTTGCGTCGAATTCCACGCAGTTGAAGTCGGTATCGTCTCCGACGTATTTCAAAGCGTTCGCGCCGCCGTTCTCGCCCGCGGGCAGTTTGTAAACTCTTTCGTTATTCCTTATAACTGCGGAATACGCGCCCCAGGCGGGTGCGGCGTTGGCGTCCACCCAATATTCGCTCGTCATATCGGGGATCTCCGTTTGTTCCCAATTTGCGGTGAGCGTGATATCTTCGTCGACGTTGAGGCTCAATTGCAGGTTTTTGACGGGTTCGGTAACGCCCGCGTAAGTCCAGCCGGTGAAAACGTAGCCGTCGTCACGGTCGGGTTCGTAAGTGATATCGACCGTCCTTTCCGAAGTATAGAACCTGGTGGGGTTTTTGCCTTCGAGCGTGCCGCCCGCAAGGTCGTAAGTTATCGTATGCGCACCGTCGGAAACGTTACTGAAAGTAAAGCCTTTTACGTAACCCGTCAGCCCGTATTCCCAGAAGAACACTCTGTCCGTGCCGGGCGTTCCGTCAGGTAAAACGTTTATCCAGAGTTTGAGTTCTTCGTCGATATATACGGCGATAAGATCTTCTTCGTAAATAACTTTGACTTTGATAAATCTGTCGTTGGGAACGCTGTAAGGAACGGAAGCGTAGACCGCGCCGTTTCCGCCGGGCTGTCTTATCTGAAGAAGTCCGGAATCGAAAAGTATCTGATATCCTTTGTTGCCGTATTCGTCGGCGAAATATAATCTCGAATTGCCGTAAGTGAACACGGTGGCCATCATCTCGTATTCGAGACAGTTGTTTTCCTCTGCCTCGTCGCCGCGGTAGTTAAGACAGTTGGCTCCGCCGTTGGTGCCTTCGCTCGGCATTCTGTAAACGAGTTCGTCGTTGTATTCGACGATCGTGAAACGCCCCCAATCGGGATAGCTCGCGAGATTGTTGCCGTCGCACACCCAATTTTCGCTCGTTTTATCGGCGGGTGTGTAAGCTTCCCAATTAGCGGTGAGCGTAATATCTTCGGTCGCCGTCGCGGGGATGACGTAGTTTATAACGGGCGTATCGCCGTCCGAAGCCGTCCAGCCGAGGAAATGATAGTAGCCGTCCGTCCTCGTGGGAGCGGAAACGGGAGTCTCTATGCCTTCGTAAAATTTATCGGGATTGCCCGCGGCGTTGACGCCGCCGTTAAGATCGTAAGTTATCGAATGACTTACGGAAAGATCGTCACTGTAAAAGTGCATATTTTTGACGGAATACTTTACGCCCCAGGTGCCGAACGCGGGGATAAGGGTGGGAGCGGTAAAGCCGTTTTCGCCTGCATAATACATTACCGTTTCGCCGTCCATGACAGCGATAGTCACGCCGCCGACGATCGTGATTTTTGCGTGATGCCAGCTTTTGCCGACCGCGCCGATATTTTTGCCGAAAAGCTGCTTATCGTTAGCCGAATGATATTCGAACGAGCCGCCCGCTCTCCAGAGTATTCTGCCCGCATAGGCGTTGCCGTTGTATAATGCCGCCGACAGCCACCACTGATTTCCGTCGTCCTCGTCGTAGCGGAAGTCGTATTCGAAGGTGTTGAGCGTACCGTCGTTGACGTAATCCGACCTGACGACCTCGACGCCGCCCGAAGTCTGCGTGAAGGAATAGACGACCTCGTCGTTTTCTTCCGAAAGCGTCATGCGCTCGGCTGCGGTAGCCCAATCGGCGCTTGCCGTTACCGCGTCGACCTTAACGGGTGCGGTAAAGAAGGCGGCGGCAATACACAATATCGCCGCGATCGCAAAAAAGACGATCCCTTTTCTTTTTGCTGTTATCAACATATTTTTTCCTCCGAAGAAATCATATCGTTTCAATATTATTATAGAATGTGAAAAGTGGAAAGCGGAATAACGGTCAGGAGTTTTCTTTCAAAAACTTTTCGTAATTTCTTCTCACTTTTTCGTAAACATAGTCGTCCGTTTGTATTTCGCCTTTGGAGTAAGACGGGAGCAGCATATCGCCGGCGACTTTTTTGTCACTGCAACGGGTGTCGTTACGGTATTTGTCGCGTTGAGCTTTATCTTTAAGATCGGGTATAGCCTGCGCCTTGCCGCCTTCCAAAATGGAAATATACGCGAAAAACCCCGGGAGCCACATATCGAGCGCCTCGTAAACGCCGATAACGTCGGCTTTTTTGCCCTTTAATTTAGCGACGAACTCGTGCATGGGGTAAAAATCGCTGCCGACGTGTCCCAGCCCCTTTATCTCGGGCGAATATTCCCCGCGCTTGCAGTCAAAAAGCATTTCGTCGCTGTCGTAGTCGACCAAAAGTTTCACAACGCCGTCGGGCAAAGCGGCCTCGCGCACGCTTTCCATTCTGCCCTTGGTGCCGTACATACAGAACCATATATTGTTCTTCCTTAAATCGCCGTGCAGACTTTTAACTATCGCTCCGTTCTCGAAAGTTATCAGCTCTATCCCGGCGGCGCCTTTTTTCGCGCCCATTCGCGCCATCGCGTTGTTAAAGGGAAGTTCCGCTCCGATGACCGACACGGGCTTAAGCCCCGTTATATGTACGAGCGGGCCGATGGAATGGGTGCAATAAAACGTCGAATACTGATTGTTGCGCCAATGGTCCTTTTCTCCGTAGGTTATCTGCGGCCAGATAGGTTCGCAGTTGTGGACGTATTCGCCCTCGCCGTACTCGAAATCGCCGATAACGCCCTGTTTATAGAGCTTTTTCATCTCCAAAGTGGCGGGCATATAGCAGTAGTTTTCGGCGTAAGCGTACACCGCCGACGAACGTTCCGCCGCCTCGACGAGCCCGACGGCCTCCTTTAAAGTCTGACACGGCAGCACTTCGCTCAAAACGCTTATACCCATATCAAGGCACCTTATCGCATACGGCGCGTGTTCGTTGGCGTAGTTGGCAAGAACGACCGCGTCGAGCCCGCACTTTATAAACTCGTCGAAGTCTTTAAAATACTTAACTTTGTCGTCGGGGTATTTTTTCTTTAAAAAATCCGTAACGCGTTTGTCCTTTTCGCAGATGGCGGCAACTTCCGCCTCGCCCGTTTGTTTGCACCAGTTTATCATGCTGTCGCCGCGGCGACCGCCGAACACACCTATTTTAATGCTCATAAGTAAAGTCCTCTTTTTATTTCAATTATATTGTCGCATATTAAAAAGCTGTTTTCAAGGCTTTAAGACCACCAAATCAAGGATTTAATCCACTTTTTACTTGACGGAGCGGATAAAGGGTATTATAATATAAATATGGAAACCGAAACTTTCAACATCTGTAAATTTGCTCCCCCGGGTTTGGAAAGCGAAAATATCCACGTTCTCAACTTCGTCTGCGAAAACGATTTTTCGACTCCGAATTTCGTGACTTTCTCCTATTACAGGCTGTACGTCGTGGCCGAAGGCAAGGGCGTTTTCGACACCAAATACCGCAAAAAGTCTATCGGTAAAGGCGACGTTTTCGTTACCGAACCGTCGACGTGCTACACCGTGACCGACGAGGGTTCTCTCAAAATGTATTACGTTTCGTTCGTCGGGTTATCGATAAATTCCGTACTCGCTCGCGTAGGCTACGATAAAAGCAGCCATTTTATCGGCAACGCAGCCGAGCTTTTGCCGCTTTGGACGAGCGCGCTCAAAAAGACGAACGAAAGTAATATCGACCTTATCGGCGAAGGCATTTTACGCTACACTCTCGGATTTTTATGCAAAAATCAGAACGTCGGGCGCTCGTTAAAGCACGAAAATCACGTTCTTAAGATAAGAAAACTGATAGACGAGCGCTTTGCCGATCCCGACCTATCTTTGAAATCTCTATGCGAAGAACTGTATTTAAGCCCGAAATACGCTTCGAGGATATTCGCCGAAAAGATGAACGTGACTTTTTCGGAATATCTTTCGCTGGTTAGAATAGAAAACTCCGTCAAGCTTATTGAAAACGGTTTCACTTCCATAAAAGAAATAGCTTCTTTGAGCGGTTATACGGATACCTCGTATTTTGCGCGCGCGTTCAAAAAAACGAATAAGATCTCGCCTACGCAATACATTAAAAACCGTTCCTTAAGAAAATCCGCCGCGGAATAATACTGACCGTTACGTATTTTTTGTCAAACGGGGCTGAACGCCAAGCGTTCAGCCCCGTTGTTTTTGCCTTAAATGTCCGCCTATAAGTCAATTATCGGCGTTTTTGCGTTTTTTGCGGATACACAAAAGCGTTGCCGAAAAGACGATGAGAAGGGTAATTATCGCGCTCGAAGTCACGGTTCCGCCGCATCCGCCCGAAGGCTCGGTATCGGCTTTTGACGCCTCGTTTTCCTTTGCCGAAGAGGACGCGGGGCCGACTTCGGACGATTGAGAAGAGCTGTCCGAAGGTTCTTCCGATATCGTTTCAAGCGCCGCAAAAGCCCTTTCGTATCCCTCGACGGCGGAATAATATTCGCTTACGCTATCCACCGCGCCAAAAGTCAAAGCCCTTAAAGTTTCCACCGCCGCGTTGAAAGCGTAAAGGCTTTCGGCGGTATATATAGATGCGTCGACGGTTTCGGCTTCTTCTATCGCGGCGTAAACGGAAGATAAAGCCTCGTTGCCGTCGTCGTTTGCCGCAACAAAGCAGTCGTCAAAGTAAAACTCGCCTTGTTCTGCCGTAAAGCCGAGCGCGTACACGCCGTCAACGTCGACCGCAAAGGTAATGCTCGCCAAAGCGTAGTCGGAGCTTGCCGCAAGCGCTTTACTTCCGATAACAACGAAAGAGTAATCGTCGGACGGCGTATAACGCATTTCGGATCTTCCGACGAATATGCTTACGTTATTGCCGAGGTAGCTCCCCGTAAAGGTATAAACGCCCTTTTTCAGATACAGCCCCTGCCAGAGCGCCCCGCCGCCCGTAACGCAAGCGGCGTAATCGGTAACGACGTGAGAATTGCCCGTCAAAGACGCTTTTTTCGTTTTCGTGCCGCGGGCTACGGTATCGGCGCTGCCGCCGTAGGACGTGAAAGTCCAGTACGATAAGCCGGAAGTAAATTCCGTTTCGTCGTCGAAGCGCATATCCCTTTCAAAGCTTCCGTTTAAGAATTCGGACGAGCACTCGTAAGGCGCGTCGGTAATGAAGTTTGCCGAATACGCCTTTGCGCGTTCGGCCTGCGCCCAGGAAAGGTCGCAATACACGCCCGAATAGCGGTTGTTATACATATATATATTGTATACGGGCGACGCGTCGTTTACCTCGTTGAAGTTATACGAAGTGTATTTGCTCGTACCGTAGAAGGGGTTGTCCGACCACGAGCCGATATCCTGGAAGCCCGAAATAAAGTTGTCGTGCATGACGAGGTTTTTAACGCCCACCCTGTCGTAGTCGGGACAGCCGCTGCCCCAAGGAATGAACGCGTATCCCAGCCCGCCCCAGAAGTTGTTGTAACAGATCTCCGCGTCGTGAAGAGAAAGATCGTAACCGGTTTCGTCGAAACTGTTCCACCAGCTCGAGCGGCGCGGATCGCCGTAATCGTCGAGGAGCGTTATAGAGTCGTCGTTGGAATACAAAAGATTTCTCGCGATGAACGCGTAATGCGTGGAGGCAAGCGCTATGCCGTCGGAATTGGCGCAGGAAGCTTCCTTCATCGTCATATTCATAACGCACATATTCCTTGCGTAAGTGGTCGTTATGTGCCAGTTGTTGGTGTGAAGTATCGTCAAATCGCTTATCTCGATATTTTCGCAGTTGTTGACGTATATGGGCGCGACGTGAATGACGTTGGGGCAGTTGTTGCCGGTATTGGGCGAAACCACCGCCACGGGATCTTCTGCGTTCATGCCCCAATCCATAAGCCTTATAACGCCGCCGCCCGTCAGTCTGACGTTGGTCGCGTCTTTCATAAGAATTAGCGGGTAGTTGACGTTGCAGGCGTGCGGCCACATCGAATCGGAAATGTAATCGTGCCCGAAAAGTACGTCGTATTTATAGTCTTCGTAGCGGGGAGACTGCCATAGTACGGCGCCCTTTTCTATACGAAGTTCCACGTTGTCCTTTATCTTTATATGCGTGAGCATATAGCGCCTTCCGCCCTCGATAGCGGTATCTCCCGGGACTATTACCGTGCCGCCGCCCATAGAGCTTACGTGATCGATAGCCGCCTGAATGGCGTCGGTATCGTCGGTAAAGCTGTCGCCGACCGCGTTAAACGGCGCGTCGGTTATCCTAACGGTGAGTGCGGGCAGCTCGAAAGCGTAGGGGTTTTCGATAAAGTCGCGATAGTTTTCTATCCTGAACGCCTTGCTCAATTTCATACCGTCGCACGCGACGATAAACAGCATGCTCAATCGGTTGAACCCGTCGTTTTCGTAAAGAGAGAACTCGGCTTTGAACGTGCCGTCCGCTTTGGGCCTTACTAAAGCTACGGCGTTCACGCCTTCCACGTCGAGCCGCTCGGTGAAGTTTTTAACGGGGGTGGTGTAGACGGTGACAGTTCTGTCGGCGTATTTTTGTTTGACTTTGCCCGTTACGGTCACGGTCTTTTTTACTTTGTCCGCGGTGCAGGAAGTTATCTCGCCCGCGTAGTCGTAGAAATTATCTTCCCGCTCGAAAGAGATGGCGTCTATAACTACGCTGCCCGAATTTACGCCGTCGGGCGTTATGGTAAGCTCCGCAAGGTAGCCTCTCGGCGCGTAGCTCGAGAAGTTTACAAGATACGTATTGAAGTCGTCGCCCTCGATAAGATCGACGGTCTTAGTCAAAAGCGTAGAGTTAAGACTGCTCCTTATCCCCATAGTCAGCGTTTTGGCGTCGGTCAGGTTTTTAAGCCTTATAAGCACGCTGTTTCTTATGTGAAGGTCTGCTGCGTACGAGCCGAAAGTCGTCTGGCAGACGTTTACTTTGAGCGTCGCGTCGTTATCGGTAACGTCGAACACGGCGCAACCGTCGTCAAAGCCGACCTCTCCGCCCGTAGCCGTAAGCACGGATACGCTCGATTCGTTATGGAATTCGAGGTCCATATACCCGATCTCCGTTCCGCTCACGTCTTCTTTACGCAAAGAGATGTTTTTGACGGAAGCGTTATGCCCCCAATTGCCGATGATGATCGGCTTGTTACTTAAAGGATATCCGTGCGCATGGTGGATAACGGACGAGATATAGCCGTCCACCATCGTTATCATATATTGATCACTGAAATAAACTTTTACGTTATACCAAGTGTTTTGATCCGTCCAACCTTCGATAAACTCGTTCATCGGAACGTACTTCGCTTCGGCTATCTTATTTTCCGCGCCGTCTTTCAAAACGATTATGCGCGAAGCGTTCCAATAATTCATAAATCTGAAACCTATATACTCGTGCGGATAACAGCAGATATACGCCGTTATATGCGACAGGTCGTACCCGCCGAACGCGGCGTTCGGGCGGAAGTCGAATTCAAGGACGTTATTGTCGCCCGTGTTTCCGACGTAGTAAAGGTCTTTGACTGCGTTTGCGGCGCCGGTAGCGGTATAGACGGTCTCGCCGTTTTCTTCGGATACCGTATATTCGCCGAACCAGTCGTCGTTTTCCACGTCCGTACGCTTAAAAAGCTCTATATTCTTTATCGAAGGGCTGCAACCCCAGGCGCCGAAATAACATTTTACGTCCGAAACGTCGTAAGCGCCGAAGTTTGCGCAGATATTGCAGCGGGTGTCTCCGACGTAAAATTCAAGCGTCGTTTCGCTGAAAACTATCGTGAAATCGTACCATTGGGTAGTGTTCAGCCACCTTCCGCCGCCGTTGTCGGCATAGTTGGCGGCGTCTTTTATAATATGCGTTTCGCCGTTATCGTCGTAAAACTCTATGCGGACGGCTTTCCAATAGTTCATTATCTTGAAGCCGATAACGCCGCCGTCCGTTTCCATATAAAAAGATAAGTGCGCCTCGACCTGACTGTTCCAGGATTTGTTCGTTCGCATGGAAAAGCTTATCGCGTCGCAGTCTCCGGTAGTTGCCGAATACTCCAATTTCGACGGAGAACTGACGGAACTGCTCGGCGAGGTGTATACGGTCACGCCGTCTTCGACGGACGCGGTATAGCCCGTCCATTGCCCTTCGGCGCCTGCCTTCAATGCGTCCGTCCGGAATAAATTCAACCCGACCGCCGCCGAAATAACGGCAAACGCCGCCAATACCGTAGTTAAAGCTTTTTTAAAACGATAAAACATATTTTTCTCCTTTAATTATCGCAGCGGCTTGAGCTTGCCGTACGATACGCCGCTTTTTAACAGTCGACCGCCGATTTTGCGATAAGGCAAGACCGACGGTCGACGTTGATCGTAATGGTAATAATTCGTACGCCGTCCCGTCAGATACTGATTTGGGAACGGTCACGCCGCACGTGGCGACTTAAAAAGTAATTATCTTATTTCTTTTCTTCTGACGAAGGCTACGCAAAGGAGCGCGGAGATAGCGCCGATAAGCGCCGCACCCGTGCCGACTACGCCGCGGCAGCCGCCGCTCTTTTTGGAAGAAGCGGGAGTTTCTTCGCTTTCCGCGGGTTCTTCGCTTTCGGAAGGCTCGTCGCTTTCCGCGGGTTCTTCACTCGTAGCGGGTTCTTCGCCGGTAGCGGGGATAACTCTCGTTTCTTTATGATCTTCGTCGTTCAAGCAAGTTCTCGTTTCTTCGCCGTCTTCGGTGGCGGTGGCGGGAGTGGTTACTACCCATTCGCCCCATTCGTGGCCGGTAGCCTCTAATTCGACTTCCTTTTCGTCGGTGTAAGTTCCGCCGTTGAATTCCACAGTCGCCGTGTAGGTTATTTTGCCGGCTTCGGTACAGGTAGCGGCTTCGACGACGCTTTCCACGGTGGCGTCGACAACTTCCGTATGGTCTTCGTCGTTAGCGCATACGAAGGTCGCGGTAGCGGTGTAGCCGTTTTCGATCTCAGTCCAGGCAAAGGTCGGTTCGCCCCAAGCGTGACCGGTGGCTTCAACGGATTCCTGTGCAACGAGCACCTCGTTACAAACGGAGCAGTGTGAACCTTCGGTAAGACCGGCCTCCGTGCAGGTGGGAGCGACAGCCGCGTCGGTAGCGGCAACGTGATTTGCGGTTATCTGCGAGTTGGAAAGCTTGATATCCTTAATGGCTTCGTTCTGTCCCCAGGAATGGAAATAGTAGGAAAGGTCTTCGTAATCGAACCCGAGGTCAAGGCAGGTGTAAGCGTAAAGCGTGTCGTTTATATAAACGTTGATGGCTTTACGGGTAAACTCTATTTTTACGTTGTACCAAATATCGTAACCCGTCCAGGCGTCGAGCTTTTCGGGATAGTTCGCCGCCGCGATCGCGTCGGCTTTCGTTATATCGTTGATACTGATATATTTCCAGAAGTTCATAAACGTGACGGTGATGCCGTAATCGCCCGTTTCAACGTGGAAAGAAACGTTTGCGGTATCGCCCCAGCAAGCTTCGTTGGGCATAAACGCAAATTCTACGGTGTTGTAATCTGCGACGTTGCCTTTATAGTAGAGATAAGTAAGATCGGTGTTGTTGCACTGATAGGTGCTTACGCCGCCGACGGTGGTTTCGTTATAGTCGCCGTACCAACCGGTCGGGATATCTTCGCTTATAAAGGTGATACCTTTTACGGAAGGAGAGCAACCCCAGGACGTAAACATACAGGTAAGTCCGTTGCTGTGGTCGAGATTCCAATCGGCGCCCGTTGCGTAAACTTTAACGTCGTTATAGTAGAAAACTATCGCATGGGAATTGAAACTTACTTTTACCTTGTTCCAGGCGTCGGTACTGTTCCAACCGTCGACTTTGTTTTCAACGTAATTGCATGATCCTACCCAATCGGCTATCGTATTGAATTGTCCGTCGAGAATGCCGTAGATCATGGCTTTCCAGAAATGCCAGATCGAGAAACGGAGATATTGATTGCCGTTACCGACGTAGAAAGTGAGGTTTGCGGTATCGCCGCCGTTCCAACCTTCGTTGAAGCGAACGTAAAATTCGACGGCGGTCGTGCCTTCGGGCATATTGCCGTTATACTTTAAAGTCGTCAGTTCCTGGGTAGTAGCCGTATAAACGACTTCTTCGCTCTCGGTATCTTTATTCCAGCCCGTCTTCAGCCATTCTTCGGGTTCTGCTTCAGGAGCCGCTTCTCCGACCACCGTGAGGTTCTTGACGGAGGCGAGGTTGCCCCAGGAGCTGAACTTGTAGCTTGCGCCGATAAAGGAATCCGCGCCGCTGCCCGAAGTATAACCGACTATTTCGGTATCGTTTACGTAAGCGGTAAGCGTCGCTCCGTCACGGGCGACCTTGAAATTGAAATATTCGTCCGCAGCGATGTTAAGATCGTAAGCCGCGTAGCTTGCCCAATATTCGTTACCGATAGCGTCGTAATAACGGATCCTGACGTAATTCTTATCGGGCGAAGTGGTGTAATCGATAAACCATCTGTCGCCTGCGGTAAGAGAGATAGTGAAACCGACGTTGGCGTCTACGTCGCCCGTCCAGGTCGTATTCGTCATAACGTCAGCCGATATTTCCGTAAGCGTTAAGGCTTCGGAATACGAAAGGACGGCAACGTTGCCGATATCGGTCGTCTTGGTGTAAACGCCTTCGGCGTAAGTCCAGCCGCCGTCGTTGGTCCAGGTGCCTTCGGCTTTTGCCGTGAGCGGGCTTGCGAAAAACGTCGTAAGACATATTGCGCCGAGCACCGCGGCAAATGCAAGCATGATGCGTTTGGTTGTTTTGGTCATTGTTTTTTCTCCTTATTTTTTAATTTTGATCTCAGTCTTTCATAGACTGCGTTATCTATTGTTATCTCTCCGCGCGAATACGGCGGAAAATCTTTACCCATTCTGCGGGTGTCGAGTTTTGCTTTGTTTCTTTCCTCTTCGTTACGCATATCGGGTATCTTTTTGGGAGCGCCGCCGTCGAGTATCGAAACGTACGCAAGTATCCCGGGTAGCGCCATATCGAGCGCCTCGTAGACGTCAACGTAGTCGGCGTCTTTGTTGCCTTTTATGGCCTCTATGAACCAGTGCATCGGGTAGTAATCGGAATTTTTGTGCCCGAGCTCCGCGGCGATATCCGCAAATTTATCGTGCGGGATGACCTTTTCGGCATGGCCGTCGCAGGAAACTTCCGTTTCGTCGAAGTTGACGTACAGCGTGAACATATCGCCGCAATCGGCGTCCTCTCTCGCGCTCTCCATTCTGCCTTTGGTGCCGTACATAGAGTACCAGATGGAATTTTTACACAAGTTGCCGTGAGTTGAGCGGAGCACCGCACCGTTGGATAAGGTTATCATCTCTATCCCCGCCGCGCCGCCTTTGGAGCCCATCATCGCACACTTTGCCGAATACGGTATCTCGAAGCCCGTTACCGAAACGGGGCGGAGCTTCGTCGCGTGGAGTATGGGGCCTATCGAGTGAGTACAATAAAAGGTAGCGGGCATGGTGTTGCGCCAATGGTCGGGCTCGCCGTAAGTTATCTCCGCCCAGATGGGAAGACAGTTGTGTATGTATTCGCCTTCGGCGTACTCGAGTTCGCCTAACCGCCCGCTTTCGTACATACGCTTCATCTCCAAAGAGGCGGGCATATAGCAATAGTTTTCGCCGTAAGCGTATATCTTGCCGCTTTTTTCGACGGCTTCTACGAGTTCCGCAGCTTCCGCAAGCGACGCCACCGGCAACACTTCGCTGAAGACGTGAAGACCTTTATTCAAACAACGTATGGCGTACGGCGCGTGCTCGTTGGCGTAGTTGGCAAGAACTACCGCGTCCATATCGTGAAGGATAAACTTCTCAAAGTCGGTATAACAGATGACGCCCGTGTATTTTTCGAAAGGTTTAAGAAGGTCTTTCACCTTGTCGCAAACGGCGACTATCTGCGCTTCGCGCGTGGATTTTAAAAACCGTATCATCGCTTCGCCGCGCCCCGCGCCGAAAACGCCTATCTTCAATAATGACATTAAGTGTTCTCCGTAAAGTATTTTGCCAAGTCTTTACAAAAAGCGGAAGATCGTATCAAAAGTCGCTTGTTTTTATAGACCGAGTTTATCGCATTTTTATCATTATATAAATTATATCACGCGCGCAAATGCAGTTTCAATGGAAAAATATATATTGAATATGGAAAATCTTCAGTTTTGAGTTAAAAAAACTTGACTGACGACCTCGTTTTACGTAAAATTGGTCTTATGAAGAAGAATATCGAAAAGAACAATATTTGCAGGTTCGTTTCGCCGAGCGACGAGTTTTACGACGATGAGATAACCATAATCAACTTCGTCAAGGAAACGGAGGTGTCGACCGGCGACAAATTCGTTACGCAAGCAATATTCAGGATATTTATCGTGACCGAGGGCGTCGGCAGCATCACCACCGTACACTCGACTACGCCTTTAAAACGCGGCACGCTGTTTCTGACGTTCCCCGCAGCGCCGTTTTCCATAACGGACGAAGGCGGGCTCGAATATATTTTTATCTCCTTTTTCGGCACGAAGGCTTACACTTTGCTTTCCAAATGCACGACCAAGGACAAGCGGTTTATTAAAAACGGTCTGGATTGGCTCGCCGATATCTGGGAGAAGACTCTGACTGAAAAAAACAACACCACGCTTGCCGCAAAAGGGCTTATCATGCTGTCGCTTTCGGCTATGGACGCCGAAGAACAGACCGACCTCGACAGCGACGACAACGACCTTGCCAAACGTATCGAACGCATCATCAACGATAATTATACCGACAAGGAACTGTCGCTCGCGTTTATAGCAAAAAAGCTTTCGTATAACGAAAATTACGTTTCCGGCGTATTCAAAAAGGTTTTCGGCGCAAGTATCAAGAGCTATATTACGGACTTAAGGATAAACAACGCCTCGCGGCTTATAGCTTCCGGCATAACTTCCGTTAAAGAAATAGCCGACTTCTGCGGCTATAACGACGCGCTGTACTTTTCAAAGATCTTCCGCAAAAAAACGGGTATGCCCCCTTCCGAATACATCAGATTGAACGGCAGAAAAACTTAATAACCCGCCTATAAGTCGATTATCGTGAGTTTTTCCGCACTGCCAATTCTTAGACCGCTTGCCGCAGACCGCTGACCGCTAACGATCGGGAACGCTTCCTAGTTCCGAACGTAATTATATGATCAAGTCGGCGGCAAAGCCGCCCGACCACCCCCCTAACCCCTAACTCCTACCCCCAATCCCCCAATTATCCCGACAAAACAGTTTACTTTTAAGCCCGAGTGTGTTAAAATATATTATCATAACGTAAAAAATCATAGTTAAAGGAGATATTCAAAGGATTTTTATGGATCCCGAACCCGGACCCGACGGCAGTCTTATAGCAATTTACGTCATAGTACTCGTACTTTTGATTTTACTTTCGGCATTCTTTTCGGCGACCGAAACGGCTTTTACGTCTTTAAACCGCGCAAGGCTCAAAACGCGCGCGGGTGACGGCAACAAAAAAGCCGAAAAGGTGCTTTCCATCGTCGACGATTTCGATAAGATATTGTTTACTCTTCTTATCGGCAACAATATCGTAAACATTACCGCAACGACGATAGCGACCTTACTTTTTATCGAAATAATAGCGGCGGCGGTCGCGCCGACGGTATCTACCGTCGTTTTAACGGTGGTCGTGCTCGTTTTCGGCGAAATACTGCCGAAGACTTTCGCAAAGCAGTACCCCGAAAGGTACGCCGAATTTTCCTACCCCCTCGTCCGCTTTTTCATGGTCGTTCTTTTCCCCTTAAGCGCGGTGTTTTCGGGGCTTATAGCACTCGTTAAAAAGGTGTTCAAATTCCGCGAAGAAGAAGGCATCAACGAGGAAGAGCTGTTAAATATCGTCGAAGAGGCCGGCGAAGGCGGCGGCATAGACGAAGAGGAGACCGAGCTTATTTCCAGCGCGATAGAGTTCCACGACGCCGAGGCGGGCGATATCCTTATTCCCCGCGTCAACGTGGTGGCGGTGCCCGTCGATATGCCGATGGAAAAGATCAAACAGATATTTTTCACCAACGCGTATTCGCGTATGCCCGTATACAGCGAAACGATAGATAAAATAATCGGTATGATACACGAAAGAGATTTCTTCGTTGCCCTCGACCGCGGCGAAAAGAATATTTCGCATATCATAAAAAAGACCGCTATCGCTACCGAGCACATGAAAATTTCGACTCTTTTAAAGAGTATGCAAAAGCAGAAGGTGCATCTTGCGGTCGTCGTCGACGAATACGGCGGAACGCTCGGCATCGTCACTATGGAAGATATACTCGAAGAGCTCGTCGGCGAGATATGGGACGAGCACGACGAAGTGGTCAATTATTTCGAGAAAGTTTCGCCCAACACCTACCTCGTGGACGGAAACGCCGACCTCGGCGACTTTTTCGAGCTGTTCTCGATCGAGACCGAAGAAGACGAATTCGACTCGCAAACGGTCGGCGGTTGGGTGCTCGAAAAAACGGGCGAACTGCCGAAAAAGAACACTTCTTTCGAGTTCGAGCACTTGCAGATAATTTTGACCAAATGCTCCGTCAAACGCGTTTTCGAGATAAAAGTCGTCGTGAACGATAAGTCCGTGGCGGAAAAAGTCAATGAAGAATACGACTCTTCGACCGAATCGTCCTGACTATTAGGTAGCATTGTAAACGCAAAATAAACCGACCGGACGTAAGCTTTTTTAAGCTTTTCGTCCGGTCTTTTTTTGTCTTTTTTTATCGGCCGCGGCTTATTCTTTTTCGCCGCTTTTTAATCGTTTTTGCCGTAAATAAGCGTTATGACAAAAAACGGCATTTTTTAACGAAAATTACGAATTTTTGTCGAATTTTAACAATTTAATACAATTTTTGTCGTTTTTGGCAAAATATTATCGTTAATTTTTTATGATTTTTGAATAATTTCGTTCAATTTTGCTTTATTTCCTATCGACTTTATGATATAATTTAATCGTTACTGCCGATCAAAAATATCATTGAGCGATAATTATTTGGGAGCATATATGAAACGTACCGTTTACGTCTTGCAGGAAAACGCCGAGAGCCTCGATTTAATCCGCGGGCTTATTGCCGACGACTTCGAGGTGGTCGGCGCCTCCTGTCGGGGCGACGTCGCCTTAAAAGAGATCGCAAATCTAAAGCCCGACGTTTTGCTTACGGAACTTATCTGCGCAAACGTCGACGGGCTCGCCGTCCTCGAAGAGATAAAAGCGCAAAATTTAAGCGTAAAGCCCGTCGTTTTAAGTTACATAACCAACCGATCGGCTATCGGTAAAGCCGTCGGACTCGGCGCGCTTTACTATCTAACCAAACCGACGGAAAAAAGCGTCCTCGTTTCGAGACTCAAAGACGCCGCCCAAGCCGAAGACGGTTCGGCGATACGACCGACCGCGCTCGACGAAAAGATAAGCAAAATTTTCATCTCCGTTGGCATACCGCCGCACATCAAAGGCTACGCCTACCTTCGCGAAGGCGTTAAAATGGCGGTGAAAACGCCCGAAATAATCAACAGCATAACCAAAAAACTTTACCCCGACATCGGCGAAAAGTATTCCACGACGGCAAGTAAAGTCGAACGCGCCATGCGCCACGCAATAGAAGTAGCCTGGAATCGCGGCAGAACGGACAGCATCAATACCGTTTTCGGTGTAAGGGCTTACGTCGGGAGCGAAAAGCCGACCAACGGCGAATTCATCGCCCTCGTGGCGGATAAGATGATATTAGAGGGCGCTCAATCGCTCGTTCAATAGGCTTTATCCGCTTAAAAAACGGCTGTTTATCGACTTATAGGCCGACTTTATAGTTTTTACGCTTTAAAAAATACCGACGCGTAATGCGTCGGATTTTTGCGTTAAGTAAAGCCGTTTTCAAGACACCTCCCGCCGAGAGCGGAAAGGTCCGTCCGCCACGCTTTAAAAGCTATAAATGCTCGCGGCTGCCGTAAGATAGAACGGCGTTTATCAACGGTTACGGACAAAAACGTAAAAAATATTAAATAATATTTTTCATTTCGTTGACTGTCGCGCTTTTATTTGATACAATAATCGTTGCCGGTCGGTATAAGGCGCTTAAAGCCCCGAAATTTACCTGCCGACGGATATTTACCCGATTTATAAAGGACTTGCTATGGGAGATCTTGTAAAAACACTGCTTATAATAGTCGCTATAGTCGCCGCGATCGCGGGAGCGGCTTTCGGCACGTACGAGCTTATACAATATCTTAAAAAACGCGCGAAAACGAAATTATCGGAAACTATCGCCGCCGCCGACATAAACACGGCGAACGCAAACGCAAAACTTGCGCCCATTCTCGATTTTGCGAAAAGCTTTCTCGAGACCGCCGAAAAATCAAAGGCGATAAAAGAACTCGTGACGGACGTTTCAAACGATCTTACCGAAGAATTCAAAAGGAGCTACTATTCTTCCGCGAGAAAAGAGCTCGAAGTAAAAACCTCGGTGACCGTAAAGACCGAAAAGATATGCTGGCGCAAAAAGAGTTTTATCGCAGGCAAAGAGGCGTATTATTCGCGTATCGGATGGCCGTCGCCTTCGGGGCTAAACGAACTGTACGGCGTAGCCAAAGCGATAAGCTCGTTGATCGAACAAAGCGTAAAAGCCAAGTTCGAAAAGAAATGTTCGGTAACTCTGTCCGCCGAGCAGTTAGACGTAGCCTTTTATCCCTATCTCGAAGAAAGCGTTTCGTTCAATCTGACGGTAGGCCCCGTTCCCAACCCGAACTACAAAGGGAATTGACGTTTTCAAGCAAAAAGTCGGGCTATAAGTCGATTATTTGCATTTTTAAGTTTAAACTGCAACACACGTTCGGCGTATTCGCCGCATCAATCCGCTTCGGCGGGAGAATATAGCGTTCTCCCCGCGCCGGAGCGTTTTTTGATTTCGGCATCGGAAAGGCTTTCCGTGACGAAAGTGTTTTTAAAAAGGTATTTTGCCTTCGCCTGCGCCCATTGGCAAAGCTCCGCCGTATCGAATATCCCCGCGACCGAACTGCCGCTCCCGCTCATCACGACGGCTTTCGGCGAAAGATCTTTAATGAACTCGTAAGCTTTTTTCACGTTTTCGTTGATCGTCGTTGCGGGCGCGTACAGCGCGTTATACAGATCGTAGCTTTCGGCATCTCCCGACGACAGGTCGCTTATAAGCTTGTCCGCACCGAAAGAAACGGGCGCTTTTTCGGTCGAATCGTACAGGCGGTAACATTCCGAAGTGTTGACTCCGCCGTCGGCGGTGATAATGAAAAAGTACAGTTTTTTATCGATATCGAGTTTTTCGACTATCTCGCCGCGGCCTTTGAGCCGTGCCCAGCCGCCGCTCAAAAGATAGCCGGAATCGCTGCCGAGCTCATCGGCAAGCGGCTTTAAGTCCTTGCACTTTGAATACAGTTTTTCCATACCGATAAGTACGCCGGCGATATCCGCAGACGAGCCGCCCAACCCGCTGCCGACGGGGATATGCTTGTTTAAAACTATATCCGCGCCCGCGGTCGAAAACCTTTCGGAATACAAAGCCGCGGCTTTATAGGCGTTGTTGTCGGAATTTTCCGTGACAGAATACAGCCCGCCGCCCGTTTTTAAGACTATCTTTTTGTCTTTTCTCGCGGTAAGCGTTATCGAATCGAAAAGATCTACGGTAGTCACAACCGTATCGAGAAGGTGATAGCCGTTTTCTTTTCCGACGATATCGAGAAACAAATTGACTTTTGCGTACGCTTTTATCCTTACTGTCTTCATAATAATATCTCTTTCGTTTAT
>JAFZXN010000070.1 GCA_017616695.1 Clostridia bacterium | reverse complement strand
TTCGAGGATAAGGTCTTTTATGCCGACGTTACGTTTTAATGCCTCTTTCGCAAGTTCAGCCGATCTTTTATATCCGATATAAGGGCAAAGCGCCGTCACGATACCGACGCTTTTATAGACGAGTTCTTCACAGTGTTCTTTGTTGGCCGTAATCCCGACGATGCAGTTATCTATAAGCGTTCTCACGGCGTTCGTAAGACATATAAACGACTCGAAAAGCTTGTGGAATATGACCGGCTCGAAAGCGTTAAGTTCGAGCTGTCCCGCTTCGGCGGCGACGGCGACCGTCGTGTCGTTGCCAAAGACGAGGAAGGCGACTTGAGAAACGACTTCGGGTATGACGGGGTTGACTTTTCCAGGCATTATGGACGAGCCGTTCTGCCTTGCGGGAAGCGTTATTTCGGCAAAACCCGTTTTCGGCCCGCTCGACATAAGCCTGAAATCGTTGCACATCTTGGATAGATTGACCGCCAAAGCTTTTAAGCTGCCCGAAACGTAGGCAAACCCGTCGACGTTTTGCGTGGAATCGATGAGATCGTCGGCTTTTTTCAAAGCTCTTTTGCTCTCTTTGGAAAGGTAACCGACGATATGTTCAAGATACTCGTGCCCGACGTTTACCGCCGTACCTATAGCCGTTCCGCCGAGATTGATCGTCTCCATTTCCTTAAGGGAGGTCTCTATCCTTTTTTTATCTCTCGCTATAGCCGAGGCGTAAGCGGCAAATTCCTGTCCGAGGCGAATGGGCACGGCGTCTTCGAGTTGCGTTCTGCCCATTTTAACGATATCGTCGAACTCTTTAGCCTTGTCTTTCAAAGCCGTTTCAAGGTCGGCAAGGTTATTTAAAAGTTTATCGGCAAGCTGCAAAACGGTGAGTTTTCCCGCCGTGGGGATAACGTCGTTGGTCGATTGCGACTTATTCACGTCGTCGTTGGGGTGGCAGAGATATTCACCCTTTTTGCCGCCGAGAAGTTCCGTCGCGCGATTTGCAATAACTTCGTTGACGTTCATATTGACCGAAGTTCCCGCGCCGCCCTGAATACTGTCGGTAATGAAAAACTCGTCGAATTTACCCGAAAGCGCCTCGTCGCAAGCTTTTATTATGGCGTTTGCGGTTTCCTTTGAGATATACCCGTACTTGCCGTTGACTTTAGCCGCGACCTTTTTGATAAGTATTACGTTTTTGATGAACGAAAGCTCCATTTTTCCGCCCGTTATGCGGAAGTTTTCGGCTCCGCGCAACGATTGAACGCCGTAATAAGCGTCTGCGGGTACGGCAAGCGTACCGATGGAATCGCTTTCATATCTGTAATCCATATAGATCCTTTTTATCCGATCGGGATCCCCGTAACGTCGGATATATTCGTCGAAAAAGTATATGATTAATTATAGTATAAACATTTATCGTTAAAAGTCAAACGAATAGTGCCCGTTTTTCAAGTACGGACGATTTAATTTTCGGCTAATTTGAAAAAAGTCCTTTTATACTCTTGCGTTACCGCCGCCATTAAGTTAAAATATTCTTATGAAAGAAGTTATCATCTATACCGACGGCGCTTGCTCTTATAACCCGGGGCCGGGCGGCTGGGGCGTCGTCCTTATGTACAAGAAAAGCAAAAAGGAGCTTTCGGGCGGCGAAACGGATACGACCAACAATCGTATGGAGCTTACGGCTGTCATAAAGGGGCTTTCTGCCCTTAAAGAGCCGTGCAAAGTTTCGCTTTATTCCGATTCGGCTTACGTTATCAACGCCATGCTCGAAGGCTGGCTCGATCAATGGATAGCCTCCGGGTGGCGCACCGCCGACAGAAAACCCGTCAAAAACGTCGATCTTTGGCAAAAACTTCAGGAGCTTATTTCTGTCCACGAAGTGAAGTTTATCAAAGTCAAAGGTCATTCGGACAACGAATACAACAACCGCTGCGACCTGCTTGCAAGAAAGGAGATATCGAAGCTTCCCGCACCCGAAACACCCGAAGTCACTATCGACTCGTAATTAAAACGGTTTTTCGGAATATAATATATATTATGAGAAACGGCGAGGACAAAAAAGTCAGTCGGATAAAAATGCTTCCGATTTTTTCGGCGACGGTGGTCTTATCCGCCGCTTGTATACTCTTGCTGCATTTATACCTTAACGTCGCTCCTGCATCTTTTACCGACAAATACGCTTTACCCGTCAGGATAATAACGACGATAACGCTCGTGGGGCTATCTGTAGCGTCCTTCGTCTTTTTCGTTTTCGGCAGCGACCTATTCGTAAGGTTGATATTTTCCGCGGTGGCGTTTTCGACTATCTTGCTCGGCGCCGTTTACACTTATAATATCAGCGGTTTTTCCGAAAAGGTGTCGAGCGTGGAGGAACTCAGATCGTACATTTCGGGGTTCGGCGGCTACGCCGTCGCCGTTACCGTATTAATGCAGATTTTGCAAGTCGTGGTCCTTCCTATCCCCGGTTTCGTGGCTGTCGGGGCGGCCGTAGCGTTATACGGGCCGTTTTACGGCGGCGTGATAAGCTACGTCGGGATATGGATAGGTTCGGCTACGGCGTTTTTTATAGGACGATATCTCGGCTATAAATTCGCAAGTTGGCTGGTCGGCAAAGAGTCGCTCGACAAATGGCTTTTAAAAGTCAAAGGTAAGGACAAGGTAGTCCTTACTCTTATGTTTTTATTACCGTTTTTCCCAGACGACGTGCTGTGCTTTGTGGCGGGGCTGTCGTCGATGAGCAAAAAATTCTTCTTTATAATGATGACCATAAGCCGCATCGTTTCGGTTTTTACGACGGCGTATTCAATAAATGGCAGCATTATTCCCTATAACACCTGGTGGGGCATACTTATCTGGGCGGCTCTCATCTTGATTACGGGCGTTATATCGTATTTCGTCTTGAAACACGGCGAAGCGATAGAAACCTGGTTTAAAAACAAATTCACGAAAAGGGGCGAAAACGAATAATGACGAGAGTGATACTTCATTCCGATCTGAATAATTTTTACGCGTCCTGCGAGCTTATTCGTCGCCCCGAATTAAAAGATAAGCGCCTCGTCGTCTGCGGGAGCGTAAAAGACCGTCACGGCGTGGTCCTGGCAAAAAATTACAACGCGAAAGCTTACGGGATAACTACGGGAATGCCGCTTATAAGAGCTTACGAGCTGTGTCCCGATCTCGTTGCGGTCGAGGCCGATTTTCACTATTATCTGCATTATTCTCGACTTGTAAGAAAGATATACGACGATTATACCGATAAAGTGGAGCCGTTCGGCATAGACGAGGCTTGGCTCGACGTTACCAACAGCAAGTTTTTGGGCTCGGGTGAGGAGATCGCCGACGAAATAAGAAGTCGGGTAAAAACGCTCGGACTTACGGCGTCTGTCGGGGTAAGTTTCAATAAGATATTCGCAAAACTCGGTTCGGACCTTAAAAAGCCCGACGCGACCACCGTCATTACGACGGATAATTATAAGGATATCGTGTGGCCGCTGCCTGCGTCGGAACTACTTTTCGTCGGCAGAAAAACGGCGCAGAAACTTAAAAAATATAATATCAATACCATAGGCGACATCGCAAGGTCGGACAGGAATTTTCTCGTAAGAGAGTTCGGAAAAGTCGGCGAGTATTTTTACGACCACGCTTTGGGAAAGGACGACGATCCCGTCAAAAGAACGGACGAAAGCGACGATATCAAATCCATCGGCAACAGCATGACTTGCTATCGCGACCTCGTTACGATAGACGACGTAAAAGTCCTTTTGCTCGTTCTTTGCGACAGCGTTTCCGCCCGTCTCATCGCGGACGACGTTGGGGCGGCTACCGTCGTCACCGTTACCGTAAGAGACGAGTTTTTGAAATCGTTTACAAGGCAGTCGAAATTGCCTAAACCGAGCGTATTATCCGACGATTTTTTCAAGTGCGCGTTAAAGCTTTTTACCGATAATTATTCGTTTTCGGCGGGCGTCAGATCGCTCGGAGTCTCCGTCGGCGGTTTCGTCAAAGACGGCGGCGGGCAGATAAGTATGTTTGACGACGACGCCGATTACGATAAGCGCGTAAAGCTTGCGGGCGCCGTCGGCAAGATAAGAAATAAGTACGGAAACGTCAGCGTTATGAAAGCTCGCAATCTTACCGATAAACGCATTAAGATGAACGACGATTCTCTGTCGAGCCTGTCCGCTCCGCCGAAAGATACGGGCGATGAAGATTTATAAGAAAAAATAATGAAAAAGGCTCGTTTATCGCTTGAATTATACTCTGTTTTGTGATAAACTTTATCATAACATGCGTAATAGTTATCGGGGCGTTTCCCCAAAGGTCGTTTTATGGACGCAAATATTCTAACGGAAAAGCTTTTGTCATACGCGGCTGAAAAGCTGTGTCTTGAAGTATCGGACGTCGATTTCAAGCGCGCCGTGCTGAACAAATTGTTCGGCGCGGAGCCTTCGACTGCCGTAAAAGAGTGTCCCGTACCCGATTTCAAGGAACTGTATGCGGAGCTTAAAAGCTTTCTTTTTGAGAAAGGCGTGGACGACGTGGAAAGTTACGCTCGCTTCGTTATCGGGCTTTTGCAGCCCCTTCCTTCCGCCGTCGATAAGACCTTTAAACTTACTAAAGAACGCGTTTCCTCGAAAAAAGCGCAGGAATATCTCGTTTCGCTCGTTAAAGCGGGCGGGTATCTCGGGAACGTAACGTTCAAACCGATATCGCAACAAAATAAGACGGTGTGCGTTTATCTTATTGACGAAGTTCTGCCCGAAACGGGCGTTTCCGATTGCGACAGTTTCAATAACCGTTCGGTAACTTTCGGCATCGATGGGGAGTATTTATATTATCTCGATTGCCGCGGCGACTACAACGAGCAGGGCGGGCTGTATAACTTCGACAAAACGCCGTTCGTTTTAAACGAGCGTTCGCTCGACGCTATGTTCGGATTCGTCGATAACCTTACGGATTCGTTCATTACCGCGTCGTTTTCCGACGGTAACGGCGACCGCGCCGCAGACAAATTCGTCGTCGGAAGAGAAACCTTGCCGCTATTTAACGCCGAGGCCGTTTCCGTTTTGAGGAGCGAAGTCTGTCCCGACGTCGAAGTCAACGTTACTTCGCACGCGCTTTCTTCGGTCAGGTTTTCTTCATACAACAAGATAACCATGATAAGGCTTATGGACGAAGTGCTCTCCAAATGGCTTTCGCTCGGCTCCGACGATTCCCTTGCCGAGCCGAAGAAAAGATACGCGCCGTTTGCTTTAAGACTTCTTCCCGACGGCAGATATTCCGCGGACGTCGTGTTCTGTTACGGCGAAAGTTCCTTTACTTTGAACGATAGTCCGGTTGCCAAACTTTTCGTCAACCTTTCGGAGTATTCCCGTTGCTTCGGTAAATTCATCATCAATCCCGAAACTGCGGCGCTTATAAAAAAGGCGACTAAGTTCATAACGGGCAAGGAGCAATTCAATTACGGCGCGGTAAAAAGCAGCGACGAGTTTTACGAACTTGCCGACGTAATAGCCGTCGCCGCGAAGACTTCGGGCGTAATAAAGGACGAACAGCGTGCCGAGGCCGCCGTTTACGAGGCTTTAAGGTCGTCGGTCGTAACCGAACTTAAAATTTCGGACGGATTCAACGAGGACGGCGCCGGACTATTGCGTTTGAAGACCTTCCTGTCTTCGTGCGGAATAAAGCAGATATGAGTTTTTTAAAGGCTACTAAGACCGATTTCCCGCAAATAAATAACGCAATAGTTTAAAATATTATTAAAATATATTTTAAAAGCTCGGAAACGGGCTTTTTTTTGTTGCAAAAACTTGTCGATTAGTAGTATAATTACGCTGAAATATTTTTGAAAAGGAGACAAAGTATGGATAAATTGAGCTTACTTAAGGCTCGTAACGAAGAGATCCTCGCCGCCGGCAGCGAAATAAGAAAAAAGCTTGCCGAGATCATTGACGGCGATAGTTTCGTCGAGTCCGACAGTTACAGCTTTTCCAGAAACGAGTTTTACGGCGAGGACGTACCCGGCGAAGGCGTCGTCACGGGCTTTGCCACGGTCAACGATTTCCCTTGTTACGTCGTATGTCTTAACTCGCAGATATTAGGCGGCGGTCTTACCGACGCAGGTTGCAAAAAGATAGTCAAGTGCCTTGACAAGGCGTTGAACGCCAAAGCACCCGTTTTGTACCTTCTTTCGAGTAAGGGCGTAGTCGCGGGCGACGGCGTTTCTCCTCTCGAGGGCGTTTCCGAAGTCTTGTCGGCTATGGACGAATTAAAGGGCGAAGTTCCGCAGTTTGCCGTCTGTATCGGTGACGTTTTCGGTCAGGCGAGCTTATTCGTCGCCGCAGCCGATTACACTTATTTCACGAAAGATACCTGCGTAGCTTACGGAAGCCCCGTGGTTATAGCGGCAAAGAGCGGCAAATACGCCGACAAAGCTGCTATCGGCGGCACGGCGTCCGCAAAAGGCAATGACCTTGCTTATTTCGAGGTTTCCGAGCTTTCGGAAGTAGCGACGAGCATGGCTAATATCCTCGATATTTTGCCCGACTACGGCGGAACCGAACTCGAAACGATGGACGACGCCAACAGAGCTTGTCCCGCTCTCAACGACAAAGCCGACGCCGCCTCTTTGATAAAAGCCGTTTTCGACGAAAACTATTTCGTCGAGCTGGGCGCGTACTTTGCAAAAGAAGTGGTTACGGGTATCGGCAGGATAGGCGGCTACTCGGCGGGCGCGGTCGTTTTCGACGGTAAGGACGGCGTGGAGCTCAACAACGCCAATATTAAAAAGCTTCAGGACTTTTATTGGTATTGCGACGTGAATAACCTTCCCGTAGTTACCTTCGTAAATACGCTCGGGCTCGAAAACAGCCTTTCGCTTGCGGCGACTCCCGTTTTAAAAGAGGTTTCCGACCTCATTTCGCTTTTGAAAACCGACGTTCCGAGGATCAACGTTATCTACGGCAAGGCAGTGGGACTTGGTTATACGCTGTTCGGAAGTAAGACTTTCAACGTCGATTACGCCTATGCGTTTGCCAACGCCAAGATAGCTTTGTTCGACAGTAACGTCGGCGCGGAAATGGAATTGGTCGCAAAAGGCGGAGATTACGAAGAGATAAAGAAGCGCTATGAAGATGACGAAATGGACGCCGTCAACGCCGCGAGAAAGGGTTACGTCGACGACGTTATCGAACCGCAGTACGTTCGCCAATACGTTATCTCGGCGCTAATGACGCTCGTGTAAGGAGAAAGTATGGAAAATCTTCTTGCAATGAGTAAAATCGAAGCAGGCCCGTTCGTATTCATTATGGGAATGCTCATCATATTCTTCGGTATGACTATAATAGTCGTCGTAGTCTCTTTGATCGGCAAGATATTAAAGTCGGTCGACGAGAAAAAAGCCCGTAAAAAGGCCGCGGAAAGTTCCGACGATTTTACGGCGACGGTCGCGGAAACGAACGATACCGACGATGAAAACCTTCGCGCCGCCATTATTTCGGCGGTAATGGCCGCATATTTGGCGGAAACTGGAAGCAACTGCGCTTTCAAAATCAAAAAGATCAAAAGATTATAAAAATTCAGGAGATAAACGATTATGCGTAATTTTATAGTAACTATAGACGGAAAACAGTACGAAGTAGGCGTTGAAGAAGTAGGCGCTTCCGCACCCGCAGCCGCTCCCGCGGCACCCGTAGCGGCTAAACCCGCCGCACCGCAAAAAAGCGCGGCGGCAGGCCCCGTAAACGGCACGAAATTCACCGCGCCGATGCCCGGTATGATCAAAAAGCTTTCGGTAGCCAACGGTTCGACCGTAAAAGAAGGCGACGTTATAATGGTTCTCGAGGCTATGAAAATGGATAACGACCTTACGGCACCTTGCGCCGGCGTTATCACTTATAAAGTTTCCGAAGGCAGCAACGTCGACACGGGCGCTCTCCTTGCCGTTATCGGTTGATTTGGGGGATAATACCGCAGATGTTTACAAACTTGTTGCTTGATGGCGGGTTCTGGGAGAACGTCGGCAACGCATTGGCAAAGCTGTTCGCTTCAACGGGCGTTGCTCAGGGAACGAATTGGCAAAATTACGTCATGCTTGCGATATCCTTCGTTCTTTTCTACCTTGCCATAGTCAAGAAATTCGAGCCGCTACTTATGTTGCCGATAGCATTCGGTATGTTTATCGTCAACATTCCCGGCGTATATCACATTCTGTTCGGAACGAAAGGTTACGTTATAACCGAGTCCGCCACGAATACCGAAGTCGCAAGAGGAACTCTTGAAGAGTTGCAAATACTGTTCGGCGATCCGAATTTGACGGTCGAAGGTATAGCCGATCTTATTGCCGACGGCGAATTGATCGGTGCAAGAACGTACGGTGCGATGAAGATATCGTCCGAGCAGGTCATTCGCGATTTCGGACTTTTCTACTACATTTATAAGGGCGTAGATTGGGTGATATTCCCGCCGATCATTTTCCTCGGCATAGGCTGTATGACCGACTTCGGCCCGCTTATAGCCAACCCCAAGAGTATGCTTATAGGCGCGGCGGCGCAGCTCGGTATCTTTATAACCTTTTTCGGCGCGCTGTGTATTCTCGGCTATAATCCGCTCGAATCGGGCGCTATCGCCATCATCGGCGGCGCTGACGGCCCGACCGCCATTTACGTTACCAATAAGCTCGCACCGCAATTATTGCCCGCGATAGCTATTTCCGCGTATTCGTATATGGCGCTCATACCAGTTATCCAAAAGCCCATAATGAAGCTTTTGACGACCGATAAAGAGCGTAAGATAAGAATGAAACAGCTTCGCACGGTTTCCAAGCTCGAAAAGATAATTTTCCCGCTTGCCGTTTCTCTCGTCGTCGGGCTTTTGCTCCCCGACGCGATGCCGCTTCTCGGCATGCTCATGCTCGGCAATATCCTGAAAGAATCCGGAGTTACGGATCGTCTTTCCGATACCGCCCGTAACGGACTTATGAACACCGTTACGATATTCCTCGGCGTTATGGTCGGCTCTAAAGCCATTGGACAGACTTTCCTCGACGCCAAGACGCTCGGCATAATCGTACTCGGGCTCCTCGCGTTTTGCATGGGTACCGTCGGCGGGCTTCTTTGCGCCAAGATAATGAACAAGATATCGGGCGGAAAGATAAATCCTTTGATAGGTTCCGCGGGCGTTTCGGCCGTTCCCATGGCGGCGAGGATCTCGCAGGACGTGGGAAGGGAATACGATCCGCAAAACCACCTTTTGATGCACGCTATGGGCCCGAACGTCGCAGGCGTTATCGGTTCGGCGATAGCCGCGGGCGTATTGCTCGCGATATGTCCGCTTTTATAACGGGCGACTTTCACTATAAATATTCGGAGATTTGATATATATGAGAAAAGTTCTTATTACGGAAACCATTCTGCGTGACGCTCATCAATCACAGGCGGCGACTCGTATGAAAACCGAAGAGATGTTACCCGTTCTCGACGCGCTCGACGACGTAGGGTATTATTCTCTCGAAGCCTGGGGCGGAGCAACTTTCGATTCCTGCCTGCGCTTTCTGAACGAAGATCCGTGGGAAAGATTGAGGATATTGAAGTCTCATCTTAAAAAGACGCCTATCCAGATGCTTTTACGCGGACAGAATCTTTTGGGTTATAAGCATTATTCGGACGACGTGGTGGAAGAGTTCGTTCGTCTTTCCATCAAAAACGGCGTTACCATCATAAGAGTTTTCGACGCTTTGAACGACGTAAGAAACCTCGAAACGGCTATGCGCGCCATCAAAAAATACGGCGGCGTGTGCGAGGCTACCATTTCTTATACGACCAGCCCCGTACATACCAACGAGTATTTCGTAAAGCTTGCCAAAAAGCTCGAAGACATGGGCGCCGATAATATCTGTATCAAGGATATGGCTAACCTTCTTCTTCCGTACACGGTCTACGACCTCGTTAAAGAGTTGAAGAAGGTCTTAAAGCCGGAAACCAAGATACATCTTCACACGCATAACACTTCGGGAACGGGCGATATGGTCAACCTTAAGGCGATAGAGGCCGGCTGCGATATAGTCGACACGGCTTTGTCCGCGCTCGGCAACGGCACGAGCCAACCCGCCACCGAACCGCTTATCGCAACGCTCAAAGGCACCGAATACGACACGGGTATCGATATCAACAAGCTTTTGCCGCTCACTCAGCATTTCCGCGGCGTGGCCGAAAGATTGAAAGCCGACGGTTTCCTTTCCGAAAAGGTCCTGAAAGTCGATATCAATACGCTTATCTATCAGGTACCGGGCGGAATGCTCTCCAACCTTATTTCGCAGTTGAAACAGCAGAACAAGAGCGAAAAACTCGGCGAAGTTCTGGCGGAAGTACCTAACGTAAGAAAGGACTGCGGTTATCCGCCGCTCGTCACGCCGTCGAGCCAGATAGTCGGCACGCAAGCCGTTCTGAACGTTTTGAACGGCGAACGCTATAAGATGGTGACGAAAGAGTTCAAGGGGCTTTTGAAAGGCGAATACGGCAAATTGCCCGCCGATCCCGATCCCGAAGTCGTTAAGAAGATAGTCGGCGACGAAAAGATGATAACCTGCCGTCCCGCCGACCTTATCGAGCCCGAACTCGAAAAATACAAAAAGGAAGTTGCGGAATATATCACGCAGGAAGAAGACGTTTTGTCTTACGCTCTGTTTAACCAAGTTGCCGTCAACTTCTTTAAATTCCGCTTAGC
>JAFZXN010000069.1 GCA_017616695.1 Clostridia bacterium | reverse complement strand
TCTCGGTCGCCGGTTCAAGTCCCTTATTTTCACAGTCAATTCGTTCAAGCCGCCCACGGCGACCTGATGATGCGCGAGCACGGCGAGCGCCATATCATATATTTACTGACTTTCGGCTTTGCCGTAGGCAATTCAATGCGTAAGCATTGCCGAAACGTCTCGGTCGCCGGTTCAAGTCCCTTATTTTCACAGTCAATTCGTTCAAGCCGCCCACGGCGACCTGATGATGCGCGAGCACGGCGAGCGCCATATTATATTTTTTGTCTGTCGAGGTATTATTTCAGCGTAAAATCGCGTATAAAGCCGTGCGAACTTGACAAACGCGGCGGGAGCGGGTAAAATTATAACTATGAACGGCGTTTATATAGCCGATAAAGGTGTAACTATGGATCTTAAGAAAATTGCCGAATACAGAGTTATCGACAAAGAAACTTATTACAGAAAGGGTGTGTTCCGTCATTTTTCAAAAGACTGCAAGTGTTCGACGTCGATGACGGCAAGAATAGACGTTACGAGGCTCGTCGAAATATCTAAAACAAGCGGAACGAAGTTTTATCTCAATTTTCTGTATATATTGACGAAAGCCCTCAACTCTCGCGACGATTACAAAATGGGATATTTATGGAAGACGGACGAACTCATCTGTTACGACGTGATAAACCCCATTCAATACGTTTTTCACGAAGACACGGAGACCTGCACGCCCGTTTACACCAGATATTTCAGCGATTACGCCACCTTTTACAAAAACGCCGAAACAGACTTAAATAACGGTAAAGCGACGAGAGAATACCTCATTGACAGCGCCGATCACCCAAATTGGTTCGACGCGTCGTATATACCGTGGCTGTCGTACGACTCGTTAAACATAGAACTACCCGACGGCTATCTCTACTTTGCTCCAATCGTCAATTGGGGAAAATACCGCGATGAAAACGGCAGAAAGGTCATGCCCGTTTCGGTCAGAATGAATCACGCCATAGCCGACGGGTATCTTATAGCAAACGTATATAGACTTATCGAAAAAGAGATAGAAAGCTTTTTTGTCCCCGAACTCAAACAGACTAAAAAGGAAAAATTATGAAAATACTCGTTTTGAACGGCAGCCCCAAAAAAGATAAAAGCGATACCATGCACATTACCAATGCGTTTTTGGAAGGTATGAATAACGCCGCGCCGCAGTCGGTAAAGACTATCCACGTCACCGAAAAACGCGTTGAATACTGCCGCGGCTGTTTTACCTGCAAGCGTAACGGCGGAACTTGCGTTATCGACGACGATATGCGTTCCATTTTGAGCGATATATTGGATTGCGATATCCTTTTACTCAATTATCCGCTTTACGCCTACGGAATGCCCGCCCCTTTAAAAGCCGTTATCGACCGCACGATGCCGCTTTCGTCAATGGCTATGACAAAGGTCGGCGATAGATACGAACACGTCGGGCAAGCCGATTATTCGCATATAAGATACGTTATGATATGCGGGTGCGGATTCCCCAACAGCAAACACAACTTCGAGCCTGCCGTCGCGCAGTTTGAACTTATGTTCCCGTGCGGACATACGATAATAACCGTGCCGGAAAGCCCTATGTTCAACGCTCCCGAGGCCGCGCCCGTAACGCTTCCCCGCCTCGAACTTATCAAACAGGCGGGTAGAGAATACGCCGAAACGGGCAAAATAAGCGACGAGCTTATGGAAAAGATAACTTCGCCCATGATACCCGAAGACGTTTATGCGGCAATTTGCAACGGAAACGAACCGAAATAAAAAATGCGTATCGTTTTGACCGTTTATTTCGACAATCCTTTTTGGGTAGGAGTGTTCGAGCGATACCATGACGACAAACTCTCGGTTTCAAAAGTTACTTTCGGCGCCGAGCCGACAGACGTAGAAGTTTACTCGCTTATCCTTGAAAAATACGACGAACTGAAATTCAGTCCGTCGATAACAACCGAACTCAAACAAAGAGCGGACAATCCGAAACGCCGTCTTAAAGCCGCTAAAAAGCAGTTGGAAAACGTAGGCATCGGCACAAAATCGCAACAAGCGATAAAGCGTATGCGCGAAGAAATGAAGATCGAACGCGTTAAAAAAAGCAAAGAACAAAAGACGCCGAGCAAAAACGCCTCTTCGGGTTAAAACAGCAAAAGCGCAAAGAAAAACACAATGGACACTGAAGTTCAAAAGGAATTATCAATGAAAACAGACGATATTATTATTCGCAACGAACGGGAAACCGACTATAAAACGGTCGAAAACCTTGTGCGAGAGGCTTTTTGGAACGTGTATCGCCCGGGGTGCGTGGAGCATTTCGTGCTGCATAAATTGAGAGACGACGCGGCGTTTGTCAAAGAGCTCGACTTCGTTATGGAAAAGGACGGCGTTATCATCGGTCAGAACGTATTTATGCGCGCTTTCATAAAAGCCGACGACAATAAAGATATACCTATCCTTACCATGGGGCCGATATCCGTCGCCCCCGAATATCAGGGTAAAGGCTACGGCAAACTTTTGCTCGATCATTCCTTAAAAGAGGCCGAAAAGCTCGGTTTCGGCGCGGTGTGCTTCGAAGGGAATATCTCATTTTACGGCAAAAGCGGCTTTACCTACGCCGAAAAGTTCGGGATACGCTATCACGGACTCCCCGAAGGCGCGGACGCGTCATTCTTCCTTGCAAAAGAGCTTATCCCCGGTTACCTTGACGGCGTAACGGGTGAATACTCCACGCCCGAAGGCTATTTTGCCGCAGAAAGATCGCCGGAGGAATTTAACGCCTTTCAAAAAAAACTTTCGGAAAAAGCAGTAAAACTCCCCGATAAAATGATTTAACGGAACGGCAAAGCCCTTTAAAAATACTTTTGACGCAAAATTTAGATATAGAAAAACCGCACTTAAAGTGCGGTTTTTTCGTTATGTAAGTATCATTCTCTGCTTCTCGTTTCATCGGCGAGATTCCATCGCTTGATGGACGCCATAGAGAACAGATGGCAACCCACGATTATCAAAAGAATAAAGACGATCGCAAAAAGCACAACTTTTAAATCGAATATGAAGGGATATATCTGCGTCGGCGAAGAACACAGGCTGAAAAGTATCATCGACACGAGAACGCCCACGGGAATGGCAAAAAGAGCCGAAATGATAAACTGACCTATGCTCTGCAACGTCCAAATATCGGAAATGTTCTTTACCGTAAAGCCGACGGCGCGTAAAACGGACAGCTGCCGTTTTTGCTCCATCAAGGCGTTCTGCGACATTATCGCAAGGATAATAAAGCCCATTCCGAGCGAAAAAGCTATCATTATCGCAATGAAGACGTTCACGGTGTCGAATATGCTTTGCAAATCGGTCTTTATCGAATGCGTGAAGACGGTCAGCCCTTGCTGGTCGCCGTTAGCAAGATAATCCAAAAACGCGTTTTCATCGGTAACGTTCACAAGGACGGAGGAAACGTATTCCTGCTCCAACTCGTCCATCTGCGCCTTCGACATATACGTTATCGGGTGGAAATACTGGAAGGATATATCGCTTACCAAAACTTCTTTATTGCCTATCTTTATCTTATCGCCCGCTTTGACGCCCAATCTTTCGGCGTCGGTCTTGGGAAGGATAAGCCCTTCGCGCGGCACCGTCAGATTGCCGAACCCGTTTTTATCGGGAATATTGACGAGCCTGCTTTTACCTGCGTTTACCGCAAGGCATTCAAGGTAAATATCTTCTTCGACGTCGGAAACTTTGACGTAAGTATAGTAGCAATCTTCCGAACCGCTGACAAAGCTCTGACTTTTGAAATCTTTAATAAATTCTTCGTCGACCTTTTGCGTGAAATACACCTGACAGTCGTAAGTCATTCTCCTGTCGACCGTCTGCGCCATAAGCTCTTCTTTGGCAACGTAAAAGAAACTTGACAGCAAAATGAGCACGAACGCGGCGAAAATGGAAAACGTCGAGACCAAAAACCTTCTCGGATTCTGCGCTATCGAGTTTACGCCGAGCTTGGTATTCATCGGAGCTTTATCGATAAAATCGCTCAACCATTTCGGCAGTTTTCTTCTCTTCGACTCGTTGGAGATGACCGCGTCTTTAGGCGTTATTCCGAATACTTTTATGCCCGACAAAAGCGTTGCGACCTCGGAGAACACCAAAAGCATACCGATAGCGATAATTATTACGGCGACGTTCAGATCGTTTGCAAGCAGCGGCAGAGAATAGGTCTTTATCATTATGCTCGTCATGAGCCCGTTCAAAAGATAACCTACCCCAACCCCGAGCACGCCCGCAGTTATCGCCATAAGCGCCGTAAAGACGAAGAAAATGGACAAAATATCCCATTTACCTACGCCGATAGACGTCATTATACCGATATCTTTCGTCATGGTCTTGATTATCTGATTGATAAACAGGCCTATAACTATCATCGTTACCGAATAGAAAAATACGGGCAGGAATATGGCGGCGACGTTAAGCTGCCGCATTGCGTTTTTCATATAGACGCGATACGGAAGATTGTTTCCGAGAGTCGTAGACTTGACGTTTATCCCGTTCGCCGCAAGATGATCTTCGACGTTTTTCGCAACGAGCGCCTCGGACTGACCTTCCGCGGCTTTTATGATGAGCTGATTGCCGAACATACTTGCGTAGTCGCCCGTAAGCTCAAGCGTTTCAAGGTCGGGAAGATCGATATTTGCAAGTATCAACGCGGATCTTGCCTGCTCGTAATACTGCCTGTACGTTTCATTGGTCGCTATTTCGTTCCGGATTTTCTCCGCAAGTTTGTTTATCGCGGCGTTCAACTCGCTTTCCTCTATATAAATAAAGCCGAAATCCTGGTTGTCGGAAAGGATATAATCGTTGGCGCGAACGTACATCGCCTCGGGCGTTTCGATTATTTCGTTGATATAAATATCGATATAAAGGTTAAAATAGCCGATCTTAAGCGTGTCGCCGATCTTTATATCGTTGTTGGCGGCAAATTTTCTTATTACCGACGCGTTGATAACGCCTTGACTTTTTTCGCCCGAAGACAAAACGTACCTTTTGAAAAGTTCGTTTTCCTCTTCGTTGAAACTGAACACCCTCGAAGTTATCGTTCTTCCGTCTTTCTTTTTAAGATAACAGTCGAGCGTAAGCCTTACGTCAGCCTTTTCTACGCCTTCAACGGCCTTAACTCCCGCCAATTTGTCGCGCTTGACGAAATTCGTCTTTATCTGCGCGTCGACGAACCCGTAAGACTCGAGATACTCCGTGTACGTCGCTCTTAAGTTGGTAATCGACGTGGCGAAGGTTATAAGCAGCCCTACCGAAAGCATACTGACGAAAGCCATTGAAATAAACAGCCCCAGAAATCGTTTGAAAAAGGGGCGGAACATTCTCGATAACATTACCACTCCACCTCTTCCGCTTTAACGATATTCTCGTTGATCACGTCGGAAACTATCTTGCCGCCCTTCATCGTAACGATACGGTTTGCCATCTGCGCTATCTCTTTGGTGTGCGTAACGAGTATGATAGTCTTGCCTTCGCTATGTATGTCTTCCAAAAGCTTTAAAACGGCTTTGCCGGAAACGTCGTCCAAAGCGCCGGTAGGCTCGTCGCATAAGAGGATATCGCTGTCTTTGTTGAGTGCGCGCGCAATAGCCACACGCTGCTGCTGACCGCCGGAGACTTGTCTTGGAAATTTATCCTTCTTATCCAAAAGCCCCACTCTGTCCAGAAGCTTTAAGGCGCGCTGTTTCTGACGGCTGCTCGGCGACAATGTTACGTTCTGATATATGGTAATATCGTTTATCAGGTTGAAAAACTGATAGACGAAGCCTACCGTGTCTCTTCTATAGAGCGTAAGCTTTTTGTCGTTGAACTTACAAATATCCTCGTCGTCGACGATTATGGAGCCGCTGTCGACTTTATCCATACCGCCTATCATATTCAAAAGCGTGGACTTTCCGCACCCCGAACCGCCGAGTATGACTAAAAAATCGTGTTCGTAGACCTTTAAAGAAACGTCGTTCAAAGCATAGGAAAGAGCCTCGCCCTCGCCGTAAGTCTTGACGAGGTTTTTGATTTCGATCATAACTTTCTTTTCTTCCATAATAAACCTTCCGAAACGGGAGCGACTATCTTGCCGCTCCGCTCAAATCATAATAATAATAAATCAAAAACAGCCAACGTTTACCCGCACGATCAGTTGCCGCCGTTGCCGTTAGATACCGTCACGAGGTAATTATCGGCGTTTAGCGTAACGTAAAAGAAATCTTCGTAGATATCTTTCGCCTTTTCAAGGTCGTCGGCGCTGAAAGTCCATTCTTCTACCTTTGAAGTTTCCGAAGAGTCTTTTTGCTCGTCGTTATCTAATTTGCAAGCGATCAACGCGAACGTTGCCGCAGTTAAAAAGGCAAGTATCAAAGCCGTTATGATCGCTGATCTTTTCATGTATCTGTCTCCTGAAAACGTTTATAAACCAAAAGAAATAATTTACCTGTTTTTTTGACCGTAAAAGATATGACGGTCGCTTTTTATCGGCGGCGACGAATTCAGTCACCGAAGAAGTATATGAACGCATCTTCGGTGAAGACGTCTTTCAGCCCCGCGTATTCGTATACCGAACGGATATCGTCGGGAATATCGTATTCCCAATAATCCACGAGTTTTTTATACGCTTCGACTGCGGCGTCGAAATCGGTCGACGCAAGTTTATAAATATTGAATGCGCCAATTAGCGAAGTGGCGTAACTGATATAGTATCCGGCGCAATCTACCGCCACTACGTGCCAATAGCTCCAAACCCCGAAATCATCGTTTTCAAGGCCCATTCTTTCAATTATTTCGTCAACGTAGCCGCGGGCTTCGCCGAAGGTGAAATCGTCGTCATTGTAGACCATTTTCTCAAATTCGTTGACGGCGGAGCTAAGAACGACGGATTGTAAATAACCTCGCATCTTGTCTTCGAATATCACCTTGATAACGCTGTCGGAATAAAAGCCGCTGTTTTTTAAAAACGCAAGGTAAAGAAGTTCGTTTCCCTGCGATTGAGTTTCGCTGAGATCGTAATCGCAAGAACCGGAGTACGTAAAATCGTAATAATGACCGAATTCGTGAACTATGGTCATTATATCGTGCAAGCCGTCGCTGAAATAAACGCAAGGATCGTAGCTCCCGGGGTAATAGCCGGTAAACGCTCCGTAATAATTGTCATAACTTATGAAGAACGCGCCGTCTTCCCGCCAAAGTTCGTCAAACGCTTCCTCGTAATCGCCGCCTATAGTTTTTTCGTAAGCGTAAAACTCGTCGAAACCGCGAAGGAATGCGTCTCCTCTTAAAAACTCATCGACTATCGCCTTGTCGGAGGCGGAAAGCGCGGCGTAATCATTATGAAAAGCGTCTCTCGTCTCGTAGTAAGCGGGAATGACGTATTCAACGACGAGCTCGAAAAATCCGTCCGTCAACGCCACGTCGTAACTTCTGCCGAAAGAGTTTTGGTACAGATATTCGAGATAGTTATCGTAGCCGTTGTATTCCGCTAAATATTGCGCGCTCTCGACGAAAGAAACGTAAAGTTCTTCTATGCGCTCGAAATTATCCATATCGTAATAATCGGTCATGCTGTATTCGGATAAGACGTCGTTCATTTGCGCCTGATATTCGTAATACTCGTCGGGGGCGTCGCCTTCCAAAAGCGCTTCGATCTCTTCGTCGGTGGCGTCGCCGAAGTACGTAGACTTAAAGGCGCTGTTATAAAGCTCCCTTTGCAAACCGTTTCTCCATTTTTTCATTTCGAGAAGAAGATCTTCCAGTCTGTCGAGGCGGTCGCGGATATTGCTCGTGCCGTACATATAGAACTCGTAACTACAGTATTCTATCGCAGTTTCCAGTTCGTTCTTGAGATTGTAGATCTCGATATTATTCTGCCAGAACGCGTCGAAGTCCTCGCCTTCTTTGATAAGCGCCGTGGTCTCTTCTAAAATGTTCGCGATATAACTTTCGTCTTCTTCGTCGAAATCGTGATCCAAAGATCTGCCCATCTGCGTTTCGCCCGTAAATTCGACGCCGGTGAAATGCTCCAAAGAAACTTCCCAGACGACGATCTCGCCGTCCGAATAGTGCCAGAAATCGCCCTCTTTATTCGGCGCGTACGCGCTGTAACGGTAAAAAGCGATATCGTTCTTGTAGGCGTATTCTTCCGCAGCCGTGCCTTCGTTGCCGTAGATGGCAAAATCATCGATCAAAAGATACCCGTTATCATCTTCACCGCAATAATAGCCGAACGCGCCGTCGCCGACGAAAGTCACGCTTGCGGGAATATAAACTTTGCCGAGCATAACGCAGTCTGAAAAAGCACGATCGTCTATCGTCGTCAAAGTTTCCGGCAATAAAACGGTCTGAAGCGCCTTGCAACCGCTGAAAGCGCCGCTGCCGATCGCGGTGACGGGCTTTCCTTTATACTCTTCGGGAATAATAAGCTCTTCTCCGTTGAATTTGCCTTTGCCGACGACGGTATAACTTGCGCCGTCTTCGTTGAGAGAGTATTCAAGCTTCCCGCGGGAATTGTTTTTGCCTGTTCCGCCGCAAGCGACGAAAACAGATACCGCAGCAAGTAATACCGCAACCGTTATTAAATTCGGAAAGATATTTTTTTTCATAGCTTAACTTGTGATAATTTATATATACAAATCGATTTATATTTTTATGAACATGCGGATATCTATCCGTTATACTGCGCTTCAGCTTTGGTAACGCCGTCGGGATATATCTTCAAAAAGTCGTTTCTCATAGAGATGGGCGTATAACCTTTGGCTATATATTCCGCCGATTTCGTATCCCAATCCTGCATTCCCCATTCGCGCACGTTATCGTCGGCAACGACCATATACGCCTGCGCTTTATAGACGTTTCTTTCGTCGATAGTATAGTTCATCATGCTCGTATCACTGCCGCTGTTCCCGAAAGCGAGCACGGGGCGCCGACCTATTTCTCTTTCGATATAGATAGTCTTATTGGCGTTGAGATTTTTCTGGATAAAACCGCCCGTCAAGACGAGTTCGTCGCCGTTTTCGTACTTGAAATCCATATTGGAGGACACGTCTTCGTGACCTTTTACTTTCACCTCGAAGTCCGTTCCGATAACGTGGTCGGGCGTGACGTAATCTTTGATGGGAGAATTGGCTACGATGGCGCGCGTGGTGGTGCGTTCGGTGCCGCTGATAACGTAAATGGTAAAGCCGTTATCGAATAGGTAACGCACGACTTCCACCATGGGGAGATAGAAGTTGTCGATATAACGCATATTGTTGAAACTCTTGGTGTACTTTTGCCCGAAAGAAACGACGTAATCGTTGAATTCGCTTACCGTCATACCCGCGTAGGCCTGCGCAAAATTCCTTGCCAAAGCCTCGCCCGCAACGTAGCCGGGCGCGATGGATCTTGCAACGTCTTTCAACTCGTCCGAAACTTTTTCGGGGTAATCGACAAGACAATACTCGATGAACATCATCGTATCGTAATAGGTATAATACGTTTCGCAAACGAGCGTGCCGTCCATATCGAATACGGCTATCCTGTCGCCTACGGGGATGTAGTCTTCGGAATTTTCGTCGGTTACGGTTGAAACGTATTCGGTAAGCCCGGTTATAGCGGCGCACTCGTTCCAATACTCAAATTTATCGGTGCTATTATATTTTATCAGAGTGCAGGCGGCAAGACTTACCGATACAATAGTAACGACTAAAAACGCCGTTATCTTTTTAAAATATTTCATTTTTAAGCTGTTCTCCTTGAATTTTTAATGCGGGAACGAAATTTTCCGCCCCGCTGATTTTTGCCAAAAGCTTAGAAAACGACAAACTTATCGGTCTAAATTTCAAACGCTTTTAAGCCGTTTCGAATTATCAGATATTGCCCCACATATAGGTGACGGCGCTCTTACCCGCACCGAAGTCCTTCATAACGCCGCAGCGATTCAAAGTTTCGGCGCTCGGGAACATAGTCTCGATGAACATTTCTTTCCAGCCGGCAGGAGTGTCGTCGAACATACCGTCTTCATCGTTGACGTAGCTGTCGTACAGTTCGTCGTAAGCCTCGGAAACGGGGCTTATGCAGCCTGCGTATTCGCTGTTTTTGACGGCTATCTCTTTTTGGCAGAGGAATTTAAGGAAGTAGTTTGCGGCTTTGACGTTCACGGCGTACTTATTGATGACGAAAGCGTCGATATAGACGTTTCCGCCTTCCTCGGGAACGACGTACCAAAGGTTACGGTTGCCGGGGTGTTCGTTGCCGTCGGCGTCCTCGTAATCGTTCATAACGTAGCCCGCGTCGCACGACCACATCAAAGCTACGGCGACGTTGCTGCTGCCGTCAGCCATACCGAACTTAACGTCGTCTATATCCCAGACTGCGCCGCCGGATTTGACTGCCTGCAGCGTATTCTGCGCGTTTTTGACGGTCTCTTCGCTCGTATCCTCGAAAACAGCCTGTATCTTCGCCTTCTGTTCGGCGCCCGTAAGCCCTAAAAGCTCGTTTCTCGCGTTGTATATGCAAGCCGAGGCGTACGCGTCGCGAATGGAGTCTTTGATGGAGCGTCTGCCGGCAAATTCGTTTCCGAACAGGGATTCCCAGCTCGTAACGTGTTTTCCCGTTTTGGAGTAGTCGTAAACGATGCCGAGCGTGCCCGTCATATAAGGAACGGAATACTCGAAAGTCTTGTCGAATTCGAGCGTGCTTTCAACGTATTGATCTTTGAAAAGACCTTCCGCCGTCGGATCGAATATAGAGCGGTCGAGTTTTTGAACGAGATTTTTCGAAATAAGATACTCGATCATATAGTCGCTCGGGCAAAGCAGGTCGTAATCGGCCTTGCTGCCTTCGACGGCGAGCTGAACGTTTTCGACGGAATCGAAAGCTTTAAGATCGACCGTGACTTTTTCGCCCGTCTCGTTTTCATACCAGGCGGAAAACTCGTCGAAAATATCTTCGTCGATATATTCGCCGGGCATATAAAGCTTTAAAAGCTCTCCGCGGGGCACGTCCTGACAGCCGACCGTCGTTAAGGAAACGCCGAGCAATAAAGCTACGGATAAAATGGCACTAACAAGTTTTTTCATATTCGGTCCTCCAAAATATTGATCTTTTGTCGCGAAAAATCGCGTTAATTAATTGATTCTTATCCCGCTTTCGTCGGGAAAATAAGGCTTTTGAGGTTTTAAAAAGACTTTTTTTGTTCTTTCGCCTTTTTGTTTTTGACTACGTTATAGATAATGAGCGCGGTCAGAACTATAACGAAAATAATAGTGGAAAGCGCTCTTATTTCTATCGGGATACCCTTTTTGCGGATCCCCGAATAGACGAAGGTCGATATCGTGTCGATATTCGAGCCGAAAGTGTTTATGTTTGTTATAACGAAATCGTCGAGAGAGAGCGTGAACGCAAGCGCAAAGCCCGATACCATCGCCCCCGCAAGTTGCGGAAGCATTACCGTTATAAGGCTTCTCATAGGTCCGGCTCCGAGATCCATGCTCGCCTCCAGAAGATTGGGGTTGAGCTGTTTAAGTCTCGGCGAAACGGTCAGAATGACGTAAGGAGTCGTTATTACTATGTGCGCGATAATAAGCCAGGTCATACCGAAATTGACGGGCAAAGAGATAAAGTCGCGCATAAATATCATAAGCAGGAAAAATCCCATTGCCGTAACTATCTCGGCGTTGACGACGGTTATCTGCGAAGACGCTTCGACCGCGGCGCGGAAATTTCGGCGCATATAGTGGATGCCGACAGACGCGGTAGTTCCCAAAATGGTGGCAACGAACGCCGAAATAAGCCCTATTATAAGCGTATTGAGCGTTGCGTCAAGCAGCTTTTTGTTGTCGAAAAGCTTTCCGTAAAGAGCGACCGTAAAAGTGCCGAATTCGCCGCCGACGGATTTCGCCGAACTGAACGAATAAACGACTATCATAAGAAGCGGCAGATATATCGCTATCAAAACGACAATAAGTATCGCCCATCTTGCAACGAGCCAAACGCGGGAAGAGGTCTTATTCATTGACTTTACCTCCTTTTGGCGCTTTCATCGTCCTGTTCGACAGGAAATTGCCCGTGAGCATTACCACTATTACTATTACGAGGAGCACGAACGACAGCGCCGAACCATACCCGTAATTGCCGTAATTCTGATTCTCGAAAAGGTTGGCTATCTTTGCGCCGATAACGGTCGTGTTGGCGTCGCCCATCATTTTGGTTATCGCGTATGAGCTGAATATCGGCATGAACATCATACTTATCCCGCTTATGACTCCCGGCACCGAGAGCGGCAGCGTGACTTTTAAAAACGTTACGACAGAATTTGCACCGAGATCTCTCGAAGCTTCAACGTAGCTTTTGTCCATATTGACGAGAACGGTATATATCGGCAAAAGCATATACGGGAAAAAGTCGTATACCATACCTATCACCGCCGCCTCGTAGCTTTTCTGCATTCCGAGCATAGATAAGAGCGATTGGAGCGCGAAGATGCGGAGCATAAAGTTTATCCACATCGGAATGATGAACAAAAGCGACAATATCACCATTTTGTTGAACGGCGACGACGCCAGAACGTACGCCACGGGATAGGCTATTATAAGACATATCGCCGTGGATAAAGCGGCTATACCTATGGTCGCGCCGAGCTGGCGCAAATTTTCGACTTCCGTAAAAACGAGTGCGAAATTATCGACCGTAAAGCTTCCGTCTTCCCCTCTGAACGCGTAAAAAAGCACGAGTATAAGCGGAAAAATAACGAATACGAGCGTCACCGCAAGATACGGGAACGAAAACGCCGTGGGCTTAAATACTTTAGCTTTTAGCCTACTCTTCACCTTGCGCCTCCTTTTCGGGATCGTAACGCTCGATAGTGACTTTCGTGCCGTCGATATTTATACCTACGCGGTCGTCCATATCCCATTCGTCGGCGGTGTCGATGAAAAAGTCGATATCGTCGTCGGTATAGACCTGTACCTGATAATAACTGCCTCTATATAAGCTTTGGGTGACGTTTGCGCCGATAACGCCGTCCTCTTCGTCGTCGGTAAGCTCTACGGCGTTGAAGGGAACGTAAACGATAACTTCGTCGCCCGCTTCGTAACCGTCGGTAGCAACCGTAAATTCGCCGCCCGCAAATTCCACGCAGTTTTCGCCCGTGACTTTGCCGAGATACTTATTTATCGTCAGCATCTTCTTCATTATATGGATGCTGTCGGGAAGTATCTCGAGCGATACGATGGCGCCTTCAGAAAATTCCTTCTGCGACTGAACGGTAAATTCGTATTCGTCGGTAAGGACTTCCATTTCGTAATAAGTGCCTTTAAAGACGGTCGAAACGACTCTGCCGTCAAAATGGCCGTGCCCCGCTCCGTCGCAAATAATGATATCCTCGGGGCGGATAACGATGTCGACTTTTTCGTTCTTTTCAAAGCCCTTGTCTACGCAAGGAAGCGATCTTCCGAAAAAGTTTATCGTGTAATCCTTTTCCATAACGCCCGACAAAATGTTGGATTCGCCTATAAAGTCGGCGACGAAGGCGTTGGAAGGCTCGTCGTATATCTTCTTGGGGCGGGCTACCTGCTGGATAACGCCGTCGTTTATTACTACGACCATATCCGACATGGTGAGCGCCTCTTCCTGGTCGTGAGTGACGAAAATGAAGGTTATGCCGAGGTCTTCGTGCATCTTTTTGAGCTCGATCTGCATTTCCTTACGCATTTTGAGATCGAGAGCGCCGAGCGGTTCGTCGAGAAGAAGAACTTTCGGCTCGCATACTATAGCCCTCGCTATAGCCACCCTTTGCTGCTGACCTCCGGACAAGGAATTGACGTCGCGATGGCCGTAATCTTCAAGGCCGACGAGTTTTAATGCCTTATTGACCTTTTCCGCTATCTCGGCTTTGGTGAATTTGCGATAGCCTTTTTTCGAGTTTTCGTCGGGGATCTTTTTGAGCTTCAATCCGAAAGCGACGTTTTTGAAAACGTTGAGATGCGGAAACAGCGCGTATTTCTGAAAAACCGTATTGACGGGGCGCTTAAAGGGAGGAATGGACGTTATGGGAACGCCCTCGATATATATTTCGCCTTCCGTCGGAGTCTCGAAACCCGCAATAAGTCTCAATAAAGTCGTTTTGCCGCAGCCCGACGGGCCGAGAAGCGTCACGAACTGCCCGCGCTTTATGCCGAGGCTCAGATCGTCGAGAACGGTAACGCCGTCGAACACTTTGGTTATACCTTTGACTTCTATGATATTATCGGATTTTTTCGCCGTCTGATTGACGGTAGCCGCCGTTTCGGCAGGTTTGATTCTGTTAAGATCGTTCATCTTATGTACCTCGCATCAAAAATTCGGCGGACAGGATATCCATAGGACCGTCGCCTTGGAGTCGGAAACGTTTTCAAGCGAATGCTTTTTGTCCGATTTGTAATAGAACGTTTCGCCCTTTTTTGCTATAAAAGAACGCTTGCCGACCGTAACTTTTATCTTGCCCGAAATGACGTAACCGAATTCTTCGCCTTCGTGCGGCATATCCGATTCGGTAGCGCCCTTTTCGTTAAGATCGAGAAGTATCGGCTCCATGGCGTTTTTCTGCGCCGACGGAACGAGCCACGTTATAACGCTGTCGCCGTAGTCCTTGGAAAAACAGTCTTCCTTATGGAATACGAGCGGCTCGCTCTCCTCGTTATAGAAAAATTCGCCGAGATTGGTGCCGAGTACGATCAGTATATCGTTCAGGGTTTCTATAGACGGGTTGGCAACGTCGTTTTCAAGCTGGCTTATAAAGCCTTTCGTCAGCTCGCACCTGTCGGCGAGCTCTTCCTGCGTCAGATTGTTTTTCAACCTTAACGCTTTGATTTTTACGCCTATTTCCATAATAAACGCTCCGATACGAAAGTTATGTAAAAATAAACTTTGCGTTTTGCGTTGCTTATCTCACTAAATCAAAAGTTTATTTTTCCTAAACAACGAACATTATATATAAACGCGCGCGCATTGTCAAACGTTTTTCGTGTATTTTGTAAAATAGCGACGAAATTTTTTGAAAGCGGAAATAACTCTTATATACGTAGTGCCCGACACAAAAAAATACCGACGGCATTTACCGTCGGCAAAAAGTTTGCTTTTCGCTTTGATTCAGGCTATCGCCATTTGAAGGAACATTGTGGAAGAGGAAACGCAAAAAACCGTTATAAGGCATATCGTAGCGACGTATAAAGGTATCGTAACGGCTTTATTCGTCCGCTTCGGCTCTTTATCCGGTATCGGCGGTTCTCCGCATAAAAGCCCGTCTTTGACGTCGCAAAGCGTTCTTCCGATGAACACGCACCCTAAAACTATCAAGGGGCTGACGTATCTTATATTTTCCGTGCAGTGGTGCGGATAGGTAAAGCAGAAAACGTAATAGAATATAAGCATCAAAGCGCCCGTTATTATTATCGAAGCGTACCCGATATCGACAGTTCCGTTTTTAAACGCCTTAAAGCGTATAGCCGAAAAGATCGTATATCCGAGCGCGACCACGCTTAAAAAAGCTATTATAAGATTGCTCCAAAACAGCGTACCGGCCGCGGCGGTTATTGCCGAAAACGCGCCGAAATCGTTGATATATTCTCCGAAAACGGACGTTTTCAAAAGCGAGATCATAGGGTTATATTCGTTATAGAGCTTATCGCCGCGGTTGGTCCATTGATCGAAGACCGGCGCATTAAAAAGCTTTGAAAAATCGAATAAACGGGTGAGAACGGGAACGTCGCCCACGTACTGCCAGGAGGTATTCGAGAGCCTTTGAACGTAGGCTATCGGCACGTCGTACAATATGGCGTTACGGATCTCCCACCATAAAGCCAGCGGCACGCATAAGACGGCAAACGCCGCAAATTGGATAAGGTATTTTTTGAAGTTCTTTATATCTTTTATGAACGCGAAAAGGAATAAAAACGCTATCCCGAACGCTACCATGTACGCCGAAAGCTTGGTCATCATTCCAAGGCCGACAGCCGCGGCTATTATCATTATATCCTTGAACGATCGCGAGCGGTACCACTTCACCGAATACAAAACGGCAAGAAGCATAAACGTTACGGATAGTATATCGTTGTTTATGCTCGCCGAAAAAATTACGAACGTAGGGTGGAACGCAAGTACGGCGAAAACGGCTATAAGCGCCGCGCCGTGTATTTTGAACTCTTTTAAGAGTTTGTACGAAATAATGAGCGAAACCGACGAATAGAAAAGAGTAAGCGTTTGTATGGACGACTGAGCGTACTTGTCGGCTACCCCGAAAGCGGAAAGGATATTCCACCAGACCGCCGCTATTATATGGTGCAACGGCGGGTGGTAAAACTGGTCTTTCTCGGTCACGTCGAAGTCGGGCAAATGCCCGTTCTCATACAAGTATCTGATATAACCCGAATGTCCGCTGTCGCCGAATTTGTACACGTCGTGCTGACGAGTCGACGGCGAAGTATATAAAACGTACGTAAATCGGAGCATAACGCCCGCTAAAAACAGTAATATGATAACGCGTTCGACGGTCAGTTGCTTTGTCAAAAGGAGTACGATAAACACGACTGCAAGCGCCGCTATCGCAACGATATAGATATACCCCGCCTTTCTCGGAGCCTGTCGCAAATAATATAGAAAAAGATACGAAGAGATCAGCAAAAAGAAAAACAATATAACGGAATACCACCTTTTCAGCCCGCAGCACGCCGCTATAAGCGAAACGCCGAACGACGCGACCGATAAAAGCGCGAACGCAAAAAAGATACTGCTTTCCGAGATATAATTCTGTTCGCAAAAAGTCACCGCCGAAAGCGCCAGAATAATCAGCGCCGTCAATATCACGGGGTGCTTTTTAAGATACCCGAACGGGTGTTTCCTCCCGTCGACAAACAGATTTTTGAATTTCTCATTCATTGCAATAATTTAACTACGCGTCGGGCGGCTCTGCCGCCCGATCACACGTATTACATATTTTCTTGACGACCGCAACGCGCAAGCCGCGCTCGCGTACGTCGCGCCGCGCAAGCGGTCTTAAAATCGGCAGTCAGCGGTACATCATTTCTTCTCGTGATACGCTTTCTCCGTATTCACGTCCCATATCCCGCTCTTTCCTTCGCCCGTTTCTATGGCTTTTGCAGCAAGTATCGCAGTCGACATAGAGTGATCCATATTGTTGTAGCGGTGCTGACCGTTTCTTCCCACGCAATACAGATTTTCAAAGCCGTTAAGGTGATTTTTCACCTTGTCAAATTCCGCATAAGTATCGAAATACGCAGGGTAAGCCTTCTTTATCCTCTCACGATGGCTGTCGAAAATAACGCTGTCGTCGGCTAAAACGCCTATCTTTTTCAGCTCTGAAACGGCAAGATCGACCGTTTCCTTTTCCGAAAGAGACCAGAACTCGTCGCCCTCCGTGCAGAAGTATTCAAGCCCCATCCAAACGTATTTTTCGGGATCGGCGACCATATACGGCGACCAGTTGTTGAATATCTGTATCCTGCCGAGCTTTACGCCCGTATCCTGAACGTATATCCAGCAATCGGGCACGATATCGCCGAGCGTTTTAATATTCGTCTCGTTTTTGATTTTAAGCTTATCGACCAAAAGCCCGACGGTCACGAAATCCCTATACGGAAGCCCTTCCGCTATACGGACGGTATCTTCGTCGGCTCCTTCAAGTCCTTTAACAAGGTCTTTTATCGGCATCGACGAGATTAATTCGTCTGAATAGAAAGTTTGTTCGACTCCGCCGTTATCGGCAATAACGGCGGTAATTTTTCCGTTATCGGTCAGAATACGTTTAACAGAACAATTTTTGATGATCTTTCCGCCGTTTTCGGTAAATTTTTCGCCCACGAGCTCCCAAAGTTGCCCCGGACCGTATTTCGGATACCAGAATTCCTCGATCAGAGAAGTTTCGACTTTTCTGTTCTTTTTCCTGAATATCTTGCCGAAAATATCTTTGAGCATGGCGCGTATGGAAAGACCTTTGACTCTCTGCGCGCCCCATTCCGCGGATATCTCGCTCGGGTGCCTGCCCCAAAGCTTGGCGGTATACCCTTCGAAAAACATTCCGTACAGAACTTTTCCGAAACGGTTGATATAGAAATTTTCGAGATTGGTCTCCTTTTTTTTGAAAACGCAGGCAAAAAGATATGAAAAACCGGCTTTGAGCGTCGTGAAAAAGCCCATATTTTTTATGGTCGACCACTTCATGCTGATGGGATAATCGAAGAAATGTTTCTTATAATATATCCTCGAGATCCTGTGGCGGCAGAGCATAACGACGTCGTCTGTTTCGGGATCGGGACCGTTTTCCGACAATTTACTTTCGCGTAACAGCTTTTTATCGTCGAAGGAGGGAGCGCCCTGCAGCGGCATAAGCTCCCGCCACCAATCCATTATCTCGTCGTCTTTGGAAAAGAACCTGTGCCCGCCGATATCCATTCGGTTACCGTTATATCTCACCGTCTGCGAAATACCGCCGAGAACGTCGCTTTCCTCTAAGATAACGACCTCGTTTTCCTTATTTTTTACAAGCTCGTAGCCGGCGGTCAGCCCTGCGGGGCCTGCCCCGACTATAAGTATCTTTTTCATAAGACCTCAAACGTAATAATTTTATAAATCACCGAATTTATCTGCGATTTTGAAAGTTTTTATGAAACACATAAAATGGTTTAAATTATTATTCACAGATATATTCTTTCTTTTTGGCGGGCGCGCTGTTTAATTCCGCGCGCTTTTGTTCGTAGCCCGCTCTTCCGAACATGGCGTAAGTGGCGTTCTTGCCGCCCTCGACGCCCGGCTGATTGTAAGTATCGATGCCGAACATTTCGCCGATATAAGCCGTTGCAAGCTCGAACATAAACAGTAGTCCGCCGATCGTGAACTCGTTGACTTCGGGAAGATATACGGTGTTATTCAAACGAGCCTTCTGATTGAGCGCGTAGGCCGTAGCGTTCATTTCCGTAGTTATAAGTTCGTTCATCGTGTGTCCGCAAAGGAAGTTTACGTTGGGAAATTCTTCACAGCCGTTCGGTATAGTGACCGTCGCCCTGTATTTATCGACGGCGATAAACGTCACAACCTTGTCGAACGGGCCTTCGGTGTAAAGCTGTACCTGACTGTGCTGATCGGTAACGCCGAGCGATTTGACGGGCGTCTGACCTACGTTGGCCTTCGTACCGTCCTTTTTGATGTCTTTCCCTATACTTTCCGCCCACAGCTGGCAATACCAGTCGGCAATATACCTTAACGAATCGGCGTAAGGCATCATAACGGAAATATTCTTTCCGCGCCCGTAAGCTATATATTGTAAGATAGCAAACGCCATGGCGGGGTTTGTAGCAAAGTCGGAAGATATGCACCTTTTATCCATACATTCGGCGCCCTTTAACATAGCGCGGATATCTATTCCGAGGACTGCCGCGGGCAAAAGCCCTACGGGGCATAATTCGGAGAACCTTCCGCCAACACCATCGGGGATATAAAAGGTCTTTAACCCCTCTTTTTGGGCAAGTTTGATGAGATTGCCTTTAGACGCGGAAGTCGTGGCTATCATATGGTCTTTGGCTTTGTCGCCGAAGGCCTTCGTAAGGATATCCCAAACGATGAGATACTGCGACATAGTTTCGCTCGTCGAACCGCTTTTTGTTATAACGTTGAAGCAGGTTTTGTCAAGCTCGATAACGTCGAGAAGAGCCGCCATTCTTTCGGGATCCACGTTGTCTTCGACGTAAAACTTCGGGCCGCCGCGCTTGTCGTCGGGAAGGTCGTTATAGTGAAGATGCTTTAACGCGTTGAAAACGGCTATCGGGCCGAGCGCGCTGCCGCCGATACCCAAAACCACGAAATATTTGAATTTTTCGCGCACTTTTTCAGCCGTTTTCAAGATATCTTCGACGACTTCTTCCTGATCGTACGGCAGTTGCGCCCACCCCATCATATCTTTGCCGCGATTTTTTTGAACGATATCGAAAGCCTCTTTACAAAGTTTTTTGTTTGCCAAAAGCAGCTCGCGGGGAATACCTTCTTCCCCCACGAACTCGCTCATCATGTTATTGTAATCGAATCTTATTCTCATTTCGTTACAAGTTTTTTCGTTAAGTTGCATAAAAAATCTCCTCAAAAAATTTCGTCTTTCAGTTTTCTTAAATATTCAAGAGACGATCTTATCTCCGACAGGTCGCCGTAATCGTCTTTATATACTTCGATAAGCATATTCCCGCTGAAATTTGCCTGTTTAAGCCGCGAAAACAGCTTGTAAAAATCAAAATCCCCTTTTCCCGGCAAGCACATTTTGCCGGTCGACGCGTTAAAATCCGACAGATGGACGGTGTTCAATCTTCCTTCCATTTCGTCGAGATAATCGAAAACGTCACAGCCCGATAAACGCGCCTGCTTTAAATCAAGACAGCATCGCAGTTTTTTACAATCGTTTTTGAGCCGCGAAAACACGCCGACTCTGTTATAAGTGCACCAGAAAACGTTTTCAAGGCACACCTCGACGCCGTATTTTTCCGCAAGATCGCAGATAGCGTTTAATCGTTCTACGGTCAGATCGTAATTTTCGATACGATCCAAGCGTTTATAATAAGCTTTTCCGTGAAAAGTATAATTTTTTGCGCCCATAGCCGCCGCACAGGCAAGAACGCTCTCGAAATAACCGAGCGCGTCCTTATATGCGCGCGGATTTTCAGCAAGAAGCTGCGGCTCGTACTGCGTCACCACGACGTGAACGGAATGGATATCGAGATCGCCTTTCAATTCGTTTAGTTTTTGCCCGTACTCTTTCGTGTATTCGGAAAAAGTATTCAAAAACACTTCCGCAACGCGCGCGCCGAGCTTATCGAGGGTACCGACCGCGTCCTCGTTATACATTCGCAAAAAAAGCGATGCTGTTGAAACGCCTATTTCCATAGTAAATCGACAGTTTCGCCGGCAAATCAAGCAGCCGACGGATTTTCATCTTATCAGGAAACGATAGGATCGATAAGACCGATGTTTCCGTCGTCACGCAGATACAGCACCTTTACGGTGTTGGTCTCTACGTCCAAAAATACGTAAAAGCCGTAACCTGACAGCTCGAATTCCACGATAGCGTCTTCGACGGTGAGCGGTTTTACCTCGAACTGTTTTGTCTTGACGAGCCTGAAATCTTCTTCTACGGGTTCTTCGAACAGTTTTTCGCCCTTGAAAGCGCCTTTTTTGAGCTTGTCTTCGAGTTTGGTGCGGTGTTTATATATCTGACGTTCGACCTTGGGAAGAGCTATATCTATTGCGTCGTAAAAGTTTTCGGCTTTGGCTTCGGCACGAATGAGCTGACCTTGATAAGCGAGAGAAACTTCCATTTTAGCGTCTTTCTTTTCTTTTTTGAGATATATCTTGCAATTGGAGTCGTCGTCAAAATATTTGTCGAGCTTGGAAATCTTTTTGCCGAGGACGTCTTTCAAGTCTTGATTTACGTGATAGTTTTTTGCCACAATTTCGATTTTCATATCAAATCTCCTTTAAGTTATATATTCCGACAAAGCGAAAATCGCCTTGCAGTAACCGTTTTTTTAGTGTTTTTTATTGTTTAACCGAGCCTGTCGACGGCAAAATTCAAAAATCCGTCGGTGACGTAAGCCGTCACGCGGCAACGCGGCCTGATAGTACCGTCTAATATCTTTTCGGAAACGGCGTCTTCGATTATATCGGTAACGGCCCGATTAAGCTGCCGCGCTCCGTATTCGGGATCGTATCCGTCAGAAAGAATAAGTTCCACCACGTCGTCGCCGAATTCGAAATCGACGTCACGGGCTTTCAAACGCTTTTTAAACTTCTCGATTATAAGCCTGCATATGGCTCCGCAATCGGCTCTTGAAAGTCTTCTGAAGGGAACGACGTCGTCGATCCTGTTTAAAAATTCCGGTCTGAACTCGCGCTTTAAAGCCGCCATTATCCTGTCGGTCTCGCTTATTTTTTCCGCGCCGAGCATTTTTTCCGCCTCGCTCAAGTGCGCGCCGAGATTGGACGTCATTATGATAACGGTATTTTTAAAGTCGACGAGCCTACCTTTACTGTCGGTCAGCCTGCCGTCGTCGAATATCTGCAAAAACAGGTTGAAAACGTCGCGATGTGCCTTTTCGACTTCGTCGAACAGGACTACGGAATACGTTTTTCTCCTGACCTTTTCGGTGAGCTGACCTTCCTCGTCGTAACCGACGTAACCGGGAGGAGCGCCTATAAGCTTCGCGACGCTGTTCGACTCCATATACTCACTCATATCAATTCGTATAAGCATATCTTCGTCGCCGAAAACGGTGTCGGCAAGCGTCTTCGCAAGCTCCGTTTTACCTACGCCCGTAGGCCCTACGAACAAGAACACCCCCACGGGCTTTTTGGGATCTTTGACGCCCGTCATTGCGCGGCGTATGGCGTGCGAAACGGCGGTGACGGCATTGTCCTGACCGATAACGCGTTCTTTTAACGAATCTTCGAGCATCAGAAGCTTGCGCGATTCCATTTCCGTAAGCCTTGCGACGGGTATCCCCGTATGCTCGCTGATAACTTTGGCAACGTCGTCGCCGTCGATATACGGAACGCCGTCGAATCTGCCGTGCAACTTTTCGGCTATCTCGTCTTCCTCGGCGGCTATCTCGTCAAGTCGCGCAAAAAGCTTGGAACAATCCCTGCCGAAAGCCCTGTATCTGTCGACGTCCGCCATCAGCTCGCGGCGCTCTCTTTGCAAAGCCGACAAAGAAGCTTTCGCCTCGTCGACGTAAATGTGCGCGCGCGCCGCCGCCTCGTCGATAAGATCTATCGCCTTATCGGGCAAAAATCTGTCGGTAATATAGCGGTCGGAAAGCGTCACCGCGGCGGTTATGGCGGGATCGGTTATCTCGACTTGGTGATGCGCCTCGAAGTTGCCTCTTAAACCCTTTATTATCTTAACGGTGTCCTCCACCGAAGGCGGATCGACGTAGACGGGCTGGAAACGCCTCGCAAGCGCCGGATCTTTTTCCATATATTTGCGATATTCGGAAACGGTGGTCGCGCCGATAACGCGTATCTCGCCTCTTGCGAGCGCGGGCTTTAATATCTCGCTGCCGTCGACGCCGTCGGATTTGGCGCCCGTCACGAGATTATGTATTTCGTCGATAAACAGGACGACTTCTTCGTGTTCGGCAAGGTAGCCGACTATCTCTTTGAAACGCTGCTCGAATTCGCCTTTTATTTTAGCGCCCGCGACCACGCTCGAAAGATCGAACGAATAAATTATCTTATCGCATAGCGACGCGGGAACGTTGCCTTCGGCTATCTTAAGAGCAAGACCTTCCACTATCGCCGTCTTGCCGATGCCCGGCTCGCCGATGATAAGCGGATTGTTTTTAAGCCTTCTCGAAAGCGTATTAATTATTCTTTCGGTCTCCTTTTCGCGACCGATAACGGGGTCTATCCTGCCCTTTCTCGCTTTCTCGGTAAGATCCACGCCGTAACGTTCCAAGACCGTGCCGACTATTGTCGGGCGGCCGGAAGTAAACGACGGTCTTTTATCGTAATGCTTGGTCGCGTCGGCGTAAGGCACGGCTTTTTCAGCCGCTACGGAGGTGTTGACGGTATCGTTCCTCCGCGAAGGAGCGACGCTTTCCGCCTTTTTCAAAACGGTTTCGTTGACGAAAGAACACAGCGCGTCGAAATAGACGGTCGTCCTTTGAATGAGCGAACGCCCTTCGCATTTTACGCGCAGAATACTGAGTAACAGATATTCGGGTATTATCTCGCGGACACCGAGTTCGTCCGCAACGGTGGCGGAAAGATTGACGGCGTAAGCCGTGTTCGCCGTAAAGCCGACTATATTGCAAGCGACTCTCGAAGCTTCGAGCTGCCGCCTGTAAGCCGACTCCGACACGGCGTATTTTTTCAAAATCGCGCCGCAATTCAAGTCTGACGAAAGCATCGCGAGAATGATATGTTCCGTTCCCACGAAAGTTACCCCGTAACCTTTTGCGGCGATATTTCTTGCCGAATCGAGAATATATTTAAGATCGTTGCTTGCTCTCCGTAAAAGATCGGGGCGCAGAGCGTTATCCATAGACGGCCTCCAAAGACTGCAAGTGATGATCGTTGCCGATCGGGCAAGATCCGTATTATTTAAGAAACGATTTTAAGCTGTTTTATCACGCTAAAAAATAACTTTCAGGTCTGATTTTTCAAGATAATCCCTGACAAATGCGGCTCTTATTATCGCCTCGTCCTTCATACGGAAAGACGAATTGAGCTTTAACGTCGCGCTGCGGGCGGCGACTAAAAGATCGTCGAGCTCAGCCGGAGACGAAGAAAATATGACGCCCATATCTATGCCGAGTTTCACGCGGGAAATAAGCTCCGACATCTCAGAATAAGTTAAAAGAATGCAGTTTTTCAAAATTCCGAGAGAGCGCGCGCATTCGTCGGCAAACATCGTACCGCGTTCGTCAAAGAGCTGTCGGCGAAGACTTTCTTCACGATCGGCGATCTCGTCGACGAATTCCGAAACGAGCGACAAAATATCGTTTTCCGTTATCTTGTAAGTGATCTCGTTGCTCACCTGATACAGATAACTTTCGCCAGCGCTGCCCTCGCCGAAAGCGCCTCTTATAACCAGCCCGCGTTCACGCGCAACAGCGGCAAGCTCGCCGCTCTCGCCGTAGTAACTTATCGCGGGAAGAAACAGCATTATCGACGCCCGCATACCCGTTCCGAGATTGGACGGGCAAGCCGTATAATACACTCCGCCGCTCGAGGCGAAATTGAGATTGATTTTCAAAACGTTGTCGAGCGCGGCAAGGCGTGAATAAGCCTTTTTAAGACACGAACCGCGCATCACTATCTGCTCGCGGATATGGTCTTCTTCGTTTATCATAACGGAGATAGCCCCGTCCGACGAAACGGCCACCGCTCCCCCGTCGCCGTCGGCAAGATAGGGAGAGATGAGATACCTTTCCACCAAAGACCGCTTTTCAAGATCGGTTAGCTCCGCCATTTTGCTTACGCTGAAACCGCCGAGCTTTTTCATGGCCTGTTCGCAAACGGAAACCACCTTTCTTTCAAGCTCGGAATCAAGAATAACGCACGGGAACGGCACGCCGGAAATATTGCGCGCAAGCCTTATGCGCGAAGAAATTGCAAAAGTACCTTCCGTCATTTTGCCTGAATACTGTCGACGAGCGGTAAAAGTTCCTGCTCGAAAGTCTTGTAACAATGCGGACAACCGAGCAGTAAACTTTCCGAAAACTCACCGAATGTCCTGCCGCATACGGGGCAAGCCTTATCGGGAAGAGTTACGAACATATAATAATATTCCCGCTTGTCCATTGAGAGGGCTTTGATGTAACAATCGCGACAGACGTGACCTTCTATAAACCTGCCGTCGACTATTTTCTCGACCTTCTCGCTCGCTTGAGCTTTGTGACAAACGGGGCACAACATAACTTAACAGCTAACCTTTTAACAATATATTATCTTACATATATAATTATATCATTATTTAAAGAAAAGTAAATATAATTTCGCAACTTTTTTGTAAATTTTTTGCAATTATCCCAAATTATGCAAACTTCGGTCGTACGGAAAGCGTACGACCGAAGTCAAAACTACGTAATATTTATGCTTTTATAATTTTTCAACCAAGGACTTAAGATACGCGGCAAAGCCGTCTTTTAAGTCTTCGTCTCTTAATCCCGCCTCGACGTTGGCTTTCAAAAAGCCCAATCTGTCGCCCATATCGTAACGGACGCCTTCGAAATCGTAAGCGTACGCGCCGTTTGTTTTAGCCTCTTTATCGAGCGCGTCGGTAAGCTGATACTCGCCGTTCACGCCCGGCGTAAGGTTTTCGAGTATAGGCATCATCGTAGGAGCAAGAACGTATCTTCCGAGCGGAGCGAGATCGCTTTTTACAAGTTCTATCGGGGGTTTTTCGGTTATCTTCGTCATTTTGTAAAGACGACCTTCCACGTTAGAATACTCGCAGGACGCGTATTTCGGAACGTCTTTCAAAGGCACTTTTTTACAGCCGACGATGGTCTTGCCCGTTTTCTCGTAAGCTTTTATGAGCTGACCGATAACGGGCTTTTCGGCGTTATACATAACGTCGTCGCCGAACATTACCGCAAAAGGCTCGTTTTTGACGAACTTTTTTGCGGCAAGTATCGCGTCGGCGGTGCCGCGCTGCTCTTTTTGCGTTACAAAGCTGACTTTTGCAAACGTCTGCTGATAAGTTATCGTCTCGAGAAGGTCGAACTTTTTTTCGTTTTCGAGCTTTTCTTCAAGCTCGGTAAAAGCCGAAAAATGATTTTCGATAATTTCCTTTTTCTGCCCGACGATAAAAAGTATCTCTTCGATACCCGAATCGGCGGCCTCTTTTGCAATGACCTCTACGGCGGGAACGCTAAGTATCGGGAGCATGGGCTTGGGGACCGCTTTGGTAAAAGGCAAAAACCTCGTACCGAAACCGGCTACGGGTATGACCGCTTTTTTTACTTTAGACATGGCAACCTCTACGTGGTAATTCTTGAAAAATTAATAAACAATAACTGCAAAATACCGCTTTAAACGGTGACGGCGAAGATATCGGGGACATTCGCCTGCCGAAAAGCTCTTGAACGGCAAAACGCCGTTGGCAAAACAGTCGTCAAACGTTACTACGCGATATTTTACGCCTGTAAAATTTACGGTAAAATCAAATAAATAAGTATCGACGTACGTATTACTTCGTGCCGAAGATACGGTCGCCCGCGTCGCCGAGGCCCGGGACGATATAAGCGTGTTCGTTCAATCTTTCGTCCAAAGCGGCAACGTAGATATCAACGTCGGGGTGAGCTTCCTGCATGGCTTTTACGCCTTCGGGAGCCGCTATAAGGCACATGAGCTTGATGTCTTTACAGCCGCGGTCTTTGATGAACTGAACTGCCGCAATGGCGCTTCCGCCCGTAGCGAGCATGGGATCGACGACGATTATTCTTCTCTTCGTGGCGTCGAGCGGAAGTTTGCAGTAATACTCTACCGGTTTATGCGTATCGGGATCGCGATACAGACCTATGTGGCCTACTTTTGCGTTGGGAACGAGCGTCAAAATGCCGTTGACCATGCCAAGCCCCGCACGAAGAATGGGAACAACGCCTATGGCTCTGCCGGATATCTCTTTGCCCGTCGTCTTGCAGATAGGCGTTTCGATCTCCACGTCGTGAAGAGGAAGGTCTCTCGTTACTTCGTAAGCCATAAGAAGAGATATCTCTTCAAGGAGCTGGCGGAAGTCTTTCGTGCTGGTATCGACCATACGCATCATCGTGATCTTATGCGCGATAAGAGGATGGTTTACTACTGTGAATTTACTCATTTTTTTCTATGTGCCTCCATTATAAATTCTTTATTACGTAAACGCCTTATTCGGCGAAAACTCCTGATTTTGATTTAAAATTTTTAACGTCCGAAATTCGCAAGACCGAACGTAAATCTTAAATAGCTCACAATTTTCCTTCTTCGATGAGAGAAATTTTATTTACGCGCCTCGAATGTCTTTCGCCGCCGTCGAAACCGGTCGAAACGAAGACGGAAAACATCTCTTTCATCTTTTCGACGGGCGTAACGCTCGCGCCCATGGCAAGAATATTGGCGTTATTGTGCCGCCTCGTCATTTCGGCGGTAAATAGGTCGGTGCAAAGACCGCAACGGATACCTTTGACTTTGTTTGCGGCTATGGAAATACCTATTCCCGTAGAACAGATAAGAACGCCGTAATCGAACTTTCCTTCGGCGACTCCCTTTGCCACTTTCACGGCGTAATCGGGATAGTCGCAGGACTCGGTCGAATAAGTGCCGAGATCGGTCACTTCGTGTCCGAGCGAAACTATATAGTCGTAAAGCTCGCTTTTTGCGTTAAAGCCGGCGTGATCGCTACCTATCGCGATTTTCATTTTTACCCTCCGTTATTATGCAAGAAAAAATCAAAGTTTTTTAAGCGGTGCGCGTCGATCAAACCATTATTCGATACGCTCTTTGAGCGCGCGCCGAATCTCTTTCACGAGGTCGTCAAAGCAGTCGTCGAAAAGCTTTGCGGTCTTTATATAAGCTTCCAAACCGCACCCGTAAGGATCGTCGACTTCGCCGAAGTCGCACAGCTCGCCGAGCGTAAAGGCGTTGGGATAAAGCGGCGTTATGGCAAGTTTGTGATATCTTTCCATGCATATCACCGCGTCGTAATCGGCAAGATTTTTAGGCGGCAGCTTCGAGCGGAAATTTTTAGTAAAAGGAACGTTGAGCCGTTTTAACGCGGCAACGGCGTTATCGGACAGCGGACCAGCCTTTGCGCGCAGCCCGAACGAACGAACCAATACTCCTTCAACGCCCGCATCTTTGAGCTTTTTTATAAGTATGAACTGCGCCATAGGACTGCGGCAAGTGTTGCCCGTGCATATAAACGCAATTTTCATTTTTTTCTTTTCGTTACTTTTCGATTTCATAAAATTTCCGAAATAATGCGGAAAAATCCGAATGCGCACATTAACCGAACGCCTTTAAAAATCTGTTCTCCACGCCTAAAGCTATCTCGTCTTCAACGACGAAACGAATGCCGATAAGATGATCGTAATTCTCGCTTTCCCTTAAAGCCGCGTAAAGCCTGTTAGCCATGACAGCGCCCGTATTTCCGAGGTCGATAACGTTGAGACCTTTCAGATTTTCGGCAACTTCCGTCGTACAAAGAATGACGGGGTTTTTGTCCGAATTTTTGAGTTCGCCGTAATATTCCACGGCTTTTTGCACTTCGTCCGCACCAAAGAGCGTAGAAGGAACTTTCGGGCAATAATGGCGATAGCGCGTTCCCGGGGAACGTTTATTTAAAGCGTCGCCGTCGACGGCGTATTGACAAGCACCGACCACGCTTTTTATCATTTCGGCGGTGATAAGACCTTTTCTCAATATCACGGGAACGTCGCCCGTAACGTCGAGAACGGTGGATTCTATACCGCCGTCACACCTGCCGCCGTCAAGGATCATCGGCAATTTGTCGCCGAAGTCTTCGTAAACGTGCATTGCCGTAACGGGGCTGACGTGTTTGGAAACGTTGGCGCTCGGCGCGGCTATCGGCAGATCGACGTACTTTAAAAATCTTTGAGCGCCCTTATGCGAAGGAACTCTTATGGCAAGCGTATCGAGTCCGCAGGAAACGAGCGGGCTTACTACGCCCTTGCTTTTATAAACCATGGTAAGCGGTCCCGGCAAGAAAGCTTTTCGTAAAGATAAAGATAAATCGTTGTCGTAAACGTAGCGGGAATAGTCCGCGTCCATCGGCAGATGAACTATCAAAGGATTATCGATAGGTCTTCCTTTTGCGGCGTAAACTCTTTTTACGGCGTCGTCGCTCAAAGCGTTGCAACCAAGCCCGTAAACGGTTTCGGTAGGGAACGCCACAAGCATATTATGTCTGACGTAATAATTGGCAATATTTAAGGAATTATCGTCGATTTTAAAAATATTTACAAAATCGCCCATATACTATCAGAATGGTGACTCTTCATCGTTGACGTCATCGGGAACGTCGAGATCGTCGGGGTTGAAAGGTACTTTTTCAACGGCGGTGCGAGCGTCGTCGTCGCCTTTTGAAGCGTTTTCACGGCGATATTTTTCAGGGGCTTGTTGCATAGTGAAGTTAACGAATTTAACGTACATACCTTTGAACAAAACGTTGAAGTTACCCGTTTTGCCGTTACGGTTTTTCTCTATCAGGACCTCTCTCATTTCGGTAGCCTGACGGCCCGAAGAGTTTTCGCCTTCTTCCGTCTTTTCTTCCGGCCTATGCAAAAAAGCAACGACGTCGGCGTCCTGTTCTATAGCGCCCGATTCCCTTAAGTCGGAAAGAACGGGCCTGCCTTTGCCGCCGTTACGGTTAGCCACCTGACGAGATAGCTGCGATAAAGCTATGAGCGGAACGTCAAGTTCCTTTGCCGCCGTTTTGAGCCTTCTCGAAATATCCGTTATCTGCTGTTGACGGCTTTCTTTTTGCTCGGTGGAGTCCATAAGCTGCATATGGTCGACGATAACGAGATCGAGCCTGCCCATCTGCGCTTTCAATCTTCTGCACTTATTCAAAACGCTTTGCGGCGTCTGGATAGAGCTTTCGTCAACGTAAATACGCCTCGAATTCATAAGCTTTGACGCCTCCCACAACCTCGAAAGGGAATCGGGATCTTTCTCGCTCAATTTACCTTTCATGGCGTCGTCCATGCTGACGTTACCGACCGAGCACGCCATACGCTGAGCAAGCTCCAACTTCGTCATTTCGAGCGCAAATACGGCTATAACGGCTTTTTCGTCCTTAAGAGCTATATTTTCGGCGATATTCATGGCGAAAGTTGTTTTACCTACGGACGGTCTCGCGGCGATTATTATAAGATTGCCTTTATGCAGCCCGTTGGTCATTCTGTCGAACTCGGTAAAACCCGTATTCAAGCCCGTAAGGAAATTCTTGTCCTTTTCGAGCCGCTCGAAGATATCCATTACCTCGGGAAAAGAGTTGCCTATCGGTTCGAGGTTATGTTTGTCCTTTTGCTCGGCGATATCGAAGATGGTCTTTTGCGCGAAATCGAGAGAAGAATTGCTGTCTTTACTGTTCGACGCGTTCTCTATTATCTTATTCGAGCCGCTTATCAGCCTGCGCAAAACGCCGTCGCGCAAAACGAGGTCGAGATATTGCTTATAGTTGGCCGACGACGGGATGACCGTCGTTAAAAGCGTAAGATAGGCTATCCCGCCGACGTCTTCGAGCTTACCGTTTTTTTGAAGGTTATCGGCAAGAGTTATTATATCTATTTGTTGGTCGACGTTGGCAAGTTCGCGCATCGCGGAAAAGATCTTCTTGTGCGAAGGCACGAGAAAATCGTCTTCTCTCAGTTCCCCGATTATATCGGCTTGTATGACCTGATCTATTAAGATACACCCTAAAACGGAGCGCTCCGCCTCGAGGTTATACGGCATATTCTGGTTAGGCATGACCTTCTCCCTAAAAGCGGCCGACGGCGGTAAATTGCCCGACCGCGAAATCAAAGCAAGTGAAAATTCGTTTTGTTTTCAATAAAAACTGTGCGTGACAGAGATATTAAAGTTCAATGCTTTCAAACTCGTCGAGCGCTTTTTTGAAAGAATCCATCGCGAGTTCGTAAGCTTCTTTTTCGGTAAGATCGACGCCGGCAAGTTTTAAAAGCTCCACGGGGCTGTCGCTGCCGCCGGAAGACAAGAACTTCTTGTAATCGGCAACGGCGGGCGCGCCGAGCTTATAAATGCGTTCGGCTATCGAAATGGCGGAGATTATGCCCGTAGCGTATTTGTAAACGTAGAACGCGTTGTAAAAATGCGGTATTCTCGCCCATTCGTAAGAGATCTCGTCGTCGGACACGACGCTCCTGCCGTAATACTTTTTATTGAGCTCGAGATACGCGGCGGAAAGGCTTTCGTCGGTGAGCGGTTCGCCCTGCGCGGCTTTTTCGTGCGCGGCGTACTCGAATTCGGCAAACATAGTCTGACGGAAGAGCGTACCTTTTATCATTTCGGTATAATACGACAAAAGATATTTCTTGAGTTTCATATCTTTGGTCGTCGCGATAAGGTATTTCAATAAAAGCACTTCGTTGACCGTGCTTGCGACCTCGGCAACGAATATCCTGTAATTGGCTTTTGCGTGCGGCTGATACTTGTTGGAATGATAAGAATGTATCGCGTGGCCAAGTTCGTGCGCTATGGTAAAGATATCGCTCGTGGTCTTGTTGTAGTTCAAAAGAACGTACGGGTGCTTGCAAGAATAAATGCCTATGGAATAGGCGCCGCTACGCTTGCCGTCGGTCTCTTCAACGTCTATCCAACCGCCGTCGTGAGCCGTCTGAAGAAGTTTCAAGTAATCGTCGCCAAGCGGCGCAAGCCCTTCTTTGACGAGCTTGAAAGCGTCTTCGTAGTCAAGTTCGAGCTCGCAGTTATCGACGTTGGGAACGTACATATCGTACATATGCATGGTCTTAACGCCCAGCGCGCGCTTTTTCAAGCGAACGTATCTGTGAAGCTGCGGCAGGTATTTATTGACGTATTTTAAAAGGTTTTTATAGACTGCGATGTCCACGTCCTCTTCGGAAAGCGCCATTTCAAGGCAGGACGAATACTTTCTCGCCCTTGCAAAAAACACGTCTTTATTGACGTTGCCGACGTAAGTTGCCGTTATAGTCTTCAAAAGCGAGTGGAAGGCTTTGTAATACTTGGTAAACGCCTCTTTTCTCACCTTTCTGTCGGACGAACGGAGCAAAACGCCGTACATACCGTGAGATACGGTGACGTTTTCGCCGTTAACTTTAATGGTCGGCAGAGGAAGATCGGCGTTTTCTATCATTCCGAAAATATCCCTGAACGAACCGAAGACCTGACCGCCGAGCGACAGCACCTCTTCGGTCTCCTGCGACAAAACGTGCTTTTTCTCTTTTAAAATGCACTTCAATTCGTAATCGTAATCGGAAAAATCGGGATCGGCAATATAGCAATCAAGGATCTTTTCGTCGAGCGAAGTAAGCTCCGGCGTAATGAACGCGACCTCGGACGAAAACTTGACGTCGAGCGCGCCTATCTTTTGCATAAGCCCCGTAAAAGTCGGATCTTTGGTGTTTTCGTCGTGGCGCAAACTTGCGTAAACGTACAATTTTTCAAGTAAAGAAAGGCAATCGTACATTTTGTTAAAGCAGTCCAAAAGCTCCTTTTTATCTCCGAGCTTGCCTACGAACGCGGAAAAATCCAGCCGACCTTTCAAAGCCTCGGCGTTCTCGTTCCATTCGTTGACGTCTTTAAATATATGGTCGGTCCTCCACTTGAGATTTTCCGGCACCTCGTTTCTCGTTTTCATAAACGTATCTCCTGTTTTTCGATCGATTTTATTCCACTATAAACAGAACGCCGAGCGTATTTTTGCCGCAGTGCGAACCCACGGTCGTTCCCGCGTGCGTTTCGATTATTTCGTCAAAGTCGAAGAGCTCCTCTACGAGCTGACGGGCCGCGTCGACCAATTCCGCGTCGGCGTTGCAGTGAGTGATAAACACCCTCGTTTTGTCGTAGGAAGTGTATTCCTCGGCAAGGTCCGCAACGTATTGCTTGATGCAACGGAGCATATTGCCCATGTATTTTTTCTTGACGGTGAGCGCGCCGTCTACCATGCTGATATGCGGGTGCAGCTTTAAAACCTTTGCGCCGAGCAGTTGAACGAGCGAGCATCTTCCGCCTTTATGAAGATAGTCGAGCCTATCTACGACGAAGGACGTTTTCGCGTTCAACTTGATGGATTCGATGGCGTCGAACGCCTCTTTTGCCGTCAGCCCCTTAGCGCGAAGATCGCAGGTCTTCATGATCAAAAGCCCCTGACCGCTCGAAAGCTGCATCGAGTCGACGACGTAAACGCCTTTAAAGTCTTTTGCCGCCTCGACCGCGTGGTCGTAACAGGAAGAATCCTTCGACGAAATGGTAAAATGAATCACCTCGTCCGACTCCGACAAAAGCTTTTTGAAAAGCTCTTTGTATTCGTCTACGGAAATAGCGCTCGTTTTGGGCAGTTCGCCGCCCTTGTCGACGTATTCCAAGACCTCGGTTATGTTGATATCGACGTTATCCTTATAGGTTTTTCCGCCGAGAGTTATCATTATGGGATTGATATAAATATCGTTTGCCGCCACTATCTCGTTGGAAAGATCGCAAGTGGAATCAGAAGAAATTTTAAAGCTCATTTGGTTTTTGACCTCCGTTGATTGTTGTTCCGACTAACGCGTCGGTGATACGCTCGGCGGTTGCGCCGGATTATAAGTTACGCCTAAAGCGCGAAAGCTTTCGGCAAAATACGCATAAAAACAACGATTATATCTTTGTTTTTTAGGCTTACGTTCGTTTGCCGACCGCAAAGCGCCGTTAAAATATTTTATAAATGAACCAAAGCGAATCCTTGTTGTCGACCACCCATTGACTTACCACGCCTTTCACGTCCTTTATGGGAACGAGCCCGACTTTTACCACGTCGCGCGAGTCGGTGGAGTTACCCCTGTTGTCGCCGAGAACGAACAAACAGCCTTCCTCGACGTAAGTCGGCGGGATATTGCAAGGCGCAAAATTCTCGTTTACCTTACAAAATTCGGTCTCCCCGCCCTTTTTGACGTAGACCTTTCCGTCCTCCGTCTTTACGGTGTCGCCGGGAAGTCCTATGACTCGCTTTATCAAAAGATACTCGCCGTCGGAATTTATCTGGTTTATCTTACTGCGATAATGAAGCGAAAGATAATAATTTTTGAGTTTTTCGCTATGAAAGACCACTATGTCGCCCCGTCTTATATCCGACTGACGGTCAACGAGCAGGTAGTCGTTGCTGTACAGCGTAGGGATCATCGACTCTCCGCTCACCTGAACGCACATAAAAACGGAAGAACGAAGCGTTTCAAAGGATATCAGAAGGACGAAAAGTATAACGAAAAATCTTATCCACGAGTGAAATTCACTTATGCGGACAGACCTTTCTTCTGTTATAGTGTCTTGTACCTTGATATCAGTCATAAATACCGCCGAGGGCCGATCATAGGCCGTACGAAATAATATCAGATGATGAGAATGTTATTGAAAATGCAGAGCGAACCGCTTTCGAGTTTCATCGCCGAGACAGCCGAGTAATCTTTTATCGAAATGCGCTTGGGGGATTTGAAATCGCAACACCTTATGATAACGTGCTGCCAGATACCGCCGCCGCTTAAAGCTATCGAAAAATCGTAATCGGTCGCCTTGCCGTTTTCTTCGAGGACGAGCGTCACTTTCAAAAGCGAATAACGCTCGGTATTGACGTCCATGACTATCAACGAACGCTCGTTGAGTTCGACTTTGCGAACGTTGAATTTGTAGCTTATCAGCCCGTATTCGGAGCCGACGCCGCAGATCTTGTTGCTTCCTTCGACGAAAATAACGGGCTTTTGATCCTCGAAAAACAGACCGCCGAGCGCGACTTTTTCGGGATAAGAAGCGGCAAAACTCGAAGTTTTATCGTTTGAAGAATATACGAGATTGAGCTTTCTCGACGGCGTCTTCGGTATCTTTTTGCAGGTCATCAACGAACTGACGGTGACGCCGTTTTTGTATTCCGCAACGGCAAAAACGTTGACGAAATTGCTGTTGCCGATCATCTCCGAGCCGAAGGATTTTTTGTTTTCCTCGTTGCCCTTTAGGGGGGCCATTATCACCCAATCGCGGAACGCGGGGTTTTCTCCGTCTTCGGCAAGATAGACCGTAACGTTTTTCGGGCGTAGGAGGTCTGAAAAATCGAGTTCGACCGTCGCCGTGGCATACTTTTCTTTGCAGGTTATATTTATCTTCGGCAGCGCCGGCATCGTGACCTTAAAACCGAGCAGATATTTGGCTAAAAAGATATCGATATCGCTCTTGCAGCTAAGATCGAGCACCTTGTCGGCGCGCGGGGAAAGATTGAGATACAGCGATTGACCTTTGAACCTCATCAAAGTATCCATCGCCCTGTCGCAATCGAAATCGGCGCTGTTGGTCGCCGTCATATAGAAAATGGGGCATGTAACGTACTGAACGTAAGCGTGCGAATCGACGGCGGCAAGAAATCTCAACTTTTCGTCGTCTACCGCCATCTCTTTATCGGAATACTTGTAAACGCCTCTGTAAGTTCTCCAACCCATGCCGAAAAGCGGAACGAAACAATCTACTCGCCTGTCCGTTCCGCAGACCATCCAACCTATGTCCGCGCCGCTCTTTATGCCGAGAACGCCGACTTTTTCAAGCTCGAATTGACTTCTTAAAAAGCTTATACCGTATCTTGCGACCGCCACCCACTCGTACCAGGCGGTCTTTTCGGCGGTCTCGTCGCAATGATCCATCGCCCTGCCGACTTTTAAATAATTGGCGTACGAAACGCATTCCGGATATTTGGTATAATGTTCGAGATCGGGGCTTTCGCCGCTGTAATCTATCATCAGCACGGCGTAACCTTGCTTGACGTAAACGTTGACGATATCGGTATCGACCGTCTTACCTACGTCGGGAATTATCAACAGCCCCGCTTTGGGAGATTTTTTCTTTACGCTTTTATTGCGCGCGTAAACGCCGTATATCCTTACCCTTCCCTGCCGGGTGTCTCTGCCGAAAAAGTACATATGGCTGTAAACGATATTATCGTAGACTTCTTCGTTGACTTTGCTCTCTTTGAGCGGCAACGAAGCGTCAAACCCATCCCATAAGGTAACGGGCGATAATAATTCGGTTTTTCTGATAAAATTATCCATTTAGTACCCTTTACCGCCGATCTTAAAAAACGGCGATACGATAGCATTGATTATACGGCAAAAGAAAAAATCTTATTGATTTAAAGTGATTTTACTCTGTTTGAATTTTGCAACTATGAAACGGCGAATTAATTGAAAGCGTTTAGTTTATACGGTAACCGTCAGCGTCGAACCCTTTACGGGCGTAGGGCCGGATACGTTTATCTTTGCGGGGATACGTTCTTTTAAAGCCTCGACGTGAGAAATAAGTCCTATCGTAAAATTGTCGTTCCTGAGTTTTTCGAGACTGTCCGTGACCGTTTCGACGAGAGCGCCGTCGAGCGAGCCAAAACCTTCGTCAAGGAAGAAAAACTCGATTGGCTTATTGCTCTTTAAGATTATGCTTTTGGATAGAGCCAACGCAAGCGACAACGAAACGAGGAACAGTTCGCCGCCCGAAACGGTGGTCGTCTTTCTTTCGGCGCCGCCGTTAAGGTAATCTATAACGTAGAAATCGCCGTCGTAACGAAGACCGTATCTGCCGGAGGACAGCTCCGACAACGTGTCTTCCGCGTCTACGCATATCTCGGAAAGATACTCGTCGGCAACGTACTCGGCAAGCCTGTCGCTTTTCACAAGTTCAGAAAGCGCGTCGCAAACCTTCTTTTCGTCGAGTATCTTTTTACAATCTTTTTCTATTATACACCTATTTTCAAAATTTTGCGATAAAATTTCGGTGTAATTTCGTAATTTTATATATTCTTTATAAGAATTTTTATAATTTTCTTCGGCGACGGTCGTTTCCGCCTTGCGTTTTTCGTAATTTTCGGTCGAATAATCGCCGCCTTCGAGCGCCGCCGCCATTTCTTCCGTTTCCTTTTTGAGAGAAAACAACCTGTTGCCGTATCCCTCGACTTCTTCACGCATAAGTTCGTAGTCCGAGACTGCTTCGGCCACCTCTTTCGCCCTATTGTAAGTCATATCACCGAGCTTTTCTTCAAGCTCCTTTTTCAAAGCAGCCTGCTCGTTTAGCGACGATTCGAGTTTTAATTCGGTAAATTCGAGATCCTTTTCCGCAAGAGGCAGATTTTTGTCGAAATATTCGGCTTTTTTGCGATAAGTATCTATTTCGAGATCGGTCTTTATTTTAAGTTCTTTCACGGTGCGGCGGCAAGTTTCGTAATCGCCCCCGACGTTATATGAACAAACGTTCGAGAAGGCTTTAATCGCCTGTTCCAGCTTTTTGTCAAAGCTTTCGATAGTAGCCGAAAGATTTTTGCCGTCGTCAACGATCTTTTGTCTATCCGCCTCGATCTTTTTTAAAGAAAGTTCCAAGCGGGACAACTTATCGTTAAGCTCCGTTTTAAGGGTGGTCAGACGCTCGTTTTCGGTGAGGAGTGCTTTAACTTCGTCTAATGCGACGATCTGCCCGCCCTCTTCTATAGTTACGTCAGATTTTAGTTCGTCCGCTCTTTTAAGGAGCGATCTTACCGTTTCGGGATCGTTACACGATAAAGCAAGTCCGTTTAAAAAGTCGGTCTCGTTTTCGATAAACTCTTTTTTTGCGCGAGCGGTCAACGAATCGATAGCCGCCGATATCTTTTCTTTAAAAGAAAACGTTTCGATCTCTTTTTCGACGGCCGATATATTACTTTTTATCGACTCGATATCGCGGGAAACGTTTTCGAGCTTTTCGGTGATCTCAAGAAAGTTTCGCCTTAATTCCTTTCTTTTTTCAGACGCGCTTAAAACGGATAAGCGATCGGAAGATATAAGCGACAAATTATCGTCAAGCGACTTTAACGCCGATTGCGCCGCAACGAGCTTTTCCTCTTCGACAGAAGACGCGACGAAAACCTCTTTTTCCTTTTTCAATTTATCAAGACGCTCTTTATAAGCGTTGACTTCGCTTTTCAAATTAAGCGAAACTTTCCCCTTGTTTTCAAGCTTTTCGGAAATTTTCAATGCGTCTAAAGCTCTTTCGTAATCAGAAAGATATCCGCGCTTTTTTTCTATGAGCGGAGCGAATTTTTTCATTGCTTCAAGCTGCGAAACGCATTTCAAATATTTGTTATGCGTGACGTAATTTCTTTCAAAAATACTGAAATCTTCTTTGATTTTAGTTAAAATTTCATCCTGCTCTTTTATCGCCTTTTCCGATACGGACAATTTACTTTTATATTCGTCCACGCGCTCTTTCGTAGCGTCGGCGTACTGTTCGAGCTTGGCGTTATAAGCGGTCAAAGAAAGCGTTATTTCGCCCGCAAGGTCTCCAAGCTTTCTTTTTAATTTGACGCCGTATTTATCGAGATCGAAAAGCGCGCTTATAATCTTGATACGCGGCGCTCTCGTAAGCGACAAAAACGCCGAGAACTGACCTTGCGGCAAAACGATACACTTAACGAACTGTTCTTTAGTAAGCCCGATAACGGAAACGATCTTTTCGTTTACGGTAGATACGGTTTCGGCAACGGAGAATTGAACGCCCCCCTCCTCGCGGTATAACAAGGCTTTTTGGGGCGGCTGGCTTTTATTCGTCCCCTTACTTTTAAGCTCTCTGTGCGCGCGGTAGACTGCCGTGCCACCGGATTCTTTGACGGAAAAAGAAAAATCTACGCACATTTTGTCGGAGCGAGCGTTTATAAGCTCGGCACCCAGAACGCCGCTTTCGTAAAATTCACCGTATAAAGCAAACACCATAGCGTCGAGAATAGTGCTTTTTCCGCTGCCGGTATCGCCGAAAATGCCGAACAGCCCGCTTTTTGTAAGCAGCGAAAAATCGACGACGGCCTTTTCCGAATAGCTCTTTATACCCTGAAATTCCAATCTTAACGGTTTCATTCGCCCACCTCTATCTCGTTAATGAGTTTAACGTACAGCGAAAGCACTTTTTCATCGGGTTCGGCGCCCGTGTACTCGCGGCAGAAATTAACGAAAAGTTCCTCGTCGCTCATAAGCTTTTTGGAGCGCGTCTGCTTTTCGCCTCGCGCTATAGTCGTGCGGATAACGGCTTTAGGGTAATTTGAAACTATATATTTCGTTTCGTCCGCCGTAAGCGGCATATTGAGCTCGAAATTGAGCTCGACGTAAGTATCGGGGAGCGCTTCGAGTTGCGATACGGCCTCGGCAAACGAAGATGCGTTGATACGGACGAGCTTCAGATAGCCTTCAAGCTCTTTGACGACGAGATCTTTTACGCCGCCATCCGTCAAATCGAATATCGTCACGGACTTATCGTAACCGCTTTCGTCGAAAGAATACTGCAAAATGGAGCCGGAATAGATAATATTTTTCGAATTACCGACTACCTGCCGTTTATGAAGATGCCCGAGCGCGGTGTAAGAAACTTCGTCGGGAATAGCCGAAACGGGCACCACTCTGACCCCGCCGAGATCGATAGGCCTTTCGCCAAGCGAAACCTCCCCGCCGAGCATGAACAGATGCCCGACGAGAACCGTCGGCAAGTTTTCGTCGTTATGCGAAAGAGCCTCGCGGATATAGCGCGTAACCTTGTCAGGATAGCTCTCGTCTTCGTTTACGGCCTCTTTCATACGCATTTCCGTAGGGTACGGCAAAAGCGCCACGTAAGCCTTTTCGCCTACGCGGTTTTCAAATACGAGATGATCCTTGCCGCCCTTTAAAAGCCTGATATTTCCAAGCGAAACGCTTTTTACGTCGTCGCCGCCCGAAAAGAAAACGCCGTTTAATACGGAAAGCTTTTTCGATGCGGAAAGCCTTGTGGGATCGTCGTGATTGCCGCTTATAACGACCACCGCCGCGCCTGCATTCGTCAGCTCGTGCAGCGTATCGAAAAAGACCTGTTCCGCTTCTGCGGACGGCGTAAACGTATCGAAAACGTCGCCCGAAACGATAACTATTTCCACGCCGTTGTCCTTAACGATGGAAACGAGGCTTTTCAAAACCGTTTTCTGTTCTTCAAGGCGAGGCCTTTCGTCAAGTTTTTTTCCGAGATGCCAGTCGGAAGTATGTAAAAATCTCATAAGCTCCGATAATACCGTCGACGATCAACAGCGATTGTGACGAAAAATATTTACGACACTATATTTTGTGTTTTTAAAAAATCGCCGCGAAAGGGGTTGATATTTTTCTTAATTTATTATAATATATAATTTACCTATTTTCAAGCATTTGACGCACGGTAAAAAAATAAATGACGATCATAAAAAACCGAGGCGTTAAAACGGTCGTACAATGAGTTTTTGCAGTTTTACGAAAGAGGCCGTCAAGAATTTTTCGACGGACGTAGACAATTATTTCATAACGGATTTTCTCCCCGAAGCCGACGGTGACGCCGTAAAGGTCTATCTTTACGGTCTTTACCTATGCAAAAATTCCGAGGCTGAAGTCTCCGTTTCCGAGTTTGCCGAAGACCTGTTTATGGAGGAGGCTCTCGTTAAAGAATTGTTCAGATATTGGGAAGATTTCGACGCCGTTACGATCATTTCGGACGAGCCTTTTACGGTAAAATATCTGCCGCTGACGTCCATGGGCAAGCCGCGAAAGTTCAAATCCGGCAAGTACGACGATTTCAATAAGTCAATTCAGCTGCTAATAACCGACAGAATGATCTCGACGACCGAATATACCGAGTATTTTGCCGTGATGGAAGACTACGGCATCACGCAGGACGCAATGCTGATGATAGCTAAATATTGCGTCGATCTTAAAGGCGGCAATATCGGCGGAAAATACATAGTCACCGTCGCGAAAGACCTTGCCGCAAGAGGTATAACAACCGCCTCGGGGCTTGAAGCGGAACTTTCCGATTACAATATGAAGATCGGAGAATTACAGCGGATACTTTCGGCTATGGGCTTAAAACGCAAACCCGATATCGACGACTTCAATTATTACAATAAGTGGACCAAGGAGATGATGTTCTCCACCGAAAGCGTTACTTTCACGGCTAAAAAGCTAAAAATAAAGTCGCCCGCGTACCTTGACAAGATAATTTCCGAACTGTACGGCGCAAAGATATTCCAAAAAAAGGATATCGAAACGTATTTCACCGAGAAAGAAGAACTCGTCGAACTTACCAAAACGCTTTTACGCGAACTGTCCGTATACGTTGAAGTGGTTGCGCCCGTGGTCGAAAACTACGTCAACCCGTGGCGCGCGCTCGGCTTTGATAACGACACGCTTATATTTTTGGCTAACTACTGTTTCAAGCGCCGCAAACGCTCACTCGAAGCCATGGACGATACCGTGAACTTATTGTATAAAAAAGGTCTCGTCACGCTTTCCGCTATCGGCGATTACATCAAAAACCGCGCAAAAGAAGACGAATTTATCAAAGAGATACTTTCCGCCGCCGCCACCGACAGGTTGCCCAACGAATGGGACAGGCAGACGCTTTCAGCCTGGCGCGAATGGGGTTTTTCGGACGAAATGATAATCGCCTGCGCTTCGATAGCCCGCGGAAAGACCAATCCCATAGTCTATATGAACACCATATTGTCAAACTGGAAATCCAAAGGCGTCACCACTCCCGACATGATAAAGGAATACGACGGAGCAATAAGATCGTCGTCGCAACACACCGACAACGAGCGCCACTACACGAAAGAAGAACTCAACAAACTCATTTCGGATATCGACGACGTGGATTTTTGATAACTAAGCGGCAAAACGCCCGGTAAAATAAAGGAAATTGTTATGATTAACTGTGAATATCTTAACGAACAAGCAGCCCTTATATACGGCGAATACGAGAGAATAAAGGAAAGCTCCGCACTTGACGAGGAGGACTTTTTGCTGCAAAACGAAAGCTATTCCGACTTAAAGTACAAATTGAGATCGTGCGTGTTCGACCTTAAAAAAGCCGCGTTCTTCAATGAAAAAGACAAGATCGAAGAGCTTGAAAAGGAGCGCGTAAAACTCACCGGCGAACTTGAAAAGCTCAAAAAAACGATTCCGAAGTTTTCGGGCGGATACGTTCCCAAGTGCCCCGTCTGCAACGATACGGGTTTCGTTGACGGTTTCAGGTGCAACTGCTATATGAAAACGCTCAACTCTCTCGCCTACAAAATGCTCGGCGTAAGAGAAAGAAGGCTATATAGGTTTTCCGACAACGCTTTCGGCGACGTCAAAACGCTTAAATACGTCAACAAATTTTCCGATTATTGCAAGAATTTTTACTCCGGCTCGAAAAATCTTCTCCTATTGGGCCCGCGCGGCACGGGGAAAACTTTTTTGGCGGAATGCGTTGCGAGCGCTCTTAACGAAAGCGGTAAAAACGCGCTCTTTATCAACGCTTTTGAGTTCAACGACGTTTTCATTCGTACGAAGGGCCTGTCTTTTAAAGATCAGCTCGTAATAAAAGAGATACTGACGGGGTGCGATCTTTTGGTCATAGACGATTTGGGCGCCGCCGCAGTCTTAAACAAGATAACCGCAGAAAATCTTTTGATGATAATAAGCGAAAGGCGCGCCGCCGAAAAGCCTTTTATCGTCACGACCAACCTCGATCTCGACGAGATAGCCGACAGATTCGGCGAAAGAGTGTTTTCGAGATTATGCGCCAGATCCACCGCAAAGATCAACTTCGACGGAAAAGACCTCCGTTTATAACGCTTTATAAAAAAATCACACCGCCGCTTATGATATGCACCCCGAAAGCATTTGACTTTGGGGTGCGTATTTTTATCGACGGTGTGTTTTATTTGATTTTATCAATCCATCTGATCCTGCCAATAGAAGGCTTTTAAAGTTTCTCTCAAGATGGAAGTATCGACGTAGCGGATTATCTTGCCGCCTTTGGCGATGGAAATAATGCCCGTTTCTTCGGAAACGATGATCGCGGTAACGTTGACGGTTTCGGTCAGCCCTATGCCCGCCCTATGGCGCGAGCCGAGATCTTTTGATAGATTTACTTCCTGTGCAAGCGGCAAAAAGCAGCCGGCCGCCTGTATTTTCGTTCCGTTCAAAATCAGCGCCCCGTCGTGAAGAGCGGTCTTGGGGAAGAAAATGCTTTCGATAAGCTGCGAAGATATCTCCGCGTCGAGATACACGCCGCTTTCCAGAATGCCCGAAGGAAGATTGCCGTTGGAAAGAATGATTATCGCACCGACGTCGGCTTTGGACATATTCTGAACGGCCTTTATTATCTCTTCGATACAGACGTTGGTATCGGTCACTTCGCCTCTTTTTTCGTGCTTATGATCGGATCTTCTCGTAGACCACACGTCGCGCTTGAGTTCCGTTGCGAACAAAGAAACGACAGCCACCATAAAAAGCCCTTGAGTAACGAGCATATAAAGCCCCGTTTCCTTTACGTCCGCAAAGAAAAGATAAACGCCTATCAATACGGTATATATAAGATATACCCAAACGACCTTGTTCGCGTTGTTTTTGAAAAGGAACCGCAAAAAGAAAAACAGAATTACGGCAAAGATCGCCAACTGCAATATCATTATCGGTCTGAAATCGGTAAATATCGATTTAAGTTTTTCCAACCAATACATAAATAGTCTCCGTTATATGACGTCGGAAAGTTTCTCCGACGGTGTTATCCGTTCGTTATCGCTAACAGTATATCACAGCCAAATGAAAAAATAAAGCGTTTTTGAAATTTATTTGCCGATTTTGTGATTTTTATGCATTTATCCGCCGCTAACAGCAAAATAAGGCAATTATTCGGTGAGAATACCGAAAACGCATTCGTTGAACACGTTGTCTATGGGTTTGACGCCCGTTTTGAAAGCGGCGTCACCGTCGGCAAGTTTGTCCATAACGAGTTTAAGCCGTTTTGGCGTGAAAGACGACGCCTGCTTTCTCGACATTTTGACCGCGTATTCTTTTACGCCCAGCTTCTCGGCGACGGCGGCGTTATCCTCTTTCGACGTCACGCAGTAAAACATACGCCTGAAATAAGAATAAAGCGATACGAGCAGCATCTGCTTATCCGAAGGCGTCCGCGTTTCCGAAATGACCTTATATGCCTCGGTGTATCGCTTGCCCGCGATAAAATCGACTATCTCGTAGATCTTGTAATCGTTGTCTTTAGCAACGAGTTTTTCCACGGCGTCGTCGGTTATTTCCGCTCTATCCCGACAAAAATCGATAAGTTTATCTGTCTCTTTGTCTATCCTCACGAGGTCGAACTGACAGTAATTTATCAGTTTTTCGCAGACGGAAGTGGATATTATAAGCTGATTTTTATTGGTTTTCGAGCGGATATATTTAACGAGCAGTTCTTCGCTCGCCCTCGCGCAGTCCACGAGCGTTACCGAAGGCGCCTTTTTCAAAGCTTCGCACGGTTTTTCGTTGACGATCATAAGTACGGACGTATCGGACGGCTCCGCAAAGTATTCTTTTATCGTTTTCGACTTGAGATCGGCAGCCGACGGATACCACTCGAAAACTTCCGTGACGCGCTTATCGCTCATAAACGGGCACGATCTCAAAGCCATAACGAGAACGTCCGCGCCCTGCGTTTTAAGATCGGCGCCCGTGTAAGACGCGTAGTTAAGGCTCGGTTCCGATAAAGAAACTTCTTTTATCATTTCGGACGCGCGGTTACGGAAAAACGCTTCTTCGCCTTCGATAAGATATATAGGCTCCACGCCGTTTTTTAAGGTTTGTTTTAATTGTTCGAATTTCATATCAGACAAGCAGCGCCGCCGTGACCGGTAACGCTATATATAAATATTTCCGCATTTTTTCAGGCAAATTCAGTCTTCTGCTTGTTAAGAGCAGTATTATCGAATAAATTGATAACAGCACCTTGTCGGCGTTAAGGCTCAAAACGAATCGCCTGTGCTCGATAGCCGAAACGAACGCGTTCAGCCCGTAAGCTACGGCGTTCGCAACGAATAAAAAGACGCTGACTTTCCCGAATATCAACAGCGCGATAACGCCGAAAAAGCTTATGACGTATAACACGGTGACGACGGGCAAAAGTAATACGTTCAAAAATACCGTGAGCACCGACGCGAACCCGAAAAAGTATGCGATAGCGGGTAGCGTTCCCGCAACCACCGCACAGCTTGCGGCAAACTTTTCGCCGAGCTTTTCGGGAAGAAAACCGAACAGTTTTTTAAAGCCGGACGTAAATAGCGCCAACGATATCACCGCCGAATACGAAAGTATAAATCCCGCTCCGAAAAGGCTCGACGGAAACACCGCCAAAACTATCGCCATCGATATAAATATCGAATTGATAACGTCGTATTTCTTGCCGAAACTTCGGCTCATTCCGTAAATAAAGCACATTATGACCGCTCGGTATGCCGACACGGACGAGCAAACTATCGCGTAAAACAGCGAAAGAATCGTGCAAATGACCGTGCTTTGCCAGCGCTTTATACGAAGTTTCCCTATAAAAAAGCTCATTATCGCATAGAAAAACCCGATATGAAGCCCCGAAACGGCAAATATGTGCGCTATGCCCGAAAGACGATATCCGCTTAAAGTTTCGCCGTCGATATATTCCGTATTACCGAAAACGAGAGCGGTCATTATCCCCGCTTGTCCGTCGGGAACGGCGGAAACGACAGTTTCCGCGGCGTAACGCGAAACGAGGTCCGAAAGCCTGTCCGATCGCGATATAAGCGCAAGTTCGACTTTATCTTCGCAGACGAAAGCTATATCGTTGGCAAGCCTATAGATATCGTCAAACGACAGCGCGCGTTTATAAAACGATGCGCGGCCACTTACGATATCGCCTCTATAAAGCCCTTCGGCAGGCGTTATAAGGACCGCCTTGGCGCTCCCGAAATCCACGTCGTCGCTATAAACGTTGCGGATAACGACTTTATAAACGCCGTCGCCACTTGAACCCGTAACGCTTTCGACTTCGCCCGAAAACGAAGCCGTCATCATTACGCCGTCGTAATTATATGAGGACTTGACGTCGCCGTATTCCAGCATAAAACCGAGAAAAAACATAGCCGCAAAGATCGCACCGTAATATGCGAACGATCGCTTTTTCGTCAGCGTGGCAAAAACGACGAACCCGGTAAAAGTAAAAGTCGTCAATACGGCGGGCACGAGCACCCCGAATTTTGCGCCGACGACCGCGGATATTATGCCAAAAGCAAGGAACACGCCGCCGAATACTATCGGACGAAAATTAAAAAGCTTTTTCATCGGTAAAACAATATATCAATCGGCTATAACGTATTCAGCCAAGTCGATCAATTCACATAAAGGCGACACTTTTTTCGCCTCGCTTTCAATAGCGCCGACGTCGCCTTCCGGCGGCAAGTGGGACAAAAGCGTTTTAACGTTATGGCGTTTAGCATACCCTGCGACGAGTTCTGCAGACAGGTGCGGACCGTTTTCTTTATACGTCGCGGAAGAAAACGCGCTGTCTATTACGGCAAGATCGGCGCCCTTTAACGCTTTATCGAGCGCGGGACATACGTTGGTATCTGCGGAATAAACGAATTTTTTGCCGTTATAAGTTACCGAAACGCCCAGACAAAAGCGCGGGTGAACGGTCTTGAAAAAATCGAGCGTAACGCCTTTTATCGTAACGCGGGACGAATCCTTCGTCTCTATATGCTCGAACCATTCAAGCGACGACAACAGTTCAGTATTATTATCGACGGGCGCAAAAAGCTTTAATTTCTTCTTCTTTTGCTGAAGATAATAATTGAAAACTGTTATATCCGAACAATGATCACCGTGAAAATGCGAAATTACCACCGCGTCGAGAGTTTCGGGTTTCGTCTTCGACAAAAGCTCCGCAAAAACTCCCGCGCCCACGTCTAAAAGAAGTTTAACGTCGCCGCAAGTTACGAGATATCCGCTCGTGGCGCTTTTTTTGTTGGGATAAAGCCCGTTTTTGCCAAGGCAGGTAACGCTGAAAATAATAACACCTCTTTAGCCGCGACAAACGGCGGCAACAAATAAACTACTTTTATATAATAAAACATTTTAATAAAAAAGTCAATATTTTGCATTTAATTAAATAAATTACGGATTTTTGAAAAGCACGGCGAAAAACGCAGAAAAAAGCGTTAAATGCGATTTTATGTAAAAAGGGAGAAAATTACAGTTTAAAATCGTTGCATAAATTGCGAAATACTGCTAAAATAATAATTGCAAGGGGGTTGTATTCTCTCCTCAATCACTCACAGGGAATTCGGAGTCCCGTTCGCAAATGCTTTTATCCGTGGCTATTGTCTATAATGCAGGCCGCATCTATAACGGATAGCTAATGCCCTCGGGCAGTTTACCCACCTCTAATTAAGAGGGTTGAGTTTTGCCTCTTTGCACGGCGGCGTCTGCCGCCGT
>JAFZXN010000068.1 GCA_017616695.1 Clostridia bacterium | reverse complement strand
CGACTGCCCGCAAGTCAAAGAACTTGCGGGCAGTCGCTATTTTTGCTTCTTTTAATTGCGTTTGTTTTTAATCGAAGCTGTTTTTTCTGTAATGTACGGGAGAAATGCCGACGTGTTTTTTAAATGTATCCGAAAAGTGATAAGGGCTCGAGAACCCGAGATGATCGGCTATTTCTTTTATCGACGACATGCTGTTTTCAAGCATTGTTTTCGCGTAGCTTATTTTTATATTGAGTAAAAACCGATAGGGCGTTTCTTTAAACGACTTTTTGAAAATGCGGATTATTTCGGACTTTGACAAAAACAGTTCGTTGCACAAGTTCTCGAGAGAAAACGGCTTATTTACCGATCTTATCAGAGCGGTTTTTATTTTTATTGCCGTTTCGGGCATATAATCGAGTTTATCAATACTTTTTGCCAGCCTCATCAGCATTTCGGTAATGACGGCGGTGGCGTCGAATCGCACGAGTGCGATATCCGTTGAAATATTTTCTATCGCATACAGTTTTTCAAACAGATCGTCGAGTTTTACGTTTTTATAAAAATTGTCTTTCAACTGATATAAAGAAATGAGACTTCTCGGGAACTCGCCGCTGAAATTTACCCATAGTTTTTTGTACGGGTTTTTCTTGTCGGAATAATATTCGCAGTTTTCGCCGCTTTTCAACAGATAGGTATCGCCTTCGGACACGGTGTGTTTTTTTCCGTCTATCACGACGTAGCCTTTGCCCGAAACTATGTGTTCGAGGATAAAGCCCCTTACGGGATAGCGTTTTATATAGTAGTCGGGCGTGGGGAAAGTCACCCCGAAACAGCTCAACGAGAGCGGGAAAGTACGCCCCTGTGGGTTGTGAAAATGCGTTATTATCTCCGTTTCGAGTCCGCCGTATTCCTGTATGTCGTGCTGTCTGATGATATTGAAAGTCGTATATTTTTCCATAGACTTAAATAGTTCCGTTTATATATTTGAAAACCGGATTGCGCTTTACGGAGCGCGAATTGACTCTTTGGTCATGAATTGCCTTACGGCGTGAATTGCACTTTACGGAGCGCGATATGCTTGCCGGCGGGCGGGATAGACACGGAGTCAGAGACGATAATTTCCAGAAAATGCGAATAATTCGAATGAATTTGTCAATAATTCCTATTTTATTGCAAATAATTCTATGCTATTATAATAATGCAAGAGACTATGATTGTCAATGCAAATGAATAAGAAAACAACAATTGGCATAAAGGAGAATAAAAAATGTCAGCAAAAAGACTCAAAGTAAGTTTGCCGCGTAAGGCGGCGATAGTCGCGCTCGCCGTGCTTGTGGCTCTTGCGACGGCTTTCGGACTTATCTTTTTAAGTTCGCCGCAAAAGGTCGGCGCCGACGGCGTCAGCCTCGACGTATGGGAAAGTTACCACGGAAGCACCTCGACCGAATACAAGGACGGGGCGTTGAAAATGAATTCCGCAACCAACCCGGGCACGGTATTCTTCACCGAAAAGACTTTCGTCAATTACGAGGCCGAAGTCGAAATGCAGCTCGATTCAGGTTCCTGGTTCGGCATTATGTACCGCGGCGCGAACGAGCAAAAAGGCTTTTATCAGCTCGGAACGGGCGCAAACGGGTATCATCAGTTAAAGCGCCACGTCACCAAATCTTCCGGCAGCGGTTGGGACGAAGTCAATATCATACGCGCGGCGGAAGGTTTCTCCGCTTATGCGCTCGGCAAAGCCGTTACGATAAAATGGCGAGTCGAAAACGACAAGATAACGCTTATGACAAAGCCCGAAGGCGAAGACGGATACTTTACCGAATTTGACAACGTCGATCTTCCCCAAGAGCTTTGCGGGACCGACGGTTACATAGGGTTCTGTATGCAGTATTCGGCAGTTACGGTCTATAGCGTTTCGATAACCGACCTTGATTCCGACTATGTTTACGCTTCGGATTTCGGCGCGCTGTCCGAGCCTGTACCCGAGTGGAGCGTGATAAGGGGTGTGGTCACGCCGAGCTATTCGGACGGCGTCTATAAGCTCGCTCCGACGGCTAATCCCACGGTCTACGGGATAAATAACGTCGCCTTCAAAAATTACGTTCTCGAAGCGGAAATAGAATTCGACAAGAACTGGGCGGGCGTTTGCTTCAGAGTAAACGGCGCGCACAAGGGATTTTTCAGTATCAATACGAGCAAGAGCTACGTGACGTATCACGAAACGAAGTCGGGCGACGGCTGGGCTTCGGCTTCGGTCGAAAGCCAGAACACGGAATATACAAAGTATACTTACGGTTCGCGTATAAGCTTGCGGGTGGAAGTATCGGGCAATATGCTGACGGCAAAGACCAAAGTCATCGGCACCGACGACGATTATTGCGACATATTTTCCGAACTCGATATTTCTTCGATATACGACGGCAAGCTCGGCACGCGAGGCGGCGTGGGTCTTATTTCGAGAACGGGCACGACTTTGAAAGTTTACGACTTCGTTCTCGCCGATACCGACAGCGGAAAGACCTATTATCTTCCCAACACCGTGGGAACGAACAAGGGCGAATGGGCGGTCACGAGAGGCACGGCTACGCCCGAAAATATTACCGACGGCGACGAAACTTATTTACAGATCGCTCCTACCGCCAACCCGACGTCTTACGTTTTAACGGGCGTGAATTTCAGAAACTACGTTCTCGAAACGGAGTTTTCCTTCAACGCCAATTGGGGCGGGGTGGTTTTCCGCGCGAACAATACCTATAAGGGGTTGTATTCGGTCGGAACGACCAATCGTTCGCTCAATCAGCATCAGACGGCTTCGGGCTCCACCTGGTCGGACGACAAACTGTCAAACAGAAAAAATGCAGACTTAACGTACACTTTGAGCACCCGTATCAAGGTGAGGATGACAGTCAATAACGATTTGTTGACCATTCAGAGTATTCGCGTAGGTACAGACGACGAGTGGCAGACGGACTTTGCCGATTACGACATTACTACTATCCCCAATAAGGCCGGTACTGCCGGCGTGCTCGGCAATTGCGGCGAGGTAGGCTTCATCACGAGAACGGGCACGACCATGTATGTGTATTCCTTCGATATAACCGATACCGACACAGGGTATCATTACGATTACTTTGCGGGCGAAACCGAAAATAAGACCGACGATATCGCCGAAAGCGTCGTTTTCGACGGCAATCACGCCATCGATACCGACAAGACGTTATCTAAAACGCCCGATACGACCGAAATATGGTTCAAAACGGAAGGCGGCGCCCGTCAGACGCTTCTGACCGATTATAAATACGATACGTATCGGAACGGGTTTACGCTCGATATGCTTGCGAGCGGCGCGCTTTACTATACCGAGACAAACGGCGGCGGTTATTCGGATATCAATCTTTATACGAGTAATTCTTACGCGGACGGGAAGTGGCATAAAGCCGTCATAAGAAGATATTACGACGAAGATAAAGGGCTTTTAAAGGGCGAACTCGTCGTTGTTACGGATAACGTCATCGTCGAAAAAGTCGCCGCGACTTTGCCGATAAACGCCGATAAAAAGTCGCTTTACGAAGCAAACGGAAACGTATTCATCGCCGAAAGATATCTTCAGATAGGCGTTTATATGCAGGCAAGGCAGCTTTACACGGGCGAGATAGGCGAGATACGTATGTGGGATCGCGTTCTGACCGACGAAGAGATGACCGCCTTTCGCGCCGCGCTCAACGGCGACGAAGAAGATCTTTTGCACGACTTTGTGCCCGATACCGATAATAACTTCGTCGATAAAGTAACTTTCGGAACGCAGGACGAAGTAAAAGCCGAAACGTACGAAGTCTGGCTTGAAAATTGCGTTTTGAGCGAAGCTGATTTCAGGATAGCCGTTCTCCCCGACGTACAGTTTTTGAACGAAGGCTTCGAAATATCTTTGCGTAACTATTTCAAATGGATAAGAGACAACGCCGAAGAACTCAACATAAAACTCGTTATTTCGGTAGGCGATCTCGTAAACACCTGTACCCCCGAACAAATGTATATAGTGACGGAAGCCGCGTCGATACTTGACGGCGTAGTTCCGTTCATGCCCGTTATGGGTAACCACGATTATCCGAGTTACGGCAGAGACGAAGCCTTGTTCAACCAATATTACAGATATGACGTATATTCGCAGTACGATTATTTCGGCGGAGCTTACGAAGAAGGCAGTATGGAAAATTACTACTACCTTATGACGATAAACGGCGCGGATTATCTGTTTATGGGCCTCGAACTTGCCGTGCGCCCCGCCGTTGCCGAGTGGGCGAACCAAGTAATAGCCGCTTATCCCGAAAGAAAGGTCATTATCGTCAACCATGCGTTTATGGATAACAACTTCGGCGATCTTATGGACAGCTCGGCAAACGGCGCGCCGAGTCAATACAAAACGGACGCCGGTATGGACGCCGACGAATTGTGGGATATCGTCATCTCAAAACACGATAACATTATTCTCGTTCTTTGCGGACATATGAATACGCATCAGGTGCTCCACCGCGAATTTACGAACGAAAACGGCCATGTCGTCAACGCATTAGAGTTCGATTTCTCTCACCCCGAACGTCATTTCGGCGGCGCGGGATTGCTCGGGATACTCGGCTTTACCGACGGCGACAACACCGTCAAGGTCAACGCCTATTCGACGGTAAAAGACAAATTCTTTATCGAAGGCAACCAGTTCGAGGCGGAACTCGATTGGCGCGAAGAATACCGCGTGACTTTCGCAGATGGGCTCGGCAACGTGCTTTTCGACGACTGTCTTGAAGCGGGCGCCCCGATAGTCGCTCCCGCCGCTCCCGCGAATTATTCCGACGGCGTATACGATTACGCTTTTATCGGTTACGAAGGATATGCGGAAGATCTCGTCGCCGATAAGAATTATTCGTTTACCGCCGCTTACGAAAAAACGGCAAGCTCGATCGGTACGGTTAACGAAGAGCTTGCGGCAAGCATCTCGGCCGCCAAAGCCGAGCTGTTTGCCGGCAACGCGGGCGCTTACGTCAGACTCATCGAAAACGCGAACGGCGTTACCGCGATTTTAACCGACAGACAGTATCTTATCGGCGATACTTTGACGGTGTTCGGTCAGGATAAGGACGTCGCTTACGTCGATAACGGAGCGTTATACGTTCATATCCTCGCGTTCGGTACCGCGACCGGCGTTACGGTATTATCGGAAGGCGGCAAACTCGTTATCGCGGCGGAAGCGTTTAAAGAAGGAAAAACGGAAATAAACGTTCCGACCGACCTTAACCGTACGCATTACGATTATATGACGGGCAAATATCACGTTACCGTTTACGACGACGACGAGATAGCCCTGACAACAAGCGCTGACCGGGGCGAAAACGTTGTGGTATTTATCGACGGAGAATATATCCTTGTCGAGGTTGGAACGGCGCTTTGGCGCAACGTGGCGAAAGCTCCGATAATCGGCGAAAACAGCCGTAAAACGATCAAGCTCATCGACGGAGACGGCATAAGCGCGGTCGATACGGTAATTACCATGCTCATGCCTTCTAACATCGACGGCGACCTTTCCGATTGGAACGAGGATATCATTGCAACAGGCCGCACGATGGTCGGCATAGACGATACTTCCGATAAGAGCGTTACTTATTACGCTTATCTCACGGGCGAAGGGCTTTACGTCGCCGCGGTCGCGCACCACGCGTTATTTATCAACAACGTGAGCGAATGGTATAATAATACCAACCTCGAATTTTGTATCGCGGGCAGGAACGCCGCCGGCGAATTGAATATGCAGTTCTGGATAACCGCAAATCCGAATTTCGCGCATCATGACGTTACGGGCGTTATAAAAACGGTCGCAAGCGATAACGGATATATTTCCGTTGCCGAAGGATTCGTGCCGATGAGATATCTGCCGGTCAACGCGCTTACGGGAGAACTCAAGATAGGTCTTGCATGGAAGACGCCGGGAGACAATATCAAGTATTATAATATCCCAGACGGCTACGATTGGTGGTATCCCACGAGAAGACACGCTCACGAAGATCCCGAACTGTATTTCGTTAATTCGGCGGGGCTTTGGCTGTTTACCTCCGTTAAGACGACGAACGGCATCAAGCTCGACGGCGACTTTACCGACTTTAACGCCGACGCTCTTACCAACAATCTCACGCTTTACAGCACGGACGGCGCCGTCGGTTACGACCTTTACGCGCAATATCTTACGGGCAGCGGCGTTTACGTCGGCATTACCGCAAAACACCGCACCAACCCGTGGCCGTTCGATAACTATTCCTGGTACAATAACACCAACTTCGAGTTCTACGTCGGCGAAAACAGATATTACGTCACTATCTGCGGCGCGGCGTCGGGCAAAGGCTTATACGGGCAGAACGTATACCTGTCGCAGTCTTTCGACGAAGAAACTTCGCTTTATACGACTACCATCGAGCTGTTCATACCCGATTCGGCAATAGGCCTTATCAACAACAAAGAATACGTAAGAATGGGCTTTGCGTTCAAGCCCACGGGTGAACTCGCTGCGTTCGACGGCTTCGACGCGGCGAGAGACTTCTGGTACGTCGCGGGACATTCGCCGTCCGATACGGCCGCGCAGTTCTACGTTTACGAATACGGCATTTTCAGCGGCGAGGCCGAAGCGGTCAACGAGCCCGCAAAGTGTACCGATATGCTTATATCGAGGCTTATCTCGGCAAAAACGGGCGAAGAATTCCTGTTCGAGCGCGTTCCCGACAACATGAAAAACCTTCATTCGTACAGCGGTACGGAGATAGCCGTACCCGCCACCTGCACGGAAGAAGGCCTCGGGTATCACGTCTGCGAATACTGCGGCGATAAAAAGCCGTTCGTTATCGAGCCTACAGGTCACGATTGGGGCGAACCGGAATGGAGCTGGTCGGACGATCACGCCGCGTCGGCTACGTTTACCTGCGCAAACGACGGCGAACATACTCTTACTTTCGAGGCCGAAGTCTCGTCTATAATCGCGCCCGCTTCATGCGAAGAAGACGGAAGCGTGATCTACACCGCGACGATCACCTTCGGCGATAAAGCTTATACCGACCAAAAAACGGCGACACTGCCGGCTTTGGGGCACAACTATTCGGCGGCGTTTAGTTGGGCGGAAACGGAAGACGGATATACCGCCGCCGCAACGATGACCTGCTTGAACGAACCGGAATATTCCGAGACGACGGAAGCGGTCGTCACCGTCGATATCCTTACCGATAAAAAGGTCTATACGGCTACCGTTACTTTCGACGGGAAAGTATATACCGACGAAAAGATCGTTTTGCTCACAGTCGGGGACGAACGAAACTACACTGTAACGTTCAGCTGGGGAAAGAGTAAAGATGGTTATACCGCCGCCGCGACCGTAACTTGCGACGAAGACCCGGAATATTCCGAGACGATAGTGGCGACCGTAACGGTCGAAACGGGCGAAAAAGATACGGTGTACACGGCGATAGTTACCTTCGGCGGAAAAGAATACACCGAACAAAAGACCGTCAAAAAATCGAAAGCCATGTCTTGCCGTTCCAATGTAGCCGTCCCGACGGCGCTTGTGTCGATAATGATAATAGTTGCCGCCGCGTTCTTGCTGAAAAAGAGAAAAGAAGAAAAACTTTGATATTTTGACTTATAAAATATCATAAATGATATGCGGTCGTTCGACGGTCCTGTAAATCGATCACGCTCGTCCGTCCGTATGAAAAACGACAAACGATAAAGCTGCCCGCAAGTTCTTTGACTTGCGGGCAGTCGCTATTTTTGCGTGTATGTGGAGTGAAAAAGTGTCTGATGGGGCTTTTAAAAGCGGAAAAGGTTTCAAAAGTAGTAAAAAGTGCGGAGAAACGGCGGTGAAAGGGAGGGAAAACCGAAAGTGTTTCAAATGCGGTTGACAGCGGGGGAGTTTTATTGTATAATAAACGTTATATTGTATAATAGATGACAACGCGATTTCGGGGTAAAGCCGTTTATCGGGGCGGCGAACGGGGTTTTTATTTTGCTCTTTCGACTAAAAGCGGGGGCGGCAAAGGTAAAAACGCAGAGGAAAAGTGATATGAATTTAGATTATTTTATAAATTATTCGATATCAAACGTGTTTTGCACGGTGATCTTCGCAATAATGCTTATAAGCGATCGGATGAAAGCCGACCGGCAGGAAAAGCAGTTAAAGTACGACCATGCGCTTATTGCGTTTATGCTGTACTTTATTTCCGACGCGTTGTGGTCGGCGGTCGATTCTAACGTTATCGAGGCGAATATTTACACCGCAGCTATCACCAATTTTGCCAATTACGTGTTTATGGCGGCTATAACGTACACCTGGCTGAGATACGTTCACGCCGTCGAGAACAAGCCGAACAGAAACACCCGTATCAATATCATCGCCATGCTCTTCCCGTTCGTGATATCGACAATAGCGCTTATAATAACGTTTTTCGTCTCGCCGCACGTTCTGCTGGACGATAATTACAAATCGACGTTCGCGTCCGACGCGTTCCTGTCGGGCGTGCCGTATATCTATATCGTAGCCACTATCATCTACTCGTTAAGAAAAGCTTTCCGCGAAAAAAACCGCGACGAAAGACGAAAACATATCATCATAGGGATATTCCCGCTGCTCGTCGCCGTGTGCGGGGTGTTGCAGCTGCTGTTCGTGCCGATGGTGCCCATTTTCGAGTATTCGAGCACGATCCTTATGTTGATGTTCTATATCCAGTCGATGGAAAAACAGATATCCACCGACTCTTTGACGGGTTTGAACAACCGCGGGCAGCTCGTAAGATTCGCTTTGTCGAGCGGCAAATTGCTCGTCGAAGGGAAGTCCACTTTCGTCGTAATGATCGATATAAACAATTTCAAGGCGATAAACGATAATTACGGCCACTCGGAAGGCGACGCGGCGCTCGTTCTCGTTGCCGACGCGCTCGTTTCCGCCGTTAAGAAAAACGCCGAAGTGTCGGTGTTCCTGGGCAGATACGGCGGCGACGAATTCGTCATGGTCGTTAACGCGGCGGCGGAAAGCGACGTCACGGCTTTGATAGACGACGTGCGCAAGACCGTTCGCGAAGAGTGCGTAAAGCAAGGCAAAAAATTCGTTCTGTCCGTGAGCGCGGGCTATGAAGAATATTTCGGAGAACAGGACAGCTTCACCAAATGTCTGCAACGAGCAGACAGTAAACTTTATATCGATAAAGAGCATTGTAAGCTCAACGGCGATACCACCGTGCTTAAATAAGTCCGGTATCGCTCGAAAAAACCGCCCCACGCGATATGATCGGCGTGGAGCGGTTTTTTCGTGTGCTATTCATCTAAGCCGTCACGATCTTTTTTACGGCAGGTACGGCAATACGCACAAGCCGAGCAGTCGCAATCGCAAGACGGTTTGCCCTTTGCTTTATTTATCACGCTCACGACGATAACGCCTATAACGAGCGCCGCGCAAGCAATTATCAATAGTATTTCGGCTATTGCCATAAAAACCTCCGAGGTTTCCTTTCCCCGTTGGGGAAGGAAAAAATAATTAAAAATTCACAATTTGCAAATACGGTCGCGGATTTTTCGGGCGTGAAGGCTTGCGACGCGTTAAGAAATCGCTCGACCGAGCCAAAAAAAAGCGAATTGAAAATTGCGATTTATTTAAGCGCCGCTTTTTTGTTTCTCATTACTATCACCGCGACGACGATGGCTATGACCGCCGCCCAGATGAACGCCGTCCACCACCAGGAGCCTATCGTATATATCATCGAGGCGATGATATACGAAGACGCCAGCCAGAATATAAGCGTGCCGTTAAAACGCTTTTTGTCGCCGAGTTCGGAACGAGCCGTGCCGACTGCGGCAAAGCAGGGGATAGTCGTCATATTGAAAGCTATAAACGCTATCAGCGCGGGTACGGTTACGTTAGTGGCGTTTATCATTGCCTGAACTGCGTCTACGCCGTCTTCGGCTTCGATATCGAGCCCCGCAAGGCTAAGGCTTGCCACTGCCGCAAGGCACGCGGCTAAGGTGGCGAAGGTGCTTATAACGTTCTCTTTGGCGATAAGCCCCGCGACTGCCGCTACCACGAACACCCAGCCGTATTCGCCGAGTTGCGAACCGAATCCGAGGGGAGTCAAAACAGGCTGAACGAACCTACTGATATTGGCAAGTATGCTTTGGTTGATCTCTTCGTCGGCAAGGAACTGCCAGCTGAAACTGAAATGCGTGAGTACCCAGATGATTATGGTCGACGCCATAATTATCGTGAAAGCTTTCTTTATAAAGTGTTTTGCCTTATCCCACAGGTGGAGCATAAGGTTTTTGAACTGCGGTGCGTGATAGGACGGCAGTTCCATTATAAACGGAGGCGTTTCTCCGCTTAACGTGGTACTTCTCATAAGAAGAACGGAAACTATCGCCGCCACTATGCCGAGAACGTACATTGAAAAGGTTATCACGTCGGCATTGCCGATGCCGAACACAGCTACTACCGCGCCGGCGACCGCCGTCAGTATCGGAAGTTTTGCCCCGCACGAGAAGAAGGGGATAACGCGTATCGTTGCGGTGCGTTCCTTGTCGTCGGCAAGCGTCCTCGTGTTTATCATCGCGGGGACCGAGCACCCGAAGCCCATTATCATAGGCATAAAGGCTCTGCCGGAAAGCCCGAAACGACGGAACATTCTGTCAAGGATAAAGGCTATCCTCGCCATGTAGCCGGAGTCTTCGAGTATGGAGAAGAATAAAAACAGCACGAGTATCGGCGGGAGGAATGAAAGAACCGAGCCGACGCCTTCTATCACGCCGTTGTTGACGAGCCCGATCGCCCAATCCGCCATACCGCTGTTTTCGACAAGCCCCTCTAAAAATCCGAACAGCTCGCCGACCAACATATCGTTCCAGATATTATTGATGATAACGCCCGGGGAGAATACAGCGCCGTCGTAAAAGCACGCGAGCCATCTTACGCCGTAGTTTATCGCTTCGCCGTCTACCGTAAGGCCGAGGTCTTCAAGCGACGGCAAGCCGAATATAGCGCCCAAATACAGCAGGTCTTCCGAGAAAGTAAGGTGGAATATCGCAAACAATATAAGTAAGAAAATGGGTATGCCCCAGATCTTATGAGTGAGTACTTTGTCGGCTTTGTCGGACGAGGTCATCTTCATTCGGTCTTCGTTCTTTCTCTTGATGACCGACGAGAAGTTTTTGGATATGTATTTGTATCTTGCGTCGGCGATCAAAGCTTCGTAGTCGTCGCCGAAAATGCCGTCGCTGTGAGTTTTTTTGAACTCTTCCACCGTCTTTAACGCCGACGGGTGCATTTCCACTTCGATAGAGTCGCATTCGACGAGTTTTACCGCGTGGAACAAAGGATCTTTGACGTTCTGACCGTCAAGGGCTATCTTTACGTCGCCTATAAGGTGACGGACGGCGGCGTCTTCGATGACCGTCTTTCCGAGTCGCTCACGTTTACTTACTTCGTAAGCTCGCGCCATAAGCTCGTCAAGCCCCGTTTCTTTCAGCGCCGAGATCTTAACGACCGGCACGCCCAAGGCTTTTTCGAGTGCCTTTTCGTCGAGCTTGTCGCCGACCTTTTCCACCGCGTCTATCATGTTGAGCGCGATGACGACGGGAACGTCTATTTCAAGTATCTGCGTCGTTAAATACAGGTTTCTTTCGAGGTTGGTCGCGTCGACTATGTTAATAACGCAGTCGGGCTGTTCGTCGAGAATGTAGTTTCTTGCGATGACCTCTTCGGGGGTGTACGGAGAAAGCGAGTATATCCCCGGAAGGTCTATTATCGCAATAGGTTCGGGACATTTTTTGTAAACGCCTTCCTTTTTATCCACGGTCACGCCCGGCCAGTTGCCTACGTGCGCCGTCGAACCCGTCAGACTGTTGAATAATGTCGTTTTGCCGGAGTTGGGGTTGCCGGCAAGAGCCATGGTAAGCATAGTTATTTTATCTCCATCGTCACGCATGAAGCCTCCGTTTTGCGGAGGGTAAGTTCGTAGCCGCGCAAAGTGACTTCTATCGGATCGCCGAGCGGGGCTTTCTTTCGCATGGTTATCTGCGCGCCGGGCGTGATGCCCATATCGAACAGCCTGCGTTTGATCTTTCCTTCACCCGTAACGGTCTTGACTATCCCCGTTTCCGTGGGTGAAAACAAATCGAGAGTCTTTTCCATATTATATATATCTCCTGTTTCTTTTCGTTATTCTTTTGGTTTTTGCTATTCGGTCACCATTATCTTGGTCGATAAATTGCCGTCAAGCGCTATCTTGCCGTCCTTTACCCGACATACCACCGAGCCGCCGCTCGAAGATAACACCGTAAGCTGACTGTTTATGGTTATCCCCAAGCTTTCAAGATGCTTTTTCGTTTTTTCTTCGGCAAATATGCGTATGACTTTTACAGGTTTGTTTATGGGAGCTAATACTATCGGCATGGTTTCCTCGATTTCACGACAAAATATGTGAAATAAATTTCATTTTCGGGTATATAATATCACCGCCGGAAAACGTTGTCAAGTAAAATATGAACATTTTTTCATATTATTTCAAAATTTTTTTCGTTCCGTTTTCGTTTCGTCGGCAAGAGGGCGAAAAAATACCCGAGCGCTTTTTAAGCGCCCGGGCGATATATCAGGTTTTGCAAGTTATTTCAATATTACGTCGTTAAATATATAGCGCCTTTGTAAAAAACTATAATTCATTTGCTATATTTTTAACGATGTCATTACTGCAACAGATAAAAGACGCATCCCTGTTTTTTACTTGCTGCATATTAAAGCTTATCTGTTCTTTCGTCTTCGACATATCAATCGTTTATCGCCAAATTATTATCTTCGATTATTTTCTTAATCGCTTTTTTTGCTTTTATTGTAGGCTCACATTTTCCCGTTTCCCAACGACAAACCGTAACCGAATTTAAGTTAAACAATCAATAAATACATTTTCATTTTATACAAAGCTATCAGAAGCAGCGGTCTTTGCGGTCTTTTTGACAGCGTTCGACGTTGCCGCAGCGGTAGCAAAGTTCGTTTTCGCATATCCCGTCGTTATTGAAAAACGAGGAAATGTTTTTTAAGGTCGTTTCGGCTATGTTCGAGAGGGCTTCTTCCGTTAAAAACGCCTGATGCGAGGTGACTATCACGTTTGGCATGGAAATAAGTCTTGCGAGAACGTCGTCGCTCATTATATGCCCGGAAAAATCGTGGAAAAAGACGTCGGATTCTTCTTCGTAAACGTCAAGGCAAGCTGCGCCGACCTTCTTTTCCTTTATGCCGGCAAGCAGCGCTTCGGCGTCGATCAGAGCCCCGCGCGAAGTGTTCACAATAATGACGCCTTTTTTCATTTTTTCTATGGCGGCTTTGTCGATCAGGTGATAAGTGTCTTCGTTAAGCGGGCAGTGCAGCGAAATAACGTCGCTTTTTACAAACAACTCGTCGAGCGAAACGTAATGTGCGTCGCCGGACGGAAATTTATCGTAGGCGACGACGTTCATGCCGAACCCGCGACAGATATTCATGAAAATGCCGCCGATCTTGCCCGTTCCTATAACGCCGACCGTTTTGCCGTGCAGGTCGAAGCCCGTCAGCCCGTTCAAAGAAAAGTTGAAATCCTTCGTTCTGATATATGCTTTGTGAGTCCGTCTTACCGACGTCAGCAAAAGCGCCATGGCGTGTTCGGCTACGGCGTAAGGGGAGTAAGACGGAACGTGTACGACGTGTATTTTTTTGAAAGCGTGTTTAACGTCCACGTTATTATACCCCGCCGAGCGCAGAGCGATAAGTTTTACGCCGAGCGAATACAGCTTGTCGATCACGGCTGAATTGACGTCATCGTTGACGAAGACGCAAACGGCGTCATAGCCTTCGGCAAGATTTGCCGTGTCGATATTGAGCTTTGTTTCGTAAAATTTTATCTCGGCGCCGTATTCCTTTGCATATCGCCCGAACGCGGGCAGATCGTAGGGTTTAGCGTCGAAAAAAGCTATTTTCATGTCATTTCCGCCTTTAAAAGGAGTTTTATCTCAAAAAACCGTTGATTATCTGTTCTTCGGCCTGCTGTTCGGTAAGCCCCAAAGTCATAAGCTTAATTATTTGCTCGCCGGCTATTTTGCCGATGGCCGCTTCGTGCACGAGCATTGCGTCCACGTCGTTGGCGGCAAGGCCGGGAACTGCGAGTATCTTTCCTTCGTCCATAATAATGGAGTCGCATTCGGTGTGACCGCTGCACTCGGCGTTACCTTCTATCTTCGCGTCGAACTTCTGGAACGATCTGTCCTTTGCGACGGAACGGGAGACCACGTCCGCGGAAGAATGCGTGCCGTTTAGTTTCACGTCGTAAACGCTTACGGCTCGCTGGTTTTCGTGCGTCATCAGCCTTTCTCTTACGACGAGCTTTGCGTCGGCTTTAAGCTCCGCCAAGGTGGTGCGTTCGGTATCGTCGACGCCTTTTATCTGCACCATTTCCATTTCCATAGAAGAACCCTCTTCCATATACACTTCGGTCACGGGGTTAAGTATCCGTTTACCGCTGCCGCTACCCGAACCGTAATGCTTTTCGACGTACTTTACGGAAGCGTTCTTGCCGACGAAAAAGCGGTGGATGCCGTCGTGTTGAGAGTCCTGATTTCCGCAGTTATCTATCCCGCACCCCGCCACGATAAGCACTTTTGCGCCTTCGCCGACGTGGAAATCGTTATAAACGGTCTCTTTGAGACCGCTTTTGGTCACGATGACGGGTATATGCAGGCTCTCGTTTTTCGTAAACGGCTTGATGGTGATATCCAGCCCGCTTACGTCGGTTTTGGGGACGATATCTATGTTTGCGGTCGAGCGGCGGCCAAGGGATCTGCTGTCCGAACGGATATTATAAGCTCCTTCGGGCGTACCGTGAAGGTCGGCAACTTCTTTTAACATCTGCAACTGTAATTGATCGAGTTCTAACATTGATAGCCTCCTTCGTCGCCGCTGCGGCACGCCGAGATCATTGCGGGCGTTCCCATAAGAGTCGGCAGTATCTCGTCTTTCGGTCCGTGGGCGGCAATATTACCGTCCTTTAAAACGATTATTTCGTCGGCGATCTCGAGAATCCTTTCCTGATGCGAAATGATGAGTATCGAACTGTCCTTTATATTGGAGCGCATCTTGCGGAAGACTTTTATAAGGTGTTGGAAACTCCATAGGTCTATGCCCGCTTCCGGCTCGTCGAATATCGAAAGCTTCCCCGAACGCGCTATGACGGAGGCTATTTCTATCCTTTTAAGCTCGCCGCCCGACAAACTTGCGTCCACTTCGCGGTCGATATAGTTGCGCGCGCAAAGCCCTACCGCCGAAAGATATTCGCAAGCGTCCGCGGCGGAAAGCTTTTTGCCCGTGGCAAGGCGGATAAGGTCTATAACTTGTATCCCTTTAAAGCGTACGGGCTGTTGAAAGGCGAAAGCGATGCCGGAATTTGCCCTTTCGGTGACCGTTTTTTCCGTAATGTCCTGCCCGTCGAATAAAATTTTCCCCGAGGTCGGCGTCAATATCCCCGCGATGAGTTTTGCCAGCGTCGATTTGCCGCCGCCGTTCGGCCCCGTCACGACCACGAGCTTATTGTCGGGTACGGCAAGGTCTATTTTATCGAGTATCTTCTTTTCACCCGTTTCCGTATCTACTTTAAAAGACAGGTCTTTTATCTCAAGCATATTATCTCCTTGCGCTTTGCGTATACTATAGGCTTTATCGGTTGCGCCGCAAAACGCCAAGCTATTAATAATTATATATCAAACGCGGGTTTTTAACAAGGGTTTTTAAGTCGATTTTACAATAATGCCGATATCGCGCGGCGCTAATATAGGTCCAATTGGTAATTTTCGGTATTGCCGTTGACATAAGCATATCGTTTGTGGTAAAATACGTTTATGGACGGCGAAAGCCGTTTATGCCCGACGAAAGTCGGATAAAATTTCGACGGAGATGATTTTTTATGAGAAAGGCCGCGTTTATTAAAAAACTGCGTTTTATGCCGATGATCGCCTTATTGGCGGGTTTATTTATTTTTCTTTGCTCGTGCGACGGCGGCATCGAAGAGCTCGGAACGCGCCCTATGATAAGCGATACGGATAGAGAAGTTCAGGTGGTAGTGCTTTTAGGTCAAAGCAACGCCGAGGGTTGCAGCCATATCGAGTATCTTTCCGATACGGTCGGCAGCGAAAAGGCCGCGATATATAACGGCGACGGGTTCTTTGGCGTGAAGATAGCTTTTTATAATCCGGGCGGCGGAAACTCTTCGCAAGGCGAATACGTCAACGTAAAGACGGGGCAGGGCTATAACGAAACGCTCTTCGGGCCGGAAGTCGGCATGGCGGAAGGTATCTTTGAGGCTAACCCGACCAAACCCGTTTATATAATCAAGTACGCTTACGGTGGAACGGCGCTCGAAAACCAATGGCGCCCGTCGTCAAGCGGAAAGATGGGCTTTTTGTATAAAGGCGCCGTCCTGTACGTTCGGGAGCAGTGCAAAAAGCTGGAAGACGCGGGGCTTTATCCGTACGTCAAAGCTATTTGCTGGATGCAGGGCGAAAGCGACGCCGCGGGAAGTAAATACGCAGAGTACGAAAAGCTCGAGAAAAACTTCGTGTCCGATTTAAGAAAAGACCTAAAATATTACGCCGCGCCCGACAAAAACATCGCTTTTATCGACGCGGGGATATCCGACAGCTATATTTGGACTAATTATTTATCGGTGAACGCCGCCAAGAAAAAACTTGCCGACGCCGACGCAGATCATTATTATATAGATACGATAGCCGAAGGGCTTAAATACGATAACGAGCCGTACGGATCGCCGGATATCGCTCATTACGATTCGGCTTCCGAAATAAAGCTCGGCAATCTGTTTGCCGACGTGCTCGTCAAAAACGTGCTCGATATTTAAAACTTGCCGCGGGAAACGCGTTTTCCGCCAAGAGAAAAACCGACGAAATCAAGCTGGTGTTTATGCAAACCGAAACTAAAAGAAAACTTGTCGCCGTAACGGGCGCAACGGGCGGGCTCGGGAAGCTTCTTTGCCACGAGCTGGCCGAAAATTACGACTTGCTGCTTTTAGACAGGAACGAGAATAAATCGCTTGCCTTAATGGACGAGATATTCAAGGCCCACCCTTATTGCCGCATCAGGCGTTTAAGGTGTGACCTTAGCGATATCGACAGCGTAAAAAGTGCCGTTAACGCGCTTATAGGCGAACATATCGACGCTTTGTTCCTTAACGCGGGCGTATATAACGTGCCGCTTACCGTCTTAAATACGGGGTATAACAACGTGTTTACGGTAAACTTCGTTTCGCAGTATTACCTTTTAAGAAAGCTTACCGAAGCGGGCACGGTGGATAAAGTCGTTTTAACGAGCAGTATCGCGCACCGATACGGGAAAGCCGACTTTTCGGACGTAGATTATTCCACGCGAAAGAAAAGTTCGCTCATCTACGGCAATTCCAAGCGCTTTCTTACCTTTGCCGCTTACGAATATTTCGGGGCGCAGACCGCCGCAAAATTATCGGTGGCGCACCCCGGCGTGACGCTTACCAACATGACCAACCACTATCCGAAGTTAATAAACCCGATAGTGAAAATAGGCATAAAGCTATTGTTCCCGCCGCCGAAAAAAGCCGTAAAAAGCCTCGTTTCGGCCGTGGAAGACGTTTGCGTGAAAAACGAGTGGATAGGCCCGCATATCTTCGACGTCTGGGGGAAACCTGAAAAGTCCGTACTTAAGTCGTGTTCTATCGATGAAAGCAAAGCTATCGGCGCCGCCGCGGACGATATTTACAAAAAACTTTGAAATATCAATGCGTAACGCAATTGCTTTTTCGACGGCTTTTCGCCGCCATCAAAAAAGCAAAGAGATAAATATCCTTGACTATCGGCGGATTATATTATAAAATATAAGCGGATAAAAGCGCGTAAAAAAACGAAGACCGCGGCTCAAGATATCGGCGGGCGGCGGCACACCGCAAACAAAAGTCGCGATATAAGTCGATTAACGTACGTTTTTCAGTATAAGAGAGGTCAAAAACCGTGTTGGATATAAACGAACAGCAGAATATGTTTTCAAACGATCAGAGCCAACCGCTCGCGTCGAGGTTAAGGCCTAAAACTTTGAACGAATTCGTCGGGCAGACTCATCTTCTTGCAAAAGGCAAGGTCTTAAGGAACCTTATCGAAAGCGATAAGATAGGCTCGATGATATTCTGGGGCCCGCCGGGCGTTGGGAAAACCACGCTTGCGCGTATCATCGCTAACCGAACGGACGCGAAATTTATCGATTTTTCCGCGGTGACGAGCGGTATAAAAGAGATAAAGCAGGTAATGGAGCAGGCGGAGAAAAACCGTCGTTTCGGTGAAAAGACCATACTTTTCGTGGACGAGATACACCGCTTTAACCGCGCCCAGCAGGACGCGTTCTTGCCGTTCGTAGAAAAGGGCAGTATAATCCTTATCGGGGCGACGACCGAAAACCCGTCGTTCGAAGTAAACGGCGCTCTTTTGTCGCGCTGTAAAGTGTTCGTTTTGCAGGCGTTAAAGCCCGAAGAACTCGTCGGCTTATTAAAACGCGCCGTCGAAAGCAAGCAGGGCTTTAAGGATATGAACGTCAAAATAGACGACGAATGCCTTGAAATGATAGCAAATTTCGCCAACGGCGACGCAAGGAGCGCGCTTTCCACGCTCGAAATGGCGGTTTTGAACGGCGAGACTCGCGAAACGGAGACCATCGTCACGAAGGAGACCATTGAACAATGCACGTCCAAAAAGTCGCTTTTATACGACAAAACGGGCGAAGAACATTACAATCTTATCTCCGCGCTCCATAAGTCGATGAGAAATTCCGATCCCGACGCGGCGGTGTATTGGCTGGCGCGTATGCTCGAGGCGGGCGAAGATCCTCTTTACGTCGCGCGCAGAGTGGTGCGGTTTGCGAGCGAAGACGTGGGCCTTGCCGATCCGAAAGCTCTCGAGATAGCCGTGGCGGCTTATCAGGCGTGTCATTTTATCGGTATGCCCGAGTGCTCCGTGCATCTTACGCACGCGGTGGTGTATCTTGCGGTCGCGCCCAAATCCAACTCGCTCGACGTGGCGTATATGCTCGCCAAAAAGGACGCCGTCGAAATGCTTGCCGAGCCCGTTCCGCTCGTTATCCGTAACGCGCCGACGAAGCTTATGAAGGAGCTTGGTTACGGTAAGGGCTATCAGTACGCACACGACTACGAAGACCACCTTACCGCTATGCAGTGCCTTCCCGACAGTTTAAAGGATAAACAGTATTATTATCCGACGGAAGAAGGCGTCGAAGGCCGCATCAAGACTCGCCTCGACGAGATAAAAGATTGGAAGAAAAAGCATAAATAGCAGGAAAGAAGGTTTTATCGGAAGTTTAGTGTGGCAGATCGTGAAAAAGCCCCCTCGGTCGCGGAGAAAAAGCGGCCGAGGGGGCTTTCTTATATACTATATCGATAATTTGCCGACGGGCGACGGGAAAGACGAGGGGAAAATCTATATGATATTTCCCTTTATCGGGCGGTCTTTATAATAATACTTTTCGTCGCGCTCGTCTATCTTTCTGATGACGCGGCAGGGTGTGCCGTAGGCGACTACGTTACTTGGGATATCGTGCGTTACCACGCTGCCCGCGCCTATCACGGCGTTATCGCCGATAGTCACGCCGGGTAAAACGATAACGCCCGCGCCCAGCCAACAGTTTTTGCCTATTTTAACGGGCAGATTGTATTGGCATTGATACCGTCTTAAAGACGGAAGAATAGGGTGCGACGCCGTTGCCACGGTGACGTTGGGCGCAAACATGGTATTATCGCCGACGTAGATATGCGTGTCGTCGACGAGCGTAAGGTTGAAATTGGCGTAGACGTCGTTGCCGAAATGGCAATGCCTGCCGCCGAAATTGGCGTGAAAAGGCGGCTCGATATAGCAGTTTTCACCTATTTCGGCGAACATTTCTTTAAGGAGCGTCTTTCGCTTTTCCGCCTCGCAAGGGCGGGTGGCGTTATAGTCGTACAGTTTTTCGAGGCAGGCTTGTTGAATTTCCGTAATATCGCTTTCGGTCGGAAGGTACAGTTTGCCTGAATGTAATTTTTCTTCTACGTTCTGCATATTCATCGTTTAAAAAATCAAAAAACGGGGCTATAGGTCGATCATCGGCGATTTTTTATTAAAAAGTTTCGACGAGCGCGTCGCATCTTACGGCGATAGCCTGTTCTTCGCCGATGATTCCGAGCCCTTCCAAAGTGGTGCAGGTTATGCCTACGTCGGCCGCGGGGATAGATAGCGCTTTGGCGAGATTTTCGGTCATCGCCGGCACGAATTTCATAAGCTTCGGCTTTTCCGCCATGACGACCGCCGCCACGTTAACGGGCTTATAGCCGTGTTTTTTGACTATTTCCATCACTTTTTCGAGCAGTTTCATACTGTCTGCGCCGCGGTATTTTTCGTCGGTGTCGGGGAAGTGATAGCCGATGTCTCTTTCGGCAACTGAAGATAACAGCGCGTCCATAACGGCGTGAGTCAGAACGTCGGCGTCGCTGTGGCCCAAAAGACCTTTATTATGCGGTATCTCGACGCCGCCCAAAATGAGTTTTCTGCCTTCGACGAGGCGGTGAAGATCGAAGCCCGTTCCGACGCGGCTTTTTTTTGCGGCAAAATCGCTCGGATAGGTGAGCTTTATATTGTTCTCCTCTCCTTCGACCGTTTCCGCGGGGGCGATATATTTCGCGTAGACGCCGCTGTCGTCGGTAAAGTCGTCCGAGTCGGTGATGCTCGCGTAAGCCTTTTTGATAAGCGCCGTTTCAAACGCCTGCGGAGTCTGTATGCGATAGCAGCCGTTGCGCCTGACGGATTCTATTTTACCGTTTCCGAAGCCCAAAGTATCGGTCGATAAGATAACGGGCACGGCGGAGCCTGCCGTCGTAACTTTGTCGACAACCCTTTTTATGAGTTCGTTACTTACGAACGGGCGGGCGGCGTCGTGAATAAGAACGTATTTTCCGCTTACCGAGTCAAGCGCGTTTTTGACCGATTGCGTGCGAGTCGCCCCGCCGAGAACGACTTTTATCTTGTCGCTCAAAGGCGATAAAAGGGAAATAAAAGTCTTTTCGTCGTCGGCATTTGCCGTGACGATAAGCTCTTTTAAGCCTTCGACGGGCAAAAAAGCCTTGACCGCTCTTTCGAGAACGGTCTCGCCGTTAAGGTCGAACAATACTTTGTTTTTGTCGAGTTTGGCTCTCGTGCCGCTACCCGCGGCGGTGATTATAACGGATAACATTGGGGAAGGGAGTATTCCTTATTATATAATATAATAATAAATTCGCAATTCGCAATTCGCAATTCGCAAATTGCGGTCGTTAAGTAATTATATAATTAATGAAGTGTTGCCTATGGCAACGTGAAGTGTGCGTGCGTTGGCACTCAACCGCCCGTGCGCTGCGGTATGATGTTAGCAGACAAGTGCCGTCTGATACAATTATAATAGCATCGTTTGTCGGCAAAACCGCCCGACCGATAGCGGCCTGCGAAATACGTTCGTTTTTTGTACTGACAAAAAACGCGTTAAAGCAGTCTGTACATTTTCTCCGCGTCTTCTTTTTTGGTGGAGTTCAAAAAGGCGAGGACCTCGAACTTCACTCCGCCGCTTGCAAAGCGTATCTCGACGACGTCGCCGAGCTTTAATTCGTGGGCGGGTTTGGCCTCTTTGTCGTTGACGAGGACTTTACCGCCGTCGCAAGCTTCTTTTGCTACCGTGCGCCTTTTTAGAATGCGCGAAACTTTGAGAAATTTGTCTAATCGCATGACACCTTAAAAAATTCCGATAAAAAATCGTAAAACCTTATTAAAAGTCTTGACAAAAACTTGCCTATTGTGTACAATAAATAAATGCTGTAAAATCCATAATTGTCCTCTTCTGCCCTTTTCGCATTTTCGTCGGGCAAAAACAGTAGGAAAATAGCGGATTTTGCATTTAAGCCTGTAATTATTATAGCACCGATCGCGTCAAAAAGCAACAGGCAGACAAAAATTTTTTCAAGGAGCGGGATTTAATGTCACGTGTATTACCGTCGTCAATGTTCGGTAAAATCGAAAGGAAGTCCTTTTCAAGGATAAAGGAGCCTTTGGAGATACCTAACCTTGTAGAAGTCCAGCAGGATTCCTACAAAGCTTTTATAGACGAGGGCATAGCCGAGGTCTTTGAGGATTTCTCACCGATAACCGACTATTCCGACCACTTCGAGCTTTACTTTCTTGATCATGAGGTGATCGACAACCCCAAATACAGCGAAAAGGAGTGCCGCGACCGCGACGCAACTTACGCTATTCCGCTTAAAGTCAAAGTGCGTCTCGTCAACAAAGTGACGGACGTAGTTATCGATCACGACGTGTTTATGGGCGAGCTCCCCAAAATGACGAACAACGGTTCGTTCATTATCAACGGGGCGGAGAGAGTCATAGTTTCTCAGCTCGTTCGTTCTCCGGGCGTTTACAACAGTTTTCAGGTCGATAAAGCGGGCAAGAAGCTCTTCGGCACGACGGTCATTCCCAATCGCGGCGCGTGGCTTGAATTCGAGCAGGATTCTTCGCACGTTCTCTGGGTAAAGGTAGACAGGACGAGAAAACTCCCCGTCACCGTGCTTTTGCGTGCGCTCGGCATCGGCGAGAACGAAGAGATAGTTTCTTTGTTCAATAACGACGATATGATCGCCGCCACTTTGGAACGCGACTCCACCAAGAACGAAAAGGAAGGCCTTTTCGAGCTTTATCGTCGTCTGCGCCCGGGCGAAATACCCAACGACGACGCGGTAAAGATCAATCTCCGCAACTTGTTCTTCGATTCCCGCCGTTACGATCTGGCGAGAGTCGGCAGATATAAATTCGACAAGCGCTTGAAAATGTCCGTCAGGATAGTCGGGCTTACGCTTGCGGAAGACGTCGTTTCTCCCGACGGTGAGATACTCGCCGTAAAGGGAACGGTCGTTTCCCACGAGCTTGCGCGCGAGATCCAGAACGCGGGCGTAAACCAGGTGATGGTCGCCACCAAAGACGGTCCCCACAAGATAATAGCCAACAACACGGTAAGCTTCAAAGTCGTTACGGGCGAAAACCCCAAGAAGTTCGGGCTTATCGACACCATACATTATCCTTCGCTTTTGTTTGCCGAAGAGATCTCCGCCGCCGCTATGCAAAAACCGGTCGAGCAGGTCGCCTCGGATTACACCGATAGGATCAACGCTCTTTATTATACCGAAGAGACCGTTTCCGAAGGCGAAGAAAAGCCCGAAGACAGAAAGAACGCCGAAAAACGCAGACAGCAAAGAGAAAATTTCGTCGTAGCGTGCGTGGAGTTCTTCCGCTATCTCGACGACAAGTCGATAGTCAAGCTTTCCGCCGAACAGAAAAAGACGGTCAAGCCCCTTTTGGAAAAACTCAACCATAAGCATATCACCGTCGACGATATAGTCGCGCAGATATCTTTGAATCTCGACCTTAACTTCGGTATAGGTTCGTGCGACAATATCGACCACCTCGGCAACCGCCGCGTCCGTTCGGTAGGCGAACTTTTGCAGAATCAGTTCAGAGTCGGTATCTCGAGGCTCGAACGTCTTATCCGTGAAAGAATGGGTACGCAGGATCCCAAAGACGTTACGCCGCAGGCTCTTATCAACATTCGCCCCGTAACGTCGGCGATAAAGGAATTCTTCGGTTCGTCGCAGTTGTCGCAGTTTATGGACCAGACCAACCCGATAGCCGAACTTACGCATAAGAGAAAGCTTTCGGCGCTCGGCCCGGGCGGCCTTAACAGAGAAAGAGCCACCTTCGAAGTCCGTGACGTTCACTATACGCACTACGGCAGAATGTGTCCGATAGAGACGCCCGAAGGTCAGAACATAGGTTTGATATCTTCTCTCACCACTTACGCCAAAGTCAACGAGTACGGCTTTATCGAATCGCCGTACAGGAGAGTAAAAGACGGCGTCGTCACCGACGAGGTCGATTACATGACGGCGGACGAAGAAGATAATTACGTCGTGGCGCAGGCTAACGAGCCGCTCGACGAAAACAATCATTTCGTAAACGAAAGAGTCTCCTGCCGTAAGCGCGAAGACATAACCGAGGCCCCCGCCGACGAGATCGACTATATGGACGTTTCGCCCAAGCAGCTCGTTTCCGTCGCTACGGCGCTCATACCGTTTTTGGAAACGGACGACAGCCACCGTGCGCTCATGGGCTCCAACATGCAACGTCAGGCGGTCCCGCTGCTGAAACCCGAAAACGCCATAGTCGGCACGGGTATCGAAGCGAAGATAGCTTACGACTCCGGCGTTATGAGTATAGCCGAGGCCGACGGCGAGATAGCTACCGCGGGCGGCGACAAAGTCGTTATCAACGGCGACGACGGCAAGACGTACGAATATCCGTTGAAGAGATTCCAGCGTTCCAACCAAGGCACCTGCCTTAACCAAAGACCTATCGTCTCCAAAGGCGACAGAGTCAAAAAGGGCGACATCATTGCCGACGGTCCCGCGACCGTAAACGGCGAACTTGCCCTCGGCAGGAACGTGCTCGTCGGATTTATGACCTGGGAAGGCTATAACTACGAAGACGCTATACTTTTATCCGAAGAGCTCGTCATGGACGACGTTTTCACTTCTATCCACATAGAAGAACACGAGACCGAAGCCCGCGACACCAAGCTCGGTGAAGAAGAGATCACCCGCGAGATACCCAACGTCGGCGAGGACGCTTTGAAAGACCTCGACGAAGACGGTATCGTAAGAATAGGCGCCGAAGTCATGAGCGGCGACATACTCGTAGGTAAAGTCACCCCCAAGGGCGAGACCGAACTTACTCCCGACGAAAGATTGCTCCGCGCCATCTTCGGCGAGAAGGCGAGAGAAGTAAGAGATACGTCTTTGCGCGTTCCGCACGGCGAAAGCGGTATAGTAGTCGACGTTAAAATATTTACCCGCGCCAACAAGGACGAACTTGCGCCCGGCGTCAATAAGCTCGTAAGAGTTTACGTCGCTCAAAAGCGTAAGATCTCCGTAGGCGACAAGATGGCGGGCCGCCACGGCAACAAGGGCGTTATTTCGAGGATATTGCCTAAATCCGATATGCCTTTCCTTGCCGACGGCACTCCGTTGCAGGTCGTGTTGAACCCCTTGGGCGTTCCTTCCCGAATGAACATAGGTCAGGTGCTCGAAGTACACCTCGGGCTCGTTTGTAAACAGCTCGGCTGGAAGATAGCCACCCCCGTTTTCGACGGCGCGACCGAAAAAGACATAAAAGAATTACTTGAAGAAAATCATTTCGTCAACCCGCAGGGCGAGGTCGACGGAAAGATCCAGCTCTACGACGGCAGGACGGGCGAACCCTTTGAAAACAGAGTCACCGTCGGGCAGATGTATATGATAAAACTGCACCACCTCGTAGACGATAAGATACACGCAAGGTCGATAGGCCCGTATTCGCTCATCACGCAGCAGCCGCTCGGCGGTAAAGCGCAGTTCGGCGGTCAGCGTTTCGGCGAAATGGAAGTCTGGGCGCTCGAAGCTTACGGCGCGGCGCACATTCTTCAGGAGATATTGACCGTCAAGTCGGACGACGTCGTCGGCAGGATCAAAACGTACGATTCCATTTTACGCGGCGACGATATTTCCGAACCGGGCATACCCGCATCGTTCAAGGTGTTGCTCAAGGAATTGCAGAGCCTTGCGCTCGATATGAAAGTCCTTACCGAAACGGGTGAGGAGATCGCTTTGAAAGAACTTGAGGACGACGAGGTCGACGAAAGACTTCTCAACAACGAGAAGCCCGAAAAGACCGAACAGGTCGAACTTGCTATCGAGGAAGAACCCGAAGAGATCGAAGATACCGATATCTTCGACGATATGGACGCCTTCGATACCGACGACGCTTTCGAGTTCAAGAGCGACGATATCCTCGGTGAAGACGACGATTACAGCGACATCGACGGGTTTGAAGATCTCGAAGATCTCCCCGACGACGAGTGATAAAGTCGTTAAAGCGGTAACGATAGACGAAACGTTTTCGGTGGCGGCTTGATACCGTAGCCGCAAAAAAGCCGATATGCGTTTCGTCAAAAACTCTCAATAACCGCCTTATAGGCGGGTTAACGAAAAAAAATCATATTGAGGAAATCAAATGTTCGAACTTAACAATTTCGATGCAATACAAATAGGCGTAGCTTCTCCCGAGAAGATAAGAAGTTGGTCTTACGGCGAGGTCACCAAACCCGAAACGATCAACTATCGTACGCAAAAGCCCGAAAGAGACGGCTTGTTCTGCGAAAGGATATTCGGACCGACCAAGGACTGGGAATGTCATTGCGGAAAGTATAAAAGAAGTCGTTATCAAGGCGTTATCTGCGACAAGTGCGGCGTTGAAGTAACGCGCGCCAAAGTCCGTCGTGAACGTATGGGGCATATCGAGCTTGCCGCTCCCGTTTCGCACATCTGGTATTTCAGAGGCGTTCCTTCAAGGATAGGCATCATTCTCGATATGGCGCCGAGAAACCTCGAGGCAGTGCTGTATTTCGCAAGCTTCGTCGTTCTCGATCCGGGCGAGACCGAACTTACTTACAAGCAGGTATTGAACGATAAAGAATACCGCGAGGCCGAAGAAAGATTCGGCAAAAACTCCTTCAAAGTCGGCATGGGCGCGGAAGCTATAAAAGAGCTTCTGATGGCGGTCGATCTCGACAAGGAAGCCGAAGAGATAAACAAAGTCATCGCAACGACCAATTCTGCTCAGAAAAGAGCTAAAGCCGTCAAGCGTATAGACATAATCGAAGCGTTCAGAAAGAGCGGCAACCGCCCCGAATGGATGATACTCGACGTCATACCCGTGATCCCCCCCGAACTTCGTCCTATGGTCGCGTTGGAAGGCGGCAGATTCGCCACCAGCGACCTGAACGACTTATACCGCCGCGTTATCAACCGTAACAACAGGCTCAAAAAGATGCTCGAATACGGCGCGCCCGATATAATCGTCAGGAACGAAAAGAGAATGCTGCAAGAGGCCGTCGACGCGCTTATCGACAACGGCAGGCGCGGCAAAGCCGTTTCGGGCGCGGGCAACAGGGATCTGAGATCCTTGTCGGGTATGCTCAAAGGTAAACAAGGTCGTTTCCGTCAGAACCTTCTCGGTAAACGAGTCGACTATTCCGGTCGTTCCGTTATAGTCGTCGGGCCCGAACTGAAGATATATCAGTGCGGTCTTCCGAAGGAAATGGCGATAGAACTTTTCAAGCCGTTCGTTATCAAAAAACTTATCGAAAACGGCTATTGCCAGAACGTAAAGAGTGCAAAACGTATGGTCGAGAGAATGAAACCCGTCGTTTGGGACATTCTCGAAGGCGTCATCAAAGACCACCCCGTGCTTTTGAATCGTGCGCCGACGCTCCACCGTCTGTCCATACAGGCGTTCGAGCCGGTGCTTATCGAAGGCAGAGCGATCAAGCTCCACCCGATGGTCTGCGGCGCGTTCAATGCCGACTTCGACGGCGACCAGATGGCAGTCCACGTTCCTCTTTCCATAGAGGCGCAGGCGGAAGCGAGATTTTTGATGCTCTCTTCCAATAATATATTGAAACTTGCCGACGGCAAGCCCGTTATGGGCCCGACGCACGACATGGTCCTCGGCTGTTATTATCTGACCATCGTTCGTCGCGAACACGGCAAGAAATACGACGCCGAACATAATCCTTCGGAGGACGGCGAAGAATACAGAGCCGGTATCTACACCCCCGAAGACGCCGTTATGGCGTACCAGACCAAGCAGCTTTCCTTGCAGGACGAGATATTCTGCAGAAGAACGGTCACCGCTCCCGACGGCACCAAAGTCACCGGCATCATCAAGACGACTACGGGTAGGATAATCTTCAACGAGGCCATTCCGCAAAACCTCGGTATGTGCGAAAGAAATTGCCCCGAAGATTACGTCAAGCTCGAGATCAACGCGCTCGTCAAACAGAAAACTTTCAAAGAGATAACGAGGCGCTGTTTCAAGATAAACGGCGCGCCCAAGACGGCCGAAATGCTCGACAACATCAAGGCTATGGGCTATAAGTATTCGACCATAAGCGGGCTTACCACGAGCGTGTTCGATATGAAAGTTCCCGCCGCCAAGGCAGGAATGCTCGAAGAGGGCGACCGTAAAGTCGGCGACATAACCGGTTATTACGAAATGGGTCTTATTACCGACGAAGAACGTCACAGAAAAGTCTGCGACGTCTGGGAATCGGTCACCAAAGACATTCTTAAAGAGCTCGAAGCTTCCATGGAAACGTTCAACCCCATCAAGATGATGATGGATTCGGGCGCCCGTGGTTCCAAGACGCAGCTCCAGCAGCTTGCCGGTATGCGTGGTCTTATGGCGGACCCGTCCGGTAAGACCATTGAAATTCCTATAAAAGCAAGCTTCCGCGAAGGCTTATCCGTTCTCGAATACTTCGTTTCGTCGCACGGCGGCAGAAAGGGCCTTGCCGATACGGCGTTAAAGACGGCGGACTCCGGTTATCTTACGAGAAGATTGGTCGACGTTTCGCATAACGTCATCATAAGAGAAGACGATTGCCACGCCGGCGGTATGTACGTCGAGGCGATAACAGAAGGCGAAGATAAGGTCATCGAGCCGCTCGAAGACAGGATAATCGGCAGATACACCGTAGACGAGGTGGTCGATCCCGCCACGGGCGAGGTCATCGTCCCCGCGGACACGATGATATCCGAAGAACAAGCCGAACAGATAGTTAAAGCAGGCATTACCCGCGTCAATATCAGAACGGCTTTCACCTGCAAATCGAGAAACGGCGTTTGCGCCAAGTGCTACGGCAAGAACATGTCCAACAACCTGCCCGTCAATATCGGCGAGGCCGTCGGCATAATAGCCGCGCAGTCGATAGGCGAACCGGGTACGCAGCTTACGATGAGAACGTTCCACTCGGGCGGCGTAGCTTCCGCGGGCGACATAACTCAAGGTCTTCCGAGAGTCGAAGAGTTGTTCGAGTGCCGTCGTCCCAAAGGACAGGCGATCGTTTGTGAAACGAGCGGCGTGGTAAGCATCGAAGAACGCGACGGTTTAAGACACGTTATCGTCGAAAACAACGACGCCTCTTCCGAAAAAGTCAAGAACGATTACATTATCCCGTTCAGCGCCGCGCTTTTGGTAAAAGACGGCGACAGCGTGGAGCCGGGCACCGTTTTAACGAGCGGTTCCGTCTACCCGCAGGACATTTTGAGGACGAAGGGTTTCAAGGGCGTTCAGGAATATATCCTTACCGAAGTTCAGAAAGTTTACCGTTCGCAAGGCGTTGACATCAACGACAAGCACATCGAGATAATAGTCCGCCAGATGCTCCGTAAAGTTCAGGTCGAAAACTGCGGCGATACGACGATGCTCCCCGGCGAACTCGTAGATATCACGAGATACGAAGACGAAAACCGCAAGGTCATGGAAGAAGGCGGCAGGCCCGCTACCGTCAAGAGGACGTTGCTTCCTATAACCAAAGCGTCGCTCGCGACCGAAAGCTTTTTGTCTGCAGCGTCCTTCCAGGAGACGGCAAAGGTCTTGACGGAGGCCGCTATCAAGAACAAGATAGATCCGCTGCTCGGGCTTAAAGAGAACGTCATCATCGGTAAACTTATACCCGCGGGTACGGGCTTACGCGAATACAAACAGCTCAACGCCCAGACCAAGACGATATGATCTTTATAGGGTTTCGGCTCGATAAAACGTATATTTAAGATAAAGTTATTTTTCGCCGTTTTGCTTTGACGGCGCCGATAATTCGGGCAGTTGATACGGTTTCGGGCGTTTTTATCCTGTTTTTTGCTTAAAAACGCTTGAAATTTGCCCTGAATATAGCAAAAAACCGCACATTTTGATTGACTAATCAGTTTATAAATGTTAAAATAACAAGTAGGTCAAGTGTCTTGATCCTGTTTTTTGCGTTTTCAAATAACTAAAGCAAAAAAAACGGTCGCTTGTTTTTAAACGGCGAGCGACGACAAACAGTTTTTATCCGTTCCTTAAATTATTAAGGGCGCTTAAAATTTCCGAATATTAAAAGGAGGTAAAAAATGCCGACAATCAACCAACTCATCAAGCACGGCAGACGTACTGCGGTCGAGAAGAGTAAAGCACCTATCCTTGATTCGTGCCCGCAAAGAAGAGGCGTATGCCTTTCCGTTACGACGACTTCTCCGAAAAAGCCTAACTCCGCAATGCGTAAGATCGCAAGAGTTCGTCTGACCAACAAGCAAGAAGGTACGATTTATATTCCCGGCGAAGGTCACAACCTTCAGGAACACAGTTCGGTCCTTATAAGAGGCGGCAGGGTCAGAGATCTCCCGGGTGTTCGTTATCACATCATCCGCGGCACGCTCGACACCGCAGGCGTTGCAAAACGTCGTCAGGCTCGTAGTAAATACGGCGCCAAGAAGCCCAAATAAGCTTTGAATTAAAGACGAATCGTACAAAAAGTTCACACTACCTTACATATTCGGAAATTTTAGCATCGGTTAAATTTGCCCGAATAATCGCCTTATAGCCCCACTTTTAGGGTTTGGCGATCGAAAAGGTAGGCAGTATGTCGGACCGGAAGTCCGACAGAAGGTTCGCCGCGGCCAATCGGCCGAGAGTGCGATAGCTGTACCGGGCAAAGCCCGCAAAATAATTATAAGGAGAAAATTATGCCAAGAAGAGGCTCAATCCCGAAAAGGGACGTGCTGCCCGATCCTATTTACAACAGCAAAGTTGTTACCAAGCTTATCAATCAGATAATGCTCGACGGGAAAAAGGGCGTAGCACAAGGCATAGTGTATGACGCGTTCAAAATCATGCAAGAGAAGACCGGTCAGGACGCTATGGAAGTTTTCAATCAGGCACTCGCAAACGCAAAGCCCCAGCTCGAAGTTAAAGCAAGGCGCGTAGGCGGTTCCAACTATCAGGTACCTATTGAAATAAGAGAAGAAAGAAGACAGACGTTAGCTATCCGCTGGATAGTTATCAACGCGCGCAAGCGTAGCGATCGCGATATGTGTGTTCGCCTCGCAAACGAACTTATGGACGCAGCCAACAACACCGGCGGCGCGGTCAAAAAGAAAGAGGATATGCACAAGATGGCAGAGGCCAACCATGCATTTGCTCACTTCCGCTGGTAAAGTAGGAGATATCGGGGTGATTTTCGATGCCAAGACAATATGAATTGTTAAACACGAGAAACATAGGCATAATGGCGCACATAGATGCCGGTAAGACCACCACAACCGAACGTATCTTATTTTACACAGGAAAAACTCACAAACTCGGTGAAGTTCACGAAGGCGCCGCCACTATGGACTGGATGGTCCAGGAGCAGGAAAGGGGCATAACGATATGTTCCGCGGCGACGACGTGCTTCTGGAAAGGCAACCGCATCAATATCATCGATACGCCGGGGCACGTCGATTTTACGGTCGAAGTCGAGCGTTCGCTACGAGTTCTCGACGGGGCCGTCGCCACGTTCTGTGCAAAAGGCGGCGTCGAACCGCAGAGCGAGACCGTATGGCGTCAAGCCGACAAATATAACGTTCCGCGTATTGCCTACGTCAACAAGATGGACATCAACGGCGCTAACTTTTTCGGCGCCGTGCAGATGATGAAAGACAGGCTCAAAACCAACGCCGTTCCCATAATGCTGCCTATCGGCAAGGAAGACACGTTCGTAGGGCTTATCGATCTTATCACGCGAGAGGCTATCATTTATAAAGACGACCTCGGAAAAGAAGAGGAGATAGTAGCTATCCCCGACGAATATCGGGACCTTGTCGAAGAATACAGGGCAAAGCTTGTCGAGGCCTGCGCCGAGCAGGAAGACGAGCTCACCGAAAAATTCCTCTTGGGTGAAGAGCTTACCGTCGAAGAGATAAAAAGGGCTTTAAGAAAAGCCACCGTCTCTATGAAGATAACGCCCGTTTTATGCGGTTCTTCGTACAGAAACAAAGGCGTTCAGCATCTTCTCGACGCGATAGTCGATTATCTTCCCAGCCCGCTCGACGTTCCGCACGTTATCGGCGTGAACAGAAAGGGCGAAGAAGAGGAACGGCAGACTTCGGACAGCGCGCCTTTTTCGGCGCTCGCGTTCAAGATAGTTGCGGATCCTTTCGTAGGCAAACTTGCCTATACGCGTGTGTATTCGGGGCAACTGACGAGCGGTTCTTACGTTTACAACAGCACTAAGGGTAAACGCGAAAGAGTCGGCAGGATAGTTTTGATGCACGCCAACCACCGTGAAGAGATCCCCGAGATATACGCGGGCGATATCTGCGCGATAGTCGGGCTCAAGGAGACCACCACGGGCGACACGCTGTGCGCCGAAAACGCGCAGATAATCCTCGAGCAGATGGAATTCCCCGAACCCGTTATAAGGGTGGCTATCGAGCCGAAGACCAAAGCCGGTCAGGAAAAAATGTCGCTGGCATTAATAAAGCTCGCCGAGGAAGATCCCACTTTCAAGACGTATACCGATCAGGAAACCGGGCAGACGATAATCGCCGGCATGGGCGAACTTCATCTTGAGATAATAGTGGACAGGCTGCTCCGCGAATTTAAGGTGGAAGCCAAAGTCGGTAAACCGCAAGTAGCGTACAGAGAAACGTTCAGAGACAAAGTCGACGCCGAAGGCATGTACAAACGCCAGACGGGCGGCAAAGGTCAATACGGTCACTGTAAAGTTACTTTCGAGCCGATGGAACCGGGTTCCGGTTTCGTCTTCGAGGACAAGACGGTCGGCGGAAGTATCCCGAAAGAGTATATCGAACCTATCAGAAAGGGTATCGAGGAGGCCGCGAAGAACGGTATTTTGGCGGGGTACGAAGTCGTCGATTTCAAGGCGACGGTGTACGACGGATCGTATCACGAAGTCGACTCTTCGGAAATAGCTTTCAAGATCGCAGGTTCCATGGCGTTCAAGGACGGCGTGAGCCGCGCCAAACCCGTTTTGTTGGAACCGATAATGAAGGTCGAGATAGTTACCCCCGAAGATTATCTGGGCGATCTTATGGGCGACGTATCGTCCCGCCGCGGAAACATCACGGGTACGGACGACAGAAACGGCGCCAAGATAATCGATTGCGAGATCCCGCTGTCCGAAATGTTCGGGTATGCGACGGACCTTAGGTCGAAAACACAAGGGAGAGGGCAGTACACGATGCAGTTCTCTCACTACAACGAAGTTCCGAGGTCGGTTTCCGAAAAGATCATCGGCGACCGCGGCTCGGACTCTTAAAAAAGCTATATGCGCAAAAAAATCATCTGCGCTTTAGAACAATTAAAAACAAATAAGAATTAATTTTTGGAGGAAACAAAAAACTTATGGCAAAGGCGAAATTTGACAGAAGCAAACCGCACGTAAACGTTGGTACTATCGGCCACGTCGACCACGGCAAAACCACCTTAACGGCTGCAATCACGATGGTTATGGCTTGTAAGGGTCAGGCTGCGAAGATGAGATACGACGAAATCGATAAAGCACCTGAAGAAAAAGCAAGAGGTATTACGATCAACACCGCTCACGTTGAGTATCAGACGGATAAACGTCACTACGCTCACGTTGACTGCCCGGGCCATGCCGACTACGTTAAGAACATGATCACGGGTGCCGCTCAGATGGACGGCGCCGTACTCGTAGTTGCCGCTACCGACGGTCCGATGCCCCAGACGAGAGAACACATCCTTCTCGCTCGTCAGGTCGGCGTTCCCTATATCGTAGTATTTTTGAACAAGACCGATCAGGTCGACGATCCCGAACTTCTCGAACTCGTTGAAATGGAAGTCAGAGAACTTCTTAACGAGTACGACTTCCCGGGCGACGACACCCCCATCATCAAGGGTTCCGCTTTGAAGGCTTTGGAAAAAGCTACCAGCGGTTGCTCCGACGCCGAAGTTCTCGCAGCTCCCGAATGCCAGTGCATTCTTGAGCTCATGGACGCTATCGACACCTACATTCCCGAACCCGTCAGAGAAGACACCAAACCCTTCCTGCTCCCCGTTGAAGACGTATTCACGATCTCCGGTCGTGGTACCGTTGCTACCGGCAGAGTTGAAAGAGGCGTTGCTCACGTTGGTGATCCCGCTGAAATCGTCGGCTTGAAGGAAAAATCGACCAACACCGTTATCACCGGTCTCGAAATGTTCAGAAAGCTTCTTGACGAAGCTCAGGCAGGCGATAACGTCGGCGCACTTCTCCGTGGTATCGACAGAAAGAACGTCGAACGTGGTCAGGTTATTGCTAAACCCGGCACGATCCACCCCCACACCGAGTTCACCGGTCAGGTCTACGTCTTGACGAAAGACGAAGGCGGCCGTCATACTCCGTTCTTCAACAACTATCGTCCTCAGTTCTATTTCAGAACGACCGACGTTACCGGCACCATTTCCCTTCCCGAAGGCGTTGAAATGGTAATGCCCGGCGACCACGTAACCATCACCGTTCAGCTCATCACCCCGATAGCTATCGAAGAAGGTCTTCGTTTCGCTATCCGTGAAGGCGGCAGGACCGTAGGTTCCGGCGTCGTTGCTACGATCATTAAATAATCGTCATAGCAAAACACAAAAATTCAAACCCGCGGCGGGAGACGTCCCACCGCGGGTTTTTTCATGCCGTTTTTTACCAAAACCACACGATAATCGACTTATAGCGCGGTTTTTCGGTGATTTTTAAATGCTTATTATTTGTTGGAATAATGTTTTCTGTACGCAAGCGGCGTGGTATCGATATTTGGTTTAGTTAGATTGATTTTTTATTTATATTTTAGCAAATCTCACTTTGTACACATTAATATCGAAAGCCTATTTTAATTTAACTTTTAATATAGAACTACCTTGTTTTTTATTACTTTTGTGTTTCTTTTGCTTGACAACAATAATAATATAATTTAAAATCTAATTATCTTATTACAAAATTTCTGTATCCTTAATTTATGTACAGTATTTTGAACAACGGAGGTATAAGAAATGAAAAAAAAGATTCAATTAATACTTTTATTGACTGTATTATGTTTTGCGGCTTTGTTTGTTGTTGCTTGCACTCCCAATGACGTGCAAACGATAATAGACAATAATAAAACAAAGCTTGATACACCCGGTAACATACGTGTTGATGATAATTACGTATTACGCTGGGATGAAGTTAAAGGAGCTTCATATTATGTGATAACTATCGAAAACGAAGATTATAAAAGCTCGGGTCTTTCAATAAATATGAAAGATATTTTGACGAGCACAGGCAAATACAGTATATATATCAGAGCAAAATCCGAGCAGGTCTACGTTGAAGACAGCGATCTTGCGATATATGAATACGAGTATACCAAGCCGGTAAGCCCCAAATTAAGTGCCCCGGTCATTACCGCAATAGAAAACGACACGATCTGGTGGGAAAGAGTAGACGGCGCCGATTCTTATACGATAAGAATAAACGACGATTATGAATACCGCACCAGAAGTAATTCATGCTTTATAAAAGACGCCGCATACAACGGCAAAGCGATAAGCAATCACGGCATCATACGAGTAAAGATAAAAGCATTCGGTGAAGACGGGCAAATACCGTCAGATTGGTCGGACGAAAACGATTCTTATTATTACGTTCCGAATTGGTCTGATAACGGTACTATCCAAAAAGTAAAAAGCGTTTCCATAGGAAAAGGTTATAATCTTGCAGAATGGGAATATCTCGACGTCAGCGAACATCAATTAAACGATGTTTTTAACGTTGAAAAATTGCTTACTATTGCCGGCGGGTGTGTTCCTACTCCGGCAAGCAAGGGCAATTCAAGGAGTTTTTGCTATTCTTCCGTTGATGAATATTTACATAAGAGCAACGCCGAAGCAAAATTATCTATGGAAGTAAGCGCGAGTTACGGCGGTGCCGTTGGGAATTTAAGGGCGGCTTATGCAAAAAACGGCGAATCGAATTACAAAAATTACAACAAAAATATCACTTTTATTGCGGAAGAATACAAGTGGTATAAAAATTACGCTATTGTAATTAACGACGTTAATCTTTTGAAATATTGTTTCACCGACGAATTCTTAAACGATTTAAGAAAGATCGAAGGTGAAACCGATGAAGAGTATTTTGAAAGGGTGTATAATAAATACGGAACCGTCGCAATGCTTGGCGTTACTACGGGCGGAACGTTCGGCGCGCAATACACCGTTTCCACAAACAGCACCGAAACGGCTTTAATGGTAAAAGCTGGATTCGAGGCGAGCGCGGGTTTCGGAATAGAAAGCATATTGAGCGCAAACTTCAATTTAAATTGTTCTTTGCAAGAACAATCAAATTGGAACAGCGAACAGACCACAACTTCCGTCAGAAGTTATTATTACGGCGGCGAAGGAAAACTTGCGTCTTCGCCACAGGATATAAGCAGCGCGTTCCAGTCGTGGACGGTAAAAGGCGAAGACATAGCAATGCCGATAGCGTTTACCGAAAACGGCGCGATTGCGATAAGTTCATTGATCTCCCTTGTGGATCCGCAGCTTGGAAGGATCTTCGACGAAAATCTGGACAAGCGCGTTGACGATACGTACAGGGAATTGTTCGACAAATATAAAAAGTCCGCCGAATTTAAAGTCGAACTTCAGAAAGACACTGTCAGCGGTGAAAACGCGCTGGTTCTTGACTTGTCTTATTTTGAAGGGGAGGATCTGTCGGAAGCGGTTTATCCTACGCTCGATAACGGCACGTTTACGGTCTATCCGACTTACGTAGGCAAAGCTGTCGATAAAATAGTAGTTAAAGGGAATTTTACCCAAAGCAAAAAACTTGTAAACGGGTTTACGATCCTTCCGAGAGGTTGGAAAAAAGTCGTAAACATAGTGTTTGAAGATATAGGCGTTGTTTGCGCAAGCGAAATCGGACTTGTAGACAAACTCAAATCCGACAGCGGGATCGAGATCAACGTCGATTATAACGGGCTGAATTTCGTGCGCGAGACGACAGGTATAGAACGCATATATACGGGCGACAAAATATACGTCTTGCACTACGGGGAGGGTGAAGACCTCGTTTTCAATACGGTAGGTCTTTATTCAAACGAAACGTCTTTCCCCGTTGCGAAAAAGGCGCATTATGATTTTTCGGGTTGGTACGACGATAATAACAATCTTATTATCGGTACCGGCGGGAGATTGGTTGACACCGATTATTCGGGTGCGATATACGCACGGTTTACGGAAATAACATATACGATAATTTTAAATAACCAAGGCGCGGACAACGGACTCGACGATATTATTTACGAAAAATACGGAAAAGGATTTTATAACGACTCAAATGAACAGATAATTTCACCGTTACCCGTTCCGCAGAAAAGAGGCTATATTTTCAAGGGATATCATAAATCTCCCAACGACACGGGGTCTCCGCAATTGATAAATGAAAACGGAGAAATTAAAAGAAGAAGCAACTATGTTACGGAAAATTCGATGTATTACGCCGTTTGGGAGCCTAAAATCATAGAGGTCACGCTCGACCAACAAGGGGCGACGGATGCAGGCACCGAAAAGATATATATAGTGTTCGGTAGCGGAATTTATCTTGATAAAGAGCATACCGATTTGCTTGAAGACAATACTATAAATAATTTGCCGGAAAACGGCGACGTGCTTTTCTTTGAGGGGTATTACGAATCGGTCGAAAACAATGCGACCGTAAACGCAAAAGGCGGAAACGGAATCATAAACGGTAGCGGGAAATTCCCCGACGTCAACGTTTTATCGAGATATGACGAAGATGTGACTTTATACGCGCTTTGGGTTCGTTACGAGTATACCGTAACTCTCGACGCAAAAGGCGGAAACGTAATTGACGAATGGACAAGCGGATACAGTAAAGGCAGAGAAACTGTATTACCTACCGCCGTTCATCGCGACGGATATACTTTTATGGGTTGGAGAAACGCTGACGGCGAAGTCGCATATTCTATTCCCGCGACGGCGGAAGGAGACTTATCTTTTTACGCCGAATGGGAACTGATAACTTATACGGTCTGTATTAATTTCTATAAAGAAACGGGTAGCGCTTACACTCTTGAAAACGATATAACTTATACGATCGAAGGCAATCTTGATGACGTCTGGACGGAAGTTTTAAGCAGGCAGAGAGAATATTACATCTATCCCGAATATAATCATTTTATCGGTTGGTTTGAAGATGAAAGTTGTGAGACAGCGGCGAACAAAACCTCGCTTTCGAAGATTTTCGCCGTAACCGATGACAGAAGTAAAACTTTGAATATTTATGCCGGTTGGGATGTCTGTAATGTGTACGCTTCCATTGATTCCACGCCTTTTAAGGTTTACGGAAGGACGATAATAGATTGGCGAACCGAAACCGAACTGAATATGCGGAGCCATAAGAACAGGCAGGTAGTAGACGGTCGCTATAACAATATAGATATTTGCAGCGGCAGCGGCGTTACAGAGATCATATTTATAGGCGACAGATCGAAAACTTATCAGAATTTAGATTTTTATCTCGTCAATTTCAGCGAACAATCTCTCACACTGCGTTTTGTAGACTTTAAGTTTAAAACGTACCTTGCTGCCGGCGCGATAAATCGTTGGGAGTGCGGAGCGTTCGACTTGAATATCGATATCAGCGGCGAATGCGAATTCGGTACAAACGCGGCCGGTGGCATCCCGATCAATTTTGATAACGCCGCATATAATAGGACGATAACCTTTACGGGTGACGGAAGTCTGACCGTCAGAGGCGGTAATGGTGCAAACGGAACCGGTTACGGTGAAGGCGGCGGTAACGGCGGAGCGGCATTGATCGCTCAAGACGTTATTATCAATATGTCTGAAAACGGAAGTTTGTATTTCTACGGCGGAAACGGCGGTAACGGTGCCGGCGGATATGGTTATGCTACTTCAGGTGACGCCGGTCAAGGTGATAGAGACCCCTACCCTGGCGGCAACGGCGGCAGTGCAGGGCTTTCAGGTAAAGGTATAAAGCTGTACGGAACGTTATCCGTATATAGCGGCAACGTTTATAGCTACGGCGGAAACGGCGGTAACGGCGGAAACGGCGGCAACGGCGAATACTCTAATGCAAGCGAGCAGAGAACAGGCGGACGAGGCGGAGACGGCGGACGAGCAAGTCAGGGCGAAGACGCCGTGGACGTTACAAACTTCTGCTGGTATGGCGGATATATTTATCTTGTCGGCGGGAACGGCGGAAACGGCGGAAACGGCGGTGACGGCGGTAATGCGCTTGTCGATAATAAAGTTGATAACGGCGGTAGCGGTGGTAACGGCGGCAATGGCGGAAACGGCGGAGTCGCACTCCTGGTAAACGGAAATTGTGAAATATCTTCTGCCGTAACGATAGGAACTATGATAAGCGGTGACGCAGGAAACGGCGGAAACGGTGGAAACGGCGGTTACAGCGGTAGCAGACACGACGGCGGTGTTTTAGGTATTGGTAGTGCCGATTATAGAGGTCATAACGGAAGCGGCGGCAATGGCGGTAATGGGGGTAACGGCGGTGAAGTTGTTACCAAGCTCATCATTTTGCCGAAAGGAGTGTTTGCCAAAGCCGGAAGTTACGGTAACGGCGGCAATGGCGGAAGTGCAGGCAATTGGTATCAAAATAATAACGTATCGGCAAACGGGTATGACAACGGCACTCCCGGCAGCAAAGGCTCAGCAGGCGCTATGGGGAAAAGTAATAATATCATAAACACAGTCGGAACGGATTGGTGTGTTATAGGGGGCAGTTCTATAAAAATTAATGAATTTGTCAAAGGTGAAAATATATATAATGTATACGAAAATTATTCTGTTGGGGTCACAATAGAAGTTGTTAATTCTTCGATCGACAATTTGTCGGGTTTACCCTATGAAATGAAGATCACTTCAAAAATCGGCGCAGACAAAAGACACATGGGCGGGTATTATAAAACGATACTGTCATCTGCAAACAAGGTATGCTATTTTATCATATACGCAAAGATCCCCGTAGGATATAGTATCGGTATGTATGACAACACAATAGGAAACGGCGGATATTACGAATGGCTGACCGATAACAAGGGCACAAATGAATTCAAATGGTATCTTTGCAAGGCCGTGTGCGGCAACGGCGGCACGTTCAGTACGCTTGGCTTTGTTGCCATCTATCCGAATGAAGATAATGCCAACCCCAATCAAAGCGTTGTTTGGTACGTAGGATATTCAAACATTGTGGAAAACGGCACCGTTTCGGAAAAGAAAGCGGAATTTATTTACGGCGACAGTCGTTATGCCGTATATTCGGGTAATATGAATTGGAATGCGGCGGAAGCTTATGCGGAAAGCTTGGGCGGTCATCTCGTAACGATAGGCTCCGCCCAGGAAGAACAGGCGATAATAAACAAAGCCCGCGCCGCGGGGCTTACCAGATTCTGGATAGGTTTTAGCGACGCGGAGACCGAAGGCGTCTTCCGTTGGGTAAACGGAGAAGAAACGACCTATACCAATTGGGAATCCGGTCAGCCGGATAATTACGAAAACTCAGAAGATTATACCGAGATAGTTTTAATTTCGGAAACGCCTTATTGGAACGATAACGGAGCCGGTTCTTCTGCGATCGACGGCTTTGTTATAGAATATCACATCACCGTGACCCCCTCGAATCCTTATCAAATAATGTAGTAAGGTCTTTAGCGATATCCGGAAGCTTTTTTCGGCTCACGCGTCGTACCCACATAAGGACCATAAATTTAAAGCTTAATAAAGCAAAAACCCCGACGGCATAAAAATGCTCGTCGGGGTTTTTATCGGTCAAATACATTTTTTCACGATAATCGACTTATAGCGCGGTTTTTCGGTGATTTTTAAATGCTTATTATTTGTTGGAATAATGTTTTCTGTACGCAAGCGGCGTGGTATCGATATTTTTGCGGAAAAGGCGGATAAGCGACTGCGAATCGTTCAGGCCGACCTCGGCGGCTATTTGCGAGATCGTCATATCTGAGGAAATCAACAGCTCCGCCGCCTTGTTGAAACGGAAACGCGATACGTACGCCGCGACGGAAATATCGAGGTGCTTTTTGAAAAGGCTTTCAAGATAAGTGGGCGCAAGGTGAACGTTTTCGGCGCAATCGGCAAGATTTAATCTGTCGGAATAATTTGCGGCTATAAAATCGAGCGTATCCGTAACGGCTTTCGGCAGGGGAACTACCGTTTCCCTGCCGTTTTTTACGTAATCGGACAGCTTGATGAAAAATCCATACAGTCTTACAGCCCACTTTTTTTCGTCGTAGGTGCCTGCGTCCAACTCGTCGAGCATTTCCGTCACTATATCGCAAAAGCCGAATACGTCTTTTTCGAGCTTGAACGTCGGCATATAACCGATAACGAAATCGCAGATATTTTTGACAGTCGGCGTCGGATAAAAATGAAGGTAATACTGTTCGGTCGTCCTGTCCGCAGACGTGGTCGGATCTATCCACGCGGTCACTTCGTCCATACAGTTTTCCACGCCGAAAGTTATCGCCTCCGAACGGCGGATAACGTTTCCCGACCGCGTAAGCTTACAGCCTTTCGTCACCATCCACATAAGATAAGAGTCGAAATTTTTTCTCTTAATATAGTAATTTGCGCCGAGTATCTCGTGACCGACGAGGTGCGTCTGTATAAGCGTGCGGCTCAAGTCCTTTGCGGGATCAATGAATCTTATGCGCGTGTTGTCGCGGAAGTCCTTCGTCAGTTTTGCCGAAAATTCCGGAAATTCCGGTTTCTTGCTTTTTCCCATAACAACCTTAAAATACGTCTATAACCTTAAGAAATGATAATTATTGCTTAAAAAACACTATTGACAGCCCGTTATTATCATTATAAAATAAAAATATAATGTCGGTCAAGCGATATTTATGATAAAACCGTCAAAAAGGAGCGAAAAATGAAAAAACGCTTTAACATTATTTATATTTTAACACTGCTCGTATGTTTTGCCTGTGTTTTTGCCATGGTCGCGTGCAATACGGGCGGAGGCGGCAACGGCGAAGACACTTCTTTGTCGTCCGCATCGGGACACGTCGAAGGCACCGTCCTTTCGGAGATAACCGTTAAAAGTCTTCCCGATAAGACGGTATACGTCGTCGGCGAAGAGCTTGACTTAACGGGCGCGTTCATCACCGCTTTGTTTTCGGACGGCGGCAAAGAGGACGTAAGTATAACTCCCGATATGGTTTCGGGTTACGACGGCGCGACGGCGGGCGTAAAAAACCTGACCGTAACGTATTCGTCGGCGGGCATAACAAAAACTACCAATTTCAACGTCAGCGTAAAGGGTATTATGGACGTAAGACACGGTCGATTTATAAAGACAAACAACTCATACGAAAGTGCGGAGAGTAATTCAATCGCTTTGATAACGAACGGCAAGTTTACAGAAGGCACTTATTCCGCAGCCGTATTCCTTATGGCATCGGGCGATAACGGAATAATATTCGGCGTTTCGGCGGGCGAAGGGAACTTCTGGGAAGAAGAGGGCGTAAGTTACTATTTCTTTTTCATAACCAGGGACGGCGGCGCATATCTCGGCAAAGTGGACGACGGGACCTGGAGCGCGTTGAATTATACGCCGATAGCGGGTTTTGATTTTTCCGTAACGCATAAGCTCTCGGTATGTATGAAAAAGTCGGGCGGATATACGCTCATCAGCTGTTTCGTCGACGATGAAAAGTACGCCGTTTATCGCGATTACGACGATAATATCGGTTCGGGTTACGGAATGAGAGCGGGAAACAGCGGCGTGGTCTATTTCGAGCCGACCGTTACCGATTCGTATATCGACGACGAGACCGTATATACCGACATAGAAAACGTCAGGATAAGTAGCGGCAATTTCACGGGCGACGAAACGACTCTCGTTTCATCGACCGAGAGGTCTATAGCCGTATTTACCGACAAGCAGATGGCTTACGGCGAATACTCCGCCACTATCCGTAAAAACGGCACGGGCGACGACGGTATCATTTTTGCAATTTCCGAAAACGGCAACACGTCCTATTGGGAAAACGGCGTCAGCTATTATTTTTACTTCGTGAGCCTCGGCGGAACGGCGTATCTCGGCAAGGCAAATAACGGCGCCTGGACGGTGTGCGCAACGAAATCTATCCCCAATTACACCGAAAACGGCTCCTTTACGCTCAAAGTCGCACGCACGTCAATAGGTATAACGTGTTACGTGGACGACGAACTGTATTTCAATTACAACGACGCCTCGCCGCTTACGGGCACGGGCGTAGGCGTAAGAGCCGCTATAGCCGGCGTTGAATGGACGAACGTATCCGTTACGGAAACGGGCGAGTTCGAGTACGTCGAACCGACGGGCTTTACCGTTACGAGCGGCAAGTTCACCCAATTCGAGGAGATTATAGCTTCCGTCGAAGACAAGAGCCTTATGATCTACGACGAAGCTCTTTCAAACGGCACCGTGATCGCAAAAGTCACCCCCGGCAGCGACACTAACAACGGAATAGTCTTCCGCCTTACCGCGCCCGAGAGCGACGATTATTACGAAAAAGTCGAAGGCTTATCATATTACTTTTTCCACGTTTCCACCACGAAGACAGCAAGGCTACTGCGCTTTGAAGGCACGAGAACGAAGATCTGCGGGCAAGTAGGTCTGTCGGCGGGATATACGTCGGGTGAGGAATCGGAACTTATGGTAATTATGAACGGGAGCAACGTCAAATGCTATCTTAACGGCGCGCTGTACGTTGACTTTACGGACGAAACTCCGCTTTCCGGCGATAAGATAGGTATCCGTGCGAGCGCTTCGGGCGTGTTGACGCGCGAGTTTTCGGTAAGCGATAACGTCGAGCCCATAAAAGCCGACGTGGTCGTGTTCGGTCATTCTCACGCCGAGTGCTGGACTTATTGCGAAAGCGAGCTGTCGTCGCTCGGCACGGTGGCCAATCTCGGCGTCGGCGGAACGTGCGCTTCGCATTGGCTCGACCGCGCGGGTCATATCGCCGCGTACGATCCAAAATACGTTATAGTCTGGCTCGGCTCTAACGATTTAGGCGCAAATATCGCCGAAGATACCATAGTCAATAATATGAAGACCATTCTTTCGGGTATCCGTTCGCTCGTTCCCGACGCCGAAATAATAGTGCTTACCGAATTTTATCAGCCGGGCGGCGGCAGAGATAATGAAAATTTCCATACGAGGGTGCGTTCTCTCAACGACCGCTATAAACAGGAATTTTCCTCTTTGTATACCGTTTGCGATATCTTCGATACCGTTCTCGACGACGACGGAAATCTCATTACTTCGCTTTTCAAAGACGTATATCATCTTAAACCGGGCGAATATATGAGAATAACTCAAAGAATACTCGAAACGATAGACGAAAACGGCTGACCGATTTTTAATAAAAGCAAATTGCCGTCCCGGCTGTCGGCGGGCATTATCAAGTCAAAAAAATTATTATATCCAAAGGAGGATAATATGAAGAAACTGATCTACCTGATGACGTTATGTCTCATTGCGGCGATAACGGTTTTCGTTATGACCGCTTGCAAAACCAAAGGAGGAAAAACGTCGGGCGACGCTTCGGCAACGAGCGTTTCCGAGCAATCGGTTGAAACTTCGGAAGATGCGGGCGTTTCGGAAAATCATTCAGACGAGCAGTCGACAGAAGTTTCCGCAAGCGACTCCGCCGAACAGTCCGCGGATAGCTCCTTAGAACAACCCGTGATTGCGGCGACGATGACGATCAGATCGCAACCCGACAAGACGGAATATTTCGTCGGCGAAGAACTCGATCCTACCGGACTTACCGTCACGATAGGGTATACCGACGAGTCTTCAAAAGACGTTACCGTGACGTACGAAATGCTTTCGGGCTTTAATACGTCCGCGGCGGGCGAGCAGACCGTAACGATAACTTATATCGAAGACGACGTTACCTTGACCGCGCAGTTTGATATAACCGTCTCCGAATTGCCCGAAGTCGAAGATTATCTCTTTACCGTCGGCGACGAATATTGCTGGGATATCTATGACGACGTAAACGGCAACCCCGTCTTTGAATCGCTCTCGAATACGCAGCTGTTGATGTTCAACAAACTTACCTTCACGGGCGGCAGCGTTTCATTTAAGATGAGCGTGGCGAGCAACGATTACACCTATCTGGTCTCTTGCGGCGTGGCGTTTGCCGCCGACACGTTGGATATCGGTCACGACAGGGGCAATTATTACGTCTGCGGGCGCGACGCGTGGAACGAATACCTTTGCTACGCAAAGATCAACGGCGGTTTCGATTGGCAGGCAGACGGCAAGGTTACGGGCGTTATGACCGAACTTAACACCACTTACAGCCTTAAATTCGTTTGGAATCCCGACGACGACGAAGTATACTACTTTATCGAAGGCGAATACGTCGGCACGGGTAAGCTCAACAAAGGGTTCAACGGTCAGTATATCGGGATTTATGCGGACGTTGCGGGTACCGTCATTTCCGATATCGTCATCGATCCCGAAGACAACTATCGTCCGCCCGTTGCCGTAAAAGAAGACGACAACTACT
>JAFZXN010000067.1 GCA_017616695.1 Clostridia bacterium | reverse complement strand
GCCGCCTGCAAGCCTTCGGCGGCGCGCCGTTCGGCATATATATAAATTGCGGATAAAAAATAATTATAATATTTCGTTCGGCGACCGTCAGGGCGCTCGACCTTATATATTATATATAATTACTTAACGACCGCAGTTTGCACGAAATTTTCGCGCAATATCGTTTACCGCGTATGCGGTAACATCGTTTGTCGGAAACAGCGTTTGGTCGGCAAACGCCAGACGACACCGTTTGCCGTTGTACGGCAACATCGTTTTACTTGCCGGCGGTACATCATTCCGCCAAAGGCGGTACATCATTCTGCCAACGGCGGCCGGCGGTAAGCGACAAACCTTTTTCTTGAGCAAACGCGAAAGAGTTTTCACAAAATACTTGGGAGATAATTATTATGACAGACATCATCATCGTCGGATGCGGGACGGCAGGTATGACCGCCGCCATATACGCTTTGAGAAACAACAAAAGCGTGCTTATACTCGAATCGGAGGCCGTCGGCGGGCAAATAGCCATTTCGCCCAAGGTCGAAAACTTCCCGACGTACAGGTCTATAAGCGGGCAGGACCTCGCCACGAAAATGTTCGAGCAGACGCTCGATCTCGGCGCGAGATTCGAGCTTGAAAACGCTTTGTCCATAAGTAAGGACGAAAACGGCGTTTTCACCGTTAAAACGGACATCGGCGAACACAAGTCGCTTGCCGTGATAATCGCTACGGGCGCCAAACAAAAGCATATAGGTATAGCCTCCGAAGACAAACTGCTCGGGAACGGCGTATATTATTGCGCTATCTGCGACGGTGCTTTTTATAAGGGCAAAGAGGTCGCGCTTATCGGCGACGGCAATACCGCGCTCCAATCTGCGATAATGCTTTCGTCTATATGCACCAAGGTCTATATGCTTACCTGGTTCGATAAATTTTTCGGCGACGAAAGCCTCGTGACGACCGTCCGCAAAACGGAAAATATCGTTATCATGCCCTATACCAACGTTACCGACTTTTTGGGCAACGACCGCTTGACGGGGCTTAAAGTCCTCGACAGGCTGAAAGGAACGGAATTTATTCTCGAAGTCCCCGCCGTGTTCGTGGCTATCGGGCAGATACCCGACAACAAGCGTTTTTTGCCGCTCGTCGAGCTTGACAAGGACGGTTACGTTCTCGGCGACGACGCTATGAACACCAAGACCGAAGGACTTTTCGTCGCGGGCGATACCCGTAAAAAAGCCATTCGCCAGCTTACCACCGCCGCCGGCGACGGCGCTATCGCCGCCATGAGCGCGATAGCTTATCTAAATAGATAACGATCCCCCACCTACCTACTTATCATCGCGGCTTTCGCCGCGATTTTTTTATCGGCGTTTTCGCCTTCTAACGCCGCCAAAACGCATAAAAAACAGCCGAAAGTCGGGCTATAGGTCCGTTATCGGCTATTTTTGCTTTTAATTCGTCAATTTGAAAAAACCGTAAAGGCGTACTTTTTTTTAAATTTCAACTTAAATGCCAAATGCCGTTTGGCAAGCTTTAATTGACAAGGCGGCTATTTTTATATTATAATGACGGCGATAATACGACAAATAAATTCGACCGCCAAAAAACGGCGGATAATTATTTTAAAAAAAGTATTGACTTTTATGTACGGTTATAGTATAATAATTTTATTAAATAGGAGGAAAACGTTATGAAAAAGAGAGTTTTATCGATCGTTATCGTCATTTTAACGGCGATAATGCTGTTGTCGGGCTGCATGGGCGGCAATTCAAGTAGCAGCATCAAAAAGGAAATAAATAAGCAAAACGCTTACTTTAAAGGCGATTACGTCGAAGCCGAAGACAAAACAATAGCAAATGAATTTATCGATAATTACGAATTCGATTTCGGCACAAACTACCGCTGCGACGTGTTCACGTATATTAATTATATAGACGAAGAAAAAGAGGACTACTATCAGAAGAGCAAATATTTATGCGATTTTACCGACAGCAAAAATCCGCTTTTTTACTTATACACGACCACGCCCATCACCACGCAAAACTCCGCCGGCAAGACCGTAAACTGCAATTTCATCGGCGAAGCGTATTTAGACAGCGTAAACTCTATGTTGTATATGGAAACAAGAGTAAGCGATAAACAACTAAATCTGGAACTTTTCAGTGAGCACAGCGGCAGTTTCGGCAAGATCAAAACAAGCGTAAACAACCTGTCGGACGCGTTGGAAACGTTAGGTATCGATGCCAATGAGTTAGTAACAGAAATGGAGGAATACGTTTCGCTAATCGACAATATGCTTGCCTCCCCCGGAACAAAGGTATATCTTTGCGGCGAAAATATGCTCAAAGTCGAGACCTCGATCCGCAACTACTTTACTTTTTATATCGTCACCGAAAAGAACGGTTTCAGAATAAAGACGGTAACGGAAGATTTCGCTGCAACCTACCTTATTAAGTTCTATTTCCATTATTATCACACCACAGATACCGTCACCCTCCCCGACGACCTTTACGATTACAGGACCGTTAATTATCTATAAGTTTTTAAAAACCGACGTCGGTCTATAAGCACGTTGTCGTGACTTTTTTGCGTTTTTATAAAGTCGATAAAGGCGGCTTTCAAATCATTTATCAGTGCAGATAAATTTAAATTTCAATAAAAAGGAGAAAACGTTATGAAAAAGAAAAATTTACCGCTTATCTTCGTCGTCGTTACGGCAATAGCGTTATTGTCGGGTTGTATGGGTGACGGCACCGCCGCAAGCGGCATCAAAAGCGACATGAAAAAGCAAGACGCCTACTTTAAAGGCGATTACGTCGAAGCCGGAAATACTTCGGCGGAAACGGAATTTTTCACCGATTACGATTTCGATACCGCAACAAACTTCCGCTGCGATATGCTCGTAAGTATCGATAACGAAGGCGAAAAAGAAGCCGACTATTATCAAAGGAGCAAGTATTTATACGACGTTACCGACAAAGACAATCCGCTCGTGTACTTATATATGATAACGCCCGTAAGCACGACCGACTCCGCCGGTAAGACCGTAAATTGCAATTACGTTGCAGAGGCGTATTTGGACAGCAAAAACTATATGATGTATATAGAAACGAAAGTGAGCAATAAACAGCTTCACTTGGAATATACGGCAGAAAACAACAAGTATTACGGTAAAATGAAAACAAGTATGGCTAACTTGTCGAGCGCCATGAGCACCTACGGGTTCAACACCGAGACTGGAATGGGATATTCCGACGGGACCGATATGAGCGACTACGTATCGTTAGTCGACAATGCGATCTCCGAATACGGAGCCAAGGTATACCTTTGCGGCGAAAATATGCTCAAAGTCGAGGGCACGACCAACGGAAGCTACGTGGCTTTTTATTTCTGCATCAACGAAGACGGCTTCAGAGTCAAAATGGAAACGAGGGCAGAAGATCAATTCGTTATAAAGGCTTATCTTAATTACTACCACACCACAGATACCGTCACCCTCCCCGACGACCTTTACGATTACAGGACCGTTAATTATCTATAAGTTTTTAAAAACCGCCGTCGGTCGATAACGCTTTGCACGCCGAAATTCGACTGACGGCTATTATCGCCTTAATATATAAAAATATCGCCCTCGGCATGAGATCGTTGCCGAGGGCGTCGTTTTGTTCACGGAATATACCAACTCCGCTTAAGTTTATTTCTTTTCATCGGTTTCTTTATTCGTCACGACTTCTTTCATCGCGGCGATAAGCCCCGTGACGTTGGAAATTTCAGTGGGTATCACGAGCTTGGTGGAACCGCTGTTTGCTATCTTTTCCAAAGCTTCATAGCCTTTGAGCGTAAGATACGCGGCGTTCGGATTGGCGTCGTTGATAGCCTTGATACCCTCGGCCTGAGCCTCGTAAACACGGAGCAACGCTTGCGCCTGACCTTCGGCCTCGGTGATAGTGGAGATCTTCTTAGCCTCCGCACGAAGTATTGCGGATTCTTTTTCGCCCTGCGCGGTAAGTATGGCAGCTTCCTTCTTACCTTCGGCGGTAAGAATAGCTTCACGCTTTTGTCTTTCCGCTCTCATCTGTTTTTCCATCGCTTCCTGAATATCCTTGGGCGGAAGAATGTTCTTGAGTTCCACGCGGTTGATCTTGATACCCCAAGGATCGGTGGCTTCGTCGAGAATAAGACGCATCTGCTGGTTGATGGTGTCGCGCGAAGTAAGCGTCTGGTCGAGTTCGAGATCGCCGATAAGGTTACGGAGCGTAGTAGCCGTCAGGTTTTCGATAGCCTGCATGGGGTGTTCGACGCCGTAAGTGTAAAGTTTCGGATCGGTAATAGCGAAGTAAACGACCGTATCTATGTGCATCGTGACGTTATCCTTTGTGATAACGGGCTGCGGCGGAAAATCGGCGACCTTTTCTTTCAAAGAAACGGTTGCGACTTTCTTTTCGATAATGGGCGTAATGAAGTGAATGCCCGCGCCGAGCGTCTTTGAATACTTGCCGAGGCGCTGAACGATGACCGTCGACGCCTGCGCGACAACGACTATCGACTTAACGATAACGATAATTACTATCAATATAACTACAGCCAAAACGATGATAACTCCCATAAATACATCTCCTTTTTTCGTTTATTTGCTTATTAACGAGCTTATAGCGCCCTTTCGGGCCGATCATCGGCGATAAATACCTAACGTCGGAAAGAGCCGTCAGGTCTTCTTCTCGACGACCAGCTTATTTCCGCGTATTTCCTTAACGACGGCGAATTCGCCCGCTTCGATCTCACTATCGGATACTACCGTCCATACGACGTCGCGAACCTTACCCGCACCTATGCTTTTGGGAACGACCTTTTCGGTTATCAATATCTCTTCGCCTATAATGGCGTCGTAATTGGTTTTTTGGTTGCGACCGTTAAGATTTTTCGCAAAAGTGGTCTTGGCGATAACGAGAATGACCGCCGACACGCTGACGAAAACGATTATCTGAATGATAAACCCGACCTTACACGCCGCAAGTATGCCGGAGACCACAGCCCCCACGCAGAACCAGACCGAAACGAGCTGTTCGGTGGCAAGCTCTGTTCCGAGCGCGGCAACAAAAACGACAAGCCAGACTATTATCCAAAATATCCGTGTTTCAAAAAAAGTATCGGCTAAAATATTTAACATTGTTTTCACCTCTTAAAAAGAAGCTTAAAGCTCGCGGTTTAAAGCTTGCGGCTCGGGCGTCGCACAACGTATTACGCGCCGCCCGATCTATAGTAACGTCATACCGATATTTATGACCAATTCGGCATATAAATATATCTTTATTGCAAAAACAAAACGCAAAATACCCTGATAATCGACTTATAGGGCGACTTTAGACCGTTTTATATCAATAGAATATATCCGCGGAATAGAACATAACGCCGAGTTTGTTGCCGTTCAAGGTCATGACCTCTTCGATCTCGGCAAAGCTCTTTCTTTCGGTTTCGAGACGGCGTTCCGATTTATCCGTTAAGATAGCGAGCGCCTCTTTAATACTGTTGGCCCCGCCCGATTCGAGCAATTCCAGAACGGCAATAAGGTTGGACGGATTGGTATAATCCGCTGCGAGCGGACATTCGCCGTAAGCATGATAATGACAGTTAAGCTCGCCCGTAAGAGACGAAAGACGCTCTACGCAATATTCGTAATGCCTGTTGCGGCGTATCGTGTAAACGACGTAACTACCTATAAGCAGGCACGAGCCGATTATATTGGCGACGAACAACGCTATACAGATAGCGCTGTATAACCGCTCTTTATCGCCGGGAAAGAACGAAAGCAATTTTCCGCCCATCGACAAGCCCGCAACGTTCAATACCAATAAGATTATCCCCCAGATAAGCAGAGAATGGCGTTTGCCTATTTTTATCATCTGCCCAACCAAAAAGACTACGTTATCGTATTCGTTATATTCGGCGCGCTTTTGCGAAAAGTGATCGACCGATCTTTTCATTTCGTCGATATCCTTTTCGCGGACGTCGCAATTTTTATTAAGCGAAACCTGTTCGTCAACGCTTTTTTCCGAACGGTCGGTGATATCGGCTCCGCAAGACGGGCAAACAGTTGCGCCGCCCTCTACGGGTGCCCCGCATTTTTGACAAAACATATCTGTCTCCAAAAATATTTTTTTAATAAGTGCGTCTATAACGCGATCATCCGCACGTTTTTCACAAAACGGCTTTCATTTACCAAAAAGCGTTATGCTATACGAAAAACCCAAACGGATATATCCGAGCGAAAAAAACCGACCTTAAAAAAGGTCGGTTTTGTCGCATTGAAATTATTCGGCAACAGCAGTAGCGCCGGCTTCTTTGAACTTCGCAACGAGTTTTTCGGCTTCGTCTTTGGGAAGAGCTTCTTTAATAACGCCACCCTTTTCGGTGAGAGCCTTAGCTTCGGTGAGGGGAAGATTGGTAACGTCCTTAACGAGCTTGATAACGGGAAGCTTGTTGGGACCGATATCCTTCAACACAACGTTGAATTCGGTTTTTTCTTCAACGGGAGCGGCAGCAGCGGCAGCGGGAGCAGCAGCGG
>JAFZXN010000066.1 GCA_017616695.1 Clostridia bacterium | reverse complement strand
GGCTGTCGCGTTTGACGCGACAGCCCTTAAAAGTGCGTCTATAAGTCGGTTATCGGCTATTTTTTGAGCGCGGCGGTAAAGGCGTTTATCATATTCGGGGTAAACACTCCGCCGTAAACGACGATATTCGGGTGTATGGAATCGGTCATCTGCGAAGAATAGTCGAGCGTTTTCAAGTTAAACAGATCGATGAGCAATATATCGTATTTACTGGCTATGGTCTTCATTTGGTCTTCGATAAACTCGCCGTAAGTATCTTTGAGCGCCCAACTGTTTTTGACGGGGCAAGTATAAAAAGCAACCACGGTCTCGGGCGAATTTTCTCTCGTGGCGGCGATAAGGTATTCTATCGCGCCGCAAAGCGTTTTTTTGTTTTTGGTGGCGGAACGCAGATCGCCGTCGTTTTTCACGCTGCCGACCGTTATATCCTGCGTAAAGTCGTTGGTGCTGAGCTGTATCAATAAAACGTCGCAACCTTTTGAAAAATCGAAATTCCCGTATCTTTCCACGTAAGAATTGGTCCTGCCGTCGACCACCGCCAAAGTGGTGCCGCTCACCGTTTCCTTAACGTAACTGCTTGCGGTAAGGCTTGCTATCTGTTCGACGAACGAAACGCCGTTTGAGCCTGCCCCGTAGCTTATCGACGAGCCGAGCTGGAATATCTTTTTTCCGGCGAGCGGGTGAGCCGCAAGCTCGTTATACGCGTACAGTCCGCTCGTTTTTACGGACCAGCTCTTTATTCGTGCGTTCACGGCGAAATTATTTGCGCCCACGCTCTCCATAGTAACGTAAGCCTGCCCCGAAACGGCTTTTATTTTTTCGGTAAGCTCTTTCGACGCCGTCGTACCGTCTATATCGGTAAGTTTTGCGCCCTGATTGAAGTTTAAAGTATCGAACGTGCGGGGCGTTTCGTCGTCCACGCTTAAAAGATATCTCGTTCCGTCGAAAGAATAGGTGAGTTTGCGCTCTTTTTCGTTAAGATCGGCGGCTACCGACCAGCAGTAGTTGAAAAACGTATCGCCTATTTTCACGCCGAGATACAGCACGCTGTTGCCCGAATTGTACCCGAAGTATATCCTCCCGTTCTCTTTCGTGCGGGAACTGTTGAAAAACTGACCGGAAATACCTTTCGTGACGACGGTCATTTCCCACGTAGAATATGGCGTTACGGGCAAGACGACTGGCACTTCGAGCGTGCAGACCGCGCCCGATAAGACCGCTTGGTCGCCGTCTTTGGTCGCCAAGCCGCTTTCGGCAAAGAAACTAACGCTTTTTCCCGAAACGATATTGTATTCGTACGAGTCCATAAGTTTTCCGTCTGCCATATCCTTCTCCCATTGGCTTTCGTCGCCCTCGTAATCGGGGTGAGCCTCGATAAAAAGTTGATAATCGCTTTTCTGTACGCTTGAAGAATTTCCGCCGTCGGACGCGGTGATTTCTTCGGAATTTTTAATTTCGTCGGATTTTTTACCGCCGCCGTTGCCGTTATCGTTGGTACAGCCGCAAAGCAACACGCACGACGCTAAAAGTGACGCCGCTATCTTTGCTGCTGCCGATATCGTCTTTTTTGACATTTTCCTTTCTCCCACGATATTTTATAGCACGATTATAACTCAAAACGCGGGCGTTGTCAAGAGCGGCGTAAAAAAATCGTATTTAAAAGTGAAGGGCTTTTTTATCGCTTAAAACGGGAAAGGGCGAATTATAATTTTACGGTCACGGCGCCGCAAATTTTTACCCGTTTTTTTTCGATTTTTTTCGCTAATGGCTTGACAATTATATAATTATGTTATATACTGTTTTCGTAAAAGTGAAAACCTATGGGCAAAATCGGCGAAAGCCGGTGACGCAAAGCTATAGGGCCTTACTGAGGCAGCCAGTTGCATTTTCGATTATTCCGACAAAGCGGGATAGCGGGTATGCAACTTTTTTTATTTTCCGCGGACGATTTCCGTCGCATACGCTTAAGCGGACGAGTTATATTGCATATAATAATTCCGATAAAGCGGCGCGGCGGCAAAACGAGGCGTATCGAAGGTCGAAATATGGAAAGGAGCGAAACGAAAGTTTCCAAAAAGATGAAGATGGAACTTGTTAAGAGAATGTCGTTGATAATAGTTTCCGGCGTCCTTCTTCTTTTCGTGTCCTTTTACTCTTTCGGCTGGTTCTCTTTCAACACTAAAAATAAACCGGGGACTTTGCAACTCGTCACTTCCACCGAAAGTTACGATCTGCTGATAGAAACGCCTCGTAGGACGACTTACGATTCCGACCACGACTATATTACGGGCGAAGGCGAATTAAAGAGCAATCTTACGGCTAAAGGGTTCAATTTTACCGCCGCCGATACCACGGTGGATACCAAGATAGCTTTCGAGCTCGTAAACGAATTCCGATATGAAAACAGATATTATATCATGCCGGGTTCGTACGGTACGGTCACGTTCTACGTGCGCCCCGCGGCGGGAAAGTCTTCCGTCGTTGCTAAGCTCGGGCTCGATATCGGCGGTTACGGCATTGTGGTAGAAGAAGATGAAGAAAATTCGGGAAGCTACTATACGGTAATGAGAGAAGTGGAATCGGGGCCCGTTCTCGACCTGATGAAAGGTCATATATTGTTCTTTACCGAAAGGACGGGCGCAGATTACGAGCATTATCAATACGACGGGCTGATCGAAGGTGAATACGTTTTCGATTCGAGGGGCAAGACGCTGTGCGAAGACGTCGGCAAGACCGATTGTTATAAAGTCACGCTTTATTGGGAATGGCCGATAACTTACTTCGAGCTGAGCGAAAATCTTTCGACGTCGGTTCCGGAGGTAACGAGAAAATACCCCGTGGAAGTCGGCGAATATATCGAAGAAAAACCCGAATATTTCTTTGCGGGTGTCATCGGGCCGTCCGACGTAGACGACTTGGAAGATTATTATTCCGGCAACGCCGAAAGGATAGCCGACGCATTGAGCGACTTATATAACGACGGCGACCAGATAATCGGTAGCGGAGCGAAGTGCATAGTACTATACATCGACGCAGGTTAAGGAGCGGACCGTGGCATACAAGGTAAGCGAAAAGGTCAAAAAAATATTGTTTATAACGGGAATGGTCGTTTTGATATCGTGTATCGTGGCCACTCCGGTTTTGGCGTGGTTTTATTCGCAACGTATGCTCGCCGCTTACGCGCCCTTATCTTCCCCCGAATCGCTGTATATCGGCGCGGGGCATTGGGACGAAGAAACGGGGCATTTCGAAGACATACGTTATCTTTACTTCGACGCGGTCGACGCCAAAGACGACGCGGAAGGCGGCGGCAGCCATTGGGACAGAGTCTTCTGCGTTTACGGCAAGATGGTTTCAGGTTACAGACTGCAATTATCGTTTACGACCAACAACCAATTCACTTACGAAATATACCCCGCGACGGAATCGTTGCCTTCCACGAGCCTAACTCCGGAACAAATCGAAGATCTCGTTGACGACGGAGCCGTTTTATACACCACGCACGAGACCACGCCGAGAAACTTTTATTATACGATAAAGGACGTCGACGACGGCGCGGGCGGAACGGAAAAGGCCGCAAAGCTTTTGGGCCATTATCTCAATAAAGCCGAAGTCGGCGAGATACTTGCAAACTCCGCCATGCACACGAGCACGTATTCCACGTATTCCAACGTTCACAAATACGCCGAACCGTTGTATTGGCAGACGAACAACGTCGAAAGAGGCAACATTAAAGGCGATTTCGTAAACTATTACATTCTCCGTATACATTCCGACGGCGAGATCTCCATCGACAGGGAGACGGACGTTATATGTTTGTCCGCAAAATCATTCTCGTCGTGATATCTTCGGTTTCACGCCGTATGCGATATGAAGGTGCAAAATAACGTCAAAGGAGGGCGAATTTATGAAAAAATTTAAAATTTCAGCGATACAGCCGATAGTGATATCGCTTATCTTGTCGTTTGCCCTTTTGGCGTTTGCGGGCGGTTTAACGTTTGCCGCGTACACCAACAGCCGTTACGCGCAGCGAACGCTTGCAACTTATCAGGCCAACGGCGATAAATTTTCGTCCAACCTGCTCGCGAAGACGCACAGCCGTAACAACGTAAAGGTCGTTTACACGACGAACGTCGAGTTGGAACCGAGCGCGCTCATTACAATATGCAATTACGAGCAGGGCAGACAATCGCTTCCTTTTGAAAGGGACGTCACTTATACCATCGAAGCGCAATTCGTGAAGTTCGACGATTCTACCGACCTCAAGTACGTTCCGATAAACGAAACGTATCTCAGCGATAATTCTCTGACGTCGTATTGGGTGACTTTGAGAAAAGGCGCCGTCACGAAGAGGCTTCAATACGGCACCGCGCTATCGGTGACGTTCGGTAGTTCCGACGGCAATACTTTAACGGGAAACACTACGTCTTCGCAAGTATACACTCTTACGTTTTCCGCGAATTTCGCCGCCAATAAACCCAATCTGTACGTTGAAACGATAGCGACTCCCAGCGACGCGGCATTGCCGACTTTAAAGGCATTATTCAAAGCCGATATCCGTTCGCAGGGCGTTTCCAACTCCTGGACGGGCGCTTTCAACGACAGCGACACCTACACCCCCGCCCAATACGACGGCTACAACTACCGTATCTCGGGCGTCGGCAGCGGCACGTTTACGCTCCGCTGGGATATCACGAAGGTGGATATCAGCGACAAATCGCTCCTTTTATTCAACAGAACGCCCGCGCAGGTAGGCGATACGAATTATTATCAGATAGTCTTCCCCGTCGATTCGGACGTGGAGAGTATTTACGACGTGCAATTCCACAAAAAGAACATATCTGCGGAAACGTGGCTGCAAATGAACGCGCCGATTGATCTCGAAGAAGATCCTTTGACGGTGGTCGAATATTCTTACGCCGCGTAGTAAGCGGCAACTTATCGGGTATGAACGTTAAAAACGGCCGATATCGTAACGAACTTAACTTAAAGCGACGTTTTATCGCTTTGTCTGAACGGATATGAAAAAAAGGTTATCGACAAAATTCAACAGATATATAATAACGTTGCTCGTCATCGCGCTCTCGTTCGTCGCGGCGGCGGTGGGCAACTTTTTCGGCACGCGCGAAGATCGCAGCGCTTTAGCGGAAGAATCGCAGGGCGTATACGATTTTTACAGTTCGTCCGAATTTTACGCTTACGTTACGGCGTATAACGGCGGCGCGCGCAATAAGCGTGATACGCTCAATTTCTATTACACCAGCGGCACGGCTTTGACTGACGAAGGATATACCGAAAGTCTCGGTACGTCGGGTAGACCTTTTGCCGGTACGATAGTCATCGGCGACACGGGTATCGACGAGTTCGACCTTTACACCTGCCCGCTTTTCAACTACGTTTCCACCAAGATGAGCGTAGAGAACACCTCCGGCACGGCTGCTCCTATAAACATAAACAAAAAGGACACGGCAAACAGCGAGACGGGCGGCACTTTGTTCGCAAACCACGTCGTAAAGGAATCGGATTCCGATTACACCGCCAAATGGAGCATTTCGCTTTTAAGCTATGAGGGCAACACGGAAACGGGCTACTACGAAGGGGTTATAGGAGATATCGGCAAAGGTTGCGACGTAACCGTAAATTATACCGTCAAGACTAATTTAAGAGTCGTGCGCAATACCGATAACGTCGGGCTTATATGCGGCACGCTCGGCGAAGCCGCGGGCGGAGCCACGTTGAGAGTCAACACTCCTTCGGGTTGCACGGCGAGCGCGATATCCGTATCCACGACGAGCGGCCACGCGGGCGGGCTCGTCGGCGAGATGAAGACCAATTCCGTCCTTGAGTTCAAGAGCGTGAACCGTTCGGGCGTTACCAAAGTAAGTACGACGGGCGACGGCAAATACGCGGGCGGTATCGTCGGTTACGTAAACGACGCGCTCGTAAAGTTCGATCCCGAAGCCGATGATTTCTTGCGCAACGGTCCCGATTTCACCGTCTACGGCACGACGGACGCCGTAGTCGGTAAAGCCGGCGCGGGCGGGCTTTTCGGTTATTATTATTCGTCCACGCACGCGGCGACTACGATAAGTCTTGCAACGTACACCATAACGAGCGGTCTCGTGGTCAGGGCGACGTCGGGCTATGCGGGCGGCATAATAGGCTGGCTTTCCAACGACTCCGCCACGTTTACTTATAACGGCAACGCCGAGCTTACCACCGAAAGCGTCAGCGGCACGAGTTATGCGGGCGGCGTTATCGGCTATTACAGCACCAACGCTCTTTCCAATAAGCTTATCATAACCAACGTCAACAACAGCGTGAGCTCTTTAAGTTCGGGCGGCACGAGCGGCGGACTTATCGGCGGCATCGTAAAAAGTGCGGCGTACGTTCATATCGACGGCGCTACGGGCGCCATAAACACTAATACGGGCGCGAACGGCGGGCTTATAGGCTCTGAGGGCGGCGGCGATTCGTTTATAGACGTAACGGGTTCCGTGACCGTAAGAGGCAGTCACGGCGGCGGGCTTATTTATAATATGCCGAGCGGCGTGTTGCGTATTGCCGGTCAGACCAACCTTTCGGGCGCGACTATCGGTGCCGGCGGCGGTCAGATAGTCAAAACGAGGGGAAGAAGCCTTGTGTACGCTCTCGGTTCGGGCACGAACTATTCTGCGGGTACGGGCTGGACTTTGACGAGGAAAAACAATACGGACGCAGACGATCTCTACACCTGGGGCGAAGTCGTAAGATTGGGCGCCTCGGGCATAACCGAAAGCGACCTCTTTGCAGTGGACGAGTCGGCTCATACGGTACAGGTGAGATCGGGCGGCACGAGCATCGGTACGAAAATAGCCTTTGCCAAAACGGCTCTTAATATTCAGCTCAATACCGCCACTACGAACGGAACGGGCGCTTTGCGGTTCGAGAGCGTGTCTAACCCTTCGGTAAGCGAGACGCTTTTAAGTAGCACGCTGACTTTTACGGATTCCGTAAATATGTCGGGCACGGGCATAAACTCATTCACCCGTGACGACGGTGTAAACGAGCCCTTTACGGGTTCTGTCGTCGGCGGAAGCACGACATTAACGATAGATACGGGAGCGCCTTACGGCAACCCGACTACCCCCGCGAATAACTGCGGCGGCATACATTCGCATTGCTACGTAGGCTTGTTCGCCAAAGTCAACGGCTCAACGATATCGAATTTCACGATAGCGGGCACTATGAACATACGGCCTGCGGCAAACAGCGAAGACGTAAGATGCGTCGGCCCCGTGGCGGCTTTCGTACAAGGGGCGGAAACGCTTACGTCGGTCACTTCTTCACCCACGATAACGGTAACGGCGGCTGAAGATAACGTTGCCTACGTCGGCGGCGCTATAGGTTACATGCAGCTCAACGCAAGCGTGACGATAACGAACGGAACTTACGGCGCGACGATAAACGACACTACCAACACTTCGGGCAATCCCATAGTGTGCGGCGGCGTTGTCGGCGATATCGGCGAAAATTCCGAAAGAAAATGCACGACGGACACCGTTTTCAGCATAACGGGGGCAACTCTTTCGTCGACTTATTATCAGGAAAACTCTTCGAGAACTCCGTATTCCGGCGCGCTCATCGGCAGGATAGAACACGCCCAATACGTTTACAACAAACGAGCCGTAAGTATTTCGGGCGTCACGGTCAACTACACGGTAAGTAAGACCACTGCCGACGCGAACGGAAAATCGGGCGGCATTCTCGGCACCGATTGGTTTACGGCGAACGTCACGATAACGGGACTTGCCATCGACGATACGCATATCACCGCGGTAACGAGAGCCGTTAAAATGGGCGGGCTCGTCAATACGGCGACGGGGCATTGGGATATAATTTCCCTTTCCGTCGACGCGGACGGCGATCACGACGTGGTAATAATCACGCCGGGTTCTTCCACGTTCGGTTTCGTGGCTAACAAGGCGTATCGTAACGGTTCGGGCGCGACGACTTCTTCGGCGCTGTATCTCGACGTCGACAATACGAGCACCAACTACAATATCGGCAATCTCTATATGGGCGCGAGCAATGACCTCGGTTCCAACTATACCGTTTTCGACGAACTCGTTGCCGACAGCCGTTATAATAACGCCGATATATCCGCAAACGGCAACGCCGTGATCTCCGTCACCACGACGGACGGCAACCCGATAGTGTTTACGGGTAGCGGCTGTAACACCTATCAGAACAAGACGGTCGCAGGAAAGAACGCGCGCGGCAAACACGGCAATACCCGCTATTATTACAATCTGAAAGCCATAAGAAATAACGGCAGTGCGACGAACGCGCAGAAGTTCCTTATCTGGTCGGTAAAGATATACGCGCATTCGTCTTTATCCAATTGGTTTACCAAATCGGCGTTTTCGGGTACGCTCAATATGACGGGGCTTTCGTATTACCCCGTAAACTTAAGCGGTGTAAGCGTTACGTTTTCGTCGGCCACTCTCACTCTCGACAACAACGGCATTGAAGCTTCCGAAAACAATCAAAGCGGCGCCGATACTATCATAAGGGATACGCGCACGGCGGCAAGCCAGCACTATCTCATGCACACGTCGACTTTTTTGAACGTCACCGGCAGAATTTCGATAAACGGGTTGACTATCTGCGGCAACGTTCCCAAACTTTCCGACAGTCATTGCGGTTTCCTTATCGCCGGCTCGCTGGGCGGAACGGAGAGCGGCGTCGTCACCCATAACGACGGCTCGGCAAGCAACATAGTCTTTAACGGCGCTTTCATAACGAGTTCGACTTATTATAACGCCGAAACCAACCCCGATTCGCACCTTAAAGGTGATGATATCGATATCTACATCTACGCGCCGCTTTTGATAAATAAGGCGCTCAGAAACTCCACAATAGTCATAGACGGCGCGAGCCAGTCTTCCACGCATTATTCGTCTTATAAAACGAACGGTTGGTACGCCGCTTCCAGCCTTATCGGCGACGTGGGCGCGGCGGACGCCAAATCGATAACTCTCACTTTTACCAAATTGAGATTCGACGGCAGAACGAAAACTTCCGGGGCGCCGGCGCTCAATTACGGCACGGGAAGATCGATATTCAGCCGCGCGACCATACTCAACAGCTTCAAATATCTCGAACAAGCTTCGGGTACTTATAACTTCACCAACGGCGACGACTGGACGGGTTCGGCTCACAAAGTCACTTACGGTTGGGAACTTTCGCATACCGTAGAATACGCCGGTGAAGGACAGAACGTTTATTACCCCGAAGAAGACGTTCCCGATTATTACGTTTCTCCTTCGAGCGGAACAGCCGGCTCGGCGTATGATTTCACCGTAGCCAACTTCTTACCGTACGTATACACGGCGTATAGCGCAGGAGATAAACAGCACGAGCTCGCCGTCAATATCTACGTGGAGATACCCGATATCACGGGCTGCGGAAAATACGGCGATCCGTATCTTATCACCGACGGCAATATGCTGTATTATATCGCTACGGTCATCGCGGGTACGGTCACCGATACGAACACGGGGCTTACCCTTCCGTCGGATATAGCAAGTCCGTCCACGGCAGTCGTTCACCCCGGCGACGTCGTTTATAAATACGACGGCAGCGGATATTTCACTGCGACGGATAAAACCCCCGTCGGCATCGACGTGGTAAGAGAATATCTTGCCGGCGCGTACTATCTGATACAGGCGGCAAAGATAGAACTACCCACGACCTTCCCCGGTCTCGGCGCACCCAACAACGACGACTCCAATCCCGAATACTTCGCATTCCGCGGCGTTATAGTCGGCGACGACGATTACGACGACGTAATTTCCAACGCCTCTATAAATCCGCTCGTATATACCTCCAACGGCTGCGTTATCAAAGACGTTACCGTCGAAGTCAACTGTGCGTCTACGATATCTTTTACTTACTCGAATTACACCGGCAGTTTCACTTATAAGAACGGTTCCAAAGCTTACGGCGCGGTCATCGGTCAGGTCCTCGGCGGCGATACCGTAATCGATAACGTAAGCGTAACTTACACCACCGCCACGTTCTCCTTCAACGACGCCGTTTACACCCGTCTTGCGCCGGTAGGCGGCTATATAGGCGTGGTTTTGAACGGCGGCGTCATATTCCGCAACATGGCGGGAAAAACGCCGACGAACTTTTCGAATAAGCTCGACCGTGTAAACGACAGCGGATATTTATACGTCAACCCCATAATCGGCAGAGTCATCACCGGTTATGCGTTCCAGGAGACCACGGGCGTCTCCGCGGCTTATCACGCCACCGAAGCTACGAGCACTCTTAAAAACGGCAGTAAAAACTATTCCATACCCGATCTCAATGCGAAGACTTTCGGCACGCTCAACGTATCGGGCAACACTATCAACGTACCCGACGGGCAGGCGTTGTTCCTGTTGTCCGTAATAGTCAACAGCGGCGCAGGCTCGGCTTCTTCGGCTGCGGGAGACTACAATACCGCAAAACTGACTAATTGTTGGCAGGCGTATCGCGCCTATTGCGCAACGCGCGGCACGGCAAAGTACGACGATCTCGGCAATCAGAGCACCGACTATACCGCGTCGACTGCGGACGGGTATTCGGGGCTTGCGAGAACGCCTTATATCATCACGAAATATGCTACTGCGGCCGCCCGTACCGTCTGCAGCGACGTCGACAAGACGGTAGAGATCAAAGGTGATTGCGAGCTTCCCGAATGTTTCCGCGGCATCGGCAGTATATACGTAAACGATCCGCTCGTACGTCTGCGCGCAAGATATTTCCGCGGTTACAGCGGTACTCAATACGAGATAACTCTCCACACCAATTATCTCGAATATAACGTTGACAGAAGTAACGGAAACTTGTCGTATAAGTTCTTCGACTCGACTCTTAACTACGGTTATTGGGTAGAAGTTTCCGTGCGTGCTATCGGCGTAATAAATCAATTTATAGCAAAATCCGCCAATATTACGTTAGACGTATCCAATCTCAAGCTTGCGGGCGACGTAAGAGCCCGACTTTTCAGGCGGGATACGGGCGAAGAACTTTCCGAATATCTGTTCTCTTCTGCGGCAAACGGCGGCGCTAAGTCGAGCGATCCTCCTCTTGCTACTCCCGCGTCAAACGGTATCGGCGGCATCAACGGCGTTTCCGTCGCGGTAGGCGGCTTTATCGGTTACGTTTACAATAACGGCAAAACCCCGACCGTAAACTTTTCGAACGTCGACTTTGACGGGATAACCGTTCAAGGGCCCAAGTGGGCGGGCGGTCTCGTCGGTGCGGGGCGAGGCACTGCCACCGTGTCCTTCACGAACTGCGACACGATCTCGGGTAACTCTCTCACCGTAAAAGCGGGACACCAGGCGGGCGGCCTTTTAGGAAGGTCCCGTCAGATAATCGTAAACGTTAACAGCACCAGCGGTTCGTCGAATATAAAGATCGGCGAAATAGTCTGTATGGGTAAAACTTCGGGCGACTCTGCAAACAGCTACAATTCCGCAAGCCTTGCCGACGCGCCTAAAGACGGCGGTGGTCAGAACGAAGAGGCGTATTCCTGCGGCGGCGTCACCGCTTATGCAAGAGGAAACCTTATGACCGTCAAAAATCTTACTTTGACCGACGGCGCCATAAAACATCTCGTTATGGAGAACGACGCGTATATCGGTTTTGCCGGCGGCGTGCTCGGCCACACCTTCCAACCAAACTTTGCTTTTGAGTCGGTCACCGTTTCTGGCGTCAGCTTCGACGCCGAAGTTGTCGGAGGGCTTATCGGCGGTATCGCGTCCAACCAGCAGTCAAATTGTACGATCAAAAAATGTATTATAGACGGGCTCGGCACCAAAACCATACAGGGAAGGAACAAAGCCGGCGGCGTCTTCGGCATTATGCAGATAGGTCAGAACAACGCGAGCATCGAGATATCCTCTACGACCGTAAAGAGATATACCATAAGCCAGTCTTACACCATCAGTTCCAACGATCTTTACGCTTGCGCCGGCGGGTTGTGCGCGCACTTGTATTATGCAAACTTCACCGGCACAACGCTCAAACTCTTCGACGACTGCGTTACCGATTGCACCATATCTTCCGCGTATACCACCGTTGCGGCGGGTAAGGGTACGGGCGGACTTATAGGCGTCATCACGGCCAACCAGAAAACGGTAAACGGCTATAACCTTTTGGTAAAGGATACGATAATCACTTCGCAAGTGGCAAACTCTACCGCTCAGAATTGCGGTATCTTCCTCGGCAGAAACGACACTACCACCCTTTGCAACCTCGTAGGTATCACGTTTACGGGCGTCACCACGGACGGCACTACCCCCATGACGGGAGAAACGTATATAACCGGTGCGATCTTGTCGAATGCCAACAGTTACGCCGTATTTGCCGACTTTGCGGGCGAAACGGATAATAATCCCTTCTCTACGTTCGCTTCGTCGGTCGCGCCGTACAGTTACACCAACGTAGCCTTAAACCCCTCTACCGACACTTACGCGTACGTCACCACCAACCCGACTACCACGATAGGCGTTTTAGCGGGCAGCGTGCCGATAGTTCTTACCGGCGAAGGCGCGTCGCTATCCGTCGGCGATTTGCCGATACAGTCTATAGTTTCCGATCTCTCGAATAATCTCGACGTATACGGCGTGACTAGCGGCAGATATTCGTACGCGGCGAACAACGCTTACTCCGCAACGCTCGGCACGACTAACTACGCATTATTCAGCTCCGGTTATCTCGGTAAAATGGCAATGTTCTCGACGGAAGCTCTTTCTTACGCGGAGTCGGGAAGCAATAAAGACTTCCCCGTGTACGTCATCGACTCCAACGACAGCGCTACCGTTACCAAGATGATAAACAGCTACCTACGCCTTTTGACCAATACCCGTATCTCGTTCGAAAAGACTTCGGAGCAGACCAAATACAATTTCTCCACCGTCTTTTACCGTATGGTATACGACTCCGCCAACAACAGGTTCACGATAAACACGTCCGACCTGTCGATATCGAGAGGCGATACGTATTTCGACGTTTCAAAGACTTTCTACGACAGCGGTAAAAACCAGTTCACGTTGATGGACGTAAGGTTTATGGATCCTTCCGGCAGCGGCAAAGTGGCGTATCATCTGTACGTTCCGCTCTTTATAAGGCGAGTTCTTTCCTATCGTTTCGACGTAGCCGTAAGAAGCGGCACCACTTACGTTGAACCCGTCTATTCACCGTATTACGGCGACCTTCTCATCGAGAACATCGGCTCGCCTGTCACCGCTTATTTCAAGTACACTTACGAGAGAAGTCCCATAGAGTGGCTCAGCGTTGTCAACGCGGGCGAAGACTTACACCGTAACTACGATAAGGAACTCATTTTCAAAAAGGCGAACAACAACGTTAAACTGTCGTATTTCAATAACGACACCATATTCGTTCTGATCGATCCCAACGGCGGCGGGGCGTATTATCTGAAACTTACCGACGCCATTTCCTCGTCGAACACACTCGATCTGCAGGATTTCCAAGCGGTGCTTACAAAGGACGGCAGCGGCAATATCGCGTTGTCGGGCGATCATTTCTCGCCCGTCGATCTCGACGAATTGCTCGGGATATTCGACGTGGTTGAGGACGGAACGGGTGCAAGCGGCTCAGGCCCGCTCGTTCGTTGCGAGGAGGCGTCGGCCACCATCAAGATAGGCAGTTATTATTACTGCCCGTACACGAGCGGTGAAGTGCAGCGTTATAGAGCCGTCGTCAAAGCCGACTCCGCCGCCGAAGACGGTTCCGGAAAATACGTAAAGCTCTTAAGTTCCGCCGGCGCAACCATTAAAGCCGGCTCCTATTATTACAGGGAATACGTCGAATCCGACGGTGTCGTCACGAAGTACGCCGTAACGTTGAACGGCGGCGACGTTGAAGGGTACAGACTCGAAGAAAGATATTATCTGTCTATCTTTACCGACGCGGAGCCCATAAAGCTCGAAGATATGTTGGAATGTCTGTCGGTAGTGGAAGATAACGAAGGCCCGCTCGTAGGCTGCGACGAAGCGTCTGCTACCGTCACTATCGGCGGAAACCATTACTGCGAATACGAAAGCGGCGAAGATCAGCGTTACAGAGCTATAATCGTTGCCGACTCCGCCGCTACGAACGTTTCCGGTGCGTATATCAGGCTCGGAAGTTCAAGTGGCGCTTCCGTGAAAGTCGATACTAACTATTATCGTCCTTATACCACGTCCGACGGCGGCGCTACCCGTTACGATATTTCTTTGGACTCGGAGATTATCGGTAAATACGAATACGAAGACCTATATTATCTCTTCAACTATTATAAGTTCCACCACTATATCATAAGCGCGCCGATAACCTTCGGCGATAACGACCACCCGTCCGTCATTTCCGATCAGGAAAGACACACCATGGCGCACCTCGTTGTGGGTAAGATATTCGACCACGGCAATTTCGTCGTAACGAGTTATTCGTCTGCCGAAGCCGATCCTTCGGTCGATACTCATACCTTGATAATGTCGGCGGATAATAACGTATTAGTCGTCAATCTCGAGGCGACCATGGGCGTTTCGGACGACCTCGGTTCCGTTAAGAGCGAAGTTATGGGTTACGTCCGCGATACGCACGTTTATCAGAGCTTCCTCGTCTATCTCAACAGAACCGAAGGCAACAACCATTTAAGGGCGATCATCGGTTCTCCGACTTGCAGCGGCAGCTATGCGATAGACGACGGCGCCCCCGTCGACTACGAAGCCAACGGCACGATACGTTCCACGCAGAACTATGCGGAATTCGTTTCTGCCGACCTGTCGTCGACTTTTGCCAACAGCGTTTCGGGCTTTACCGTCAGCGCGCAGGTATTTATTACTTATCCGTCGAGCGCCATACCCTCGCAGTTCCCGGGGGTAAGCACGCTTTCGCCGGATAACGGCGTTACCGTTTCGGGTTCGTCGAATATTTCATTCTCCGCGTCGTCGACTACCTTCAGCCCCAATTCGGAATCGGGCGACGAATCGCCTGCCAAGTCATATTATTCGGAGACCGCCCCCGAGACTGCCATTCTCGACCTTAACCCGATCGGCGATAAGAGAGGCGACTTTACGCCTTTAGGTATCAACGCGCTCAACAACAACGATTCCAATACGGCGTCGTTCGACTTGCTTGCCGTTCTCGAGGCCGACGCCGTTTCCGCACACATTGCGGAGTATTACGACGGCGTTATAACAATTACCCTCGAACAAAAACTTGCCGACGGAACTTACGGTCCTTCGCTCACTCTTTCGGATTATATCTCAAGTTTCGGTATCGAAGGCATCGACGACGAGGATATCGACGAGATAGCTAACGCCGAAAGCGGAACGTCTTATACGGCGGTCATAGAAAAAGCAAAGATCGACGACGTTGACGATCTGCACGCCGTGCTTACTCTTCCGATGCTGCACTTTACCGTGGATACGGGCACTATTTTGGAGGGAGCAGGCCATACTTACGGCAACTATCGTATAACCGTCAACTTCGTTTTGCGTGACTCCGTAGGTGAAGAGATCGAAATTTCAAAGGTATCTAACTTCGTCATCTACACCAACGCAAAACTGATACCTTATTATATCGGTTGATAATAAGCGGCGTTAACGTGCAATTTTATCGCAGACGCTTTGCTGCCTGTAAGCCCTCGAAACGCGCCTTGAACCTGACTTTAAACCACGAAAAACGATTTAAACCATCTTCCGCAAAAGAACGGTTTGATCGTTTCCGAACCAAAAAAACGGTTTAATTGTTTCCGAACAAAAAAAAGCGGCTGTCGCAAGTTTACTTGCGACAGCCGTTTAGCTTGTATCGATTTTGTCGGTTATTTGCGGCCTACGAATAATGCCTTCAGGCAATTCATTGTATTATATTATCGTTCGGCGGCAAAGCCGCCCGACCGCTAAGTAATTCCTATTTCCTATCCACCGACTCTTTTCTCGTGCCGACAAGAAAAAAATCGTTAATTATTTTTCAGCGCTTCAACTATCTTGTTGGAGATAAAGAAGTCGTCTATGAACTTATCGTAATCGCCTAAGCTCATAGGCTTTGCAAAGAAGTACCCCTGAATGACCTTACAGCCCAATTTTTTAAGTAATTTAAGCTGTTCGATGGTCTCCACGCCTTCCTGCGTGACCTTGACGTTAAGCTTTTTGGAAATATCGATAACGCTTTCGATAATGAGCTGATCCCTTTGGGGCGAGGTGCCTTCGTCGAGGAAGAACTTATCCATCTTGATCTCGTCCATTTCGAGCGCTTTCAAAATGTTGTAGGACGAGTAGCCGGTACCGAAGTCGTCTATCGAGCACAAAAAGCCCGCTGCGCGCAGTTCTCTCGCAACGCCCGACAGGTATTCGTAGTTTTCGTAGGCGAAACTTTCGGTAAATTCGAGAGTGATAAAGCCGTTGGCTATCTTGAAGTGGTTTTTAACTTTGATATAATAGGTGATGAAGTCGGGCTGTATCGCGGTAACACGCGACACGTTGACCGATATCGGGAATATTCGTTTGCCCTTTGAAATACGGTCGGCAAGCGTTTCGCAAGCCGTGTAGTAAATATGACGGTCGAGCTTTGAAATAAAGCCGTTTTCCTCGAATATCGGCAAAAATTCGTTAGGACGCCTGTATTTTTTAACGAGCGGGTCGTACCAACGGACGAGAAGCTCCGCACCGTCGATAAAGTCTTTTTCAAGGTTATATTTCGGTTGATAGAATACCCTGAATTCCCCCGACGCCAAAGCGCCTTCCATTCGGCCTTCGACTTCGGCTCGGTTAAGGTAATCGGTCTTGACCGTCTGGTCGTAGAAGTGGCAGATCTGGTTGACGTCCGAACGCGACGGCAGGTTTTTAACGACCATTGCCTTTTCGACCATACGCTGAACGACTTCGTTCGTCGATTTTTCGACTTCGTATATACCGTAGCACATCTTAAGGTCGTAGCCGTTCAGGTCTTTTACCGAAGAACTCTTTATGACCGCGTACAGGCTGACGAGACGGTTTTCCAATCTGTCTTTGTCTTTATAATGAAGAAGAAGAACGAATTCGCCGTTTTCTATATAACCGTAAGCCTCTTCGACCATCAACGCGTTCTGATACGTTTCCTTGACGTGCTGGAGCATCGTCGTGGTGGCGCCGTCGCCGAAAGTTTCGGTTATGTAGTTAAAGTGGTGTATGTGCGAGATTATGACTGCGAATTTGGTTGCTTTGTTTCTTGCGAGTATTTCCTTCGCGTCCTTTTCGTATTTCAAAAGCGAGGGGCAGTTGAGCGTGGCGTTGACCATGTTCATCTCGTTTATGCGCTTTCTCGTTATCTGACGTGAAATAATGTAGTACAGGGCGAACCCGAAGAATACTACGCCGAGCACGACCATGGTCGAAATTATCGAAGTAACGAGGTCGTAGCCTTCGCCGTAAATGTCGGCGGCTTTATAAAGAGAAATTATGCTTAAGCCCAAGTCGGTCTTATTGGCTTTGCCGACGGTAAGGATATATAATTCGTTCTGAATATATATAGCTGACGCGCCCGACTCGCCTTCGGTAAGCATTTTGTTTATCTCGTCGCCGGTAAAGCCGTCGTTCGTCATCTTTTTTATGTAGCTCTCGAAGGAGTTGTTTTCCTTGATGCTTTTCGATTTGTCGTTTATTATCGACAGTATCTGCTGTTCGTTGGTGCTTTTTTTGTTGCAGACCGCCTGGAATTCCGAAAGCACCGCCTTTTCTTTATTCAGATTATCGATGAACGATAATATGGTTATCTGCGGATAAAATACCGCTATCCCGTCGATAACTTGCGTTTCGTCGATGTTTTTCTGCACGGGGCAGTAGCACACGAGGCACGGATTGATGCTGCCCGTTTCGTAATAAATGATACCGTACGTAGCGAGTACGTTATTCTTTCTCATATCGAGAACGAAGGGGTTCTCGTTGCTTATCGGCGGCTTATCTTTGCCGTCGCGGTAGCTGTATTCGACGTCGGTATCGCTGCCTTTTATAAAATAGCGGATATCCTCTATGCCTTTATCCTTTAACCCGTCCGAAAGCAGCGCGTTATAAAAGAAGTTATTCAGCTCGTCTCTGTCCGAAAAACCGCTTGCCGCGCTCGCAAGAGCGTTGGTTGTCTCCCTCAATTCGTTCGTCTTGGTGCGGAAGGCGTTGGCGGTCTCTTCGGCGTAAGTGCTCGCCATAACGACAGCCTGCTTTTCCATGCCCGACGAATAGTTGAGCGCAAGAACGAGAATATTGAAGAAAACGCCTAAACTTACCAGTAGCAGTATAGCGAACGAAAAGTCTCTGCCGTACGAGGTCGGTTTGTCGTTTTTGGTTTTATTGCGGCGACTCATTATCTACGTTACCTTCTTCGAGTTTATTCTGCAATTCGCGAATTCTTTTCCTTAAAATATCGATATGGTTGGTGTATTTGTTGAAGTAATCGACGTCCGCGTCCGAAGCCTCTTTACCTGAAAGCAAAGCCTTCGTCAAGGCAGACTGCGAGCGTTCACGCTTTTTTTCTATCTCCGCTATCTGCGATTTGAGCGCGCGTATTTTACGTTTAATTTTGAATTTTTCAAACATAGTCTTCCTTTTTTCGGCTTTTTTGCCCCGATAAATAAGATTTTTTTAACGGTTTTTTGCCGTTTTCAGAGGAAAATGCGAGCGATCGTTGACAAAAAACGTGTGATTTTTATCAAAAAACGGGCGATTTTTTACAAAAAAACGGCGGTTTTTTGACGATTTTTTTGATTAAAACGTGAAGATACGACTTTTATTTACCGTTTTTCGGCGCCTTCGGGCACGTCTTCGGGTTCGTTCAAAGAGTTATCTTCGGCGGTGGTAGGCGATAAAGAAACGTTGTCGGCGCCTTCTTTCGTGCCGTCAGGCTCGTTCAGAGCGCTATTTTCGGTAGGTGTGGCGGGCGATAAAGAAAGGTTTTCGCGCCGTCTTCTTTCCATCTCGGCCTCGACGAGTTTATCTATCTCCTTTTTGACGGGATCTTCGTCTTCCGACTGTTCTTTTTCTTTATTTTTGAGCGCCTCTTTGATATCGGGAACGTAGCATATCAAAGCTATCACGACGAATAAGGTTATCGTGCAGATAAAGCCGACGTCGGACAAGAATATCCTGCCCATAACGGTCATAACGGACAAAGTGGAAACGTATCTGCCGACGATGTTTTCCGCCGTTGCGGAGAAAGCGCCGTCGTCTATATCGTTATTATCGCCCTTGGTAACGAAAACGTTACCCTGCTTTTTAACGACGCGGTGGGTGTTTATCTGCCCGTAGATCTTGGGATCCGTCGACTTAAAAGCTATGATATCGCCTTCTTTTACCTCGTCGGCCGAGACCTTTTCAACGAGGATATACGTTCTTGCCGGTATAGTGGGGAACATACTGTCGGTCATCACCCACATGGTCGTTTTGCCGAAGATAAAGACGGGCGAATCGCTCACCTTTGACATAATAAAGACGGCGACGACCGAAACGAGCAAAACGGCGGCAAATACCTTAAGCACTGTATTGATTATTTTTTTGATTTTCGTTTTCATTATGCGGATACCGTATGTTTAAATAAGCGCACGCACGGAAAGATCCGATATTATTTCTTTCTTCCGAAAAGACGGGAGAAAATGCTCTTTTTCTTGTCTTTTGAAATATCCTTTGCGCTTTCGGGAACTTCGCCGAGCTCGGTTTCAAGCCTTTTCCGGATAAGCTCGGGGTTCTCCATTTCTTCGATGGTGATGGGTTTAAGCTCGAGCGCGTCGCCGCCGACGGGAACTTCCTGCGCGGTAGTCGCTTTTTCGGCGCTAACGGAAGCGTTTTCTTTGTTCTGCTCTTCGGGAAGGTCGAGAATGATATTGGACATACTCTCGACGACGTCCTTTTTGAGTAGGAGCGGATCGCCGCCCGCGTCCTGCATATCGGGTGCGGGTTTTTGATCGACGGGCGCCGTTTCGTTCTGCTCTGCCGTCGGCTCTTCGGGCCCGCTTTCGTCGGTCACTTTATGAGAAATGGTTTCGGGTATCTCGCCGCGGGCGATAGCCTCTTTCTTGCGTTTGAAATCTGCCTTTGCCTTTTCGATAAGTTCGTTGCGTTCCTCTTCGGAAAGCTCGGCGTTTTCGAGGGCGGCTGCGACCTCTTCGTCGATATCGACGACGTCGCCGTCTTCGTCCTTGATCTCTTTAAGCGGAAGGGCGAAAGGCTTATAAGCGACTTCTTCTTCGACGGGCTCTTCTTCGACGGGTTCGGGCTCTTTGTGACCGATGACGACCGTCTGCACGGTCTTGACGGCAAGCCCCATAGCGACGAGTTTTTCGATCGTGTCGTACGGGAAGTCGGTGGGCGAAACGAAGGGCGACTCGCCCTTAACGGGTTCGATGCCTTCGCACACCGTATCTATTAGTTCGAGCGCGTTTTTAAGAGCGCGGTCGCTTCGTATTTTTAATAAAGCGGGCACTTGGGCGTACTTTTTGACGTCGGAAGCGTCCTTAACGTGGTATTTTGCGGGAAGCGTCGCGGGATCGAGCGCAAGATAAAGCTTGAGCGTTTTGCCCGCGATGGTTATCTTTGCAAGCTTTTTCTTGCCGAAATTGAAGGTGTTGCAAGCAAAGCTCGTTCTTAACTTGACTTTCGATCTCGACAAAAACTTGTTGTAAACGGCGCAATAATACTCTTTAACGAGGTCGGAGGCAAGGCGAAGTTTCGCGGCGAAAGACTTGCGGTATCTTATTATCGTTCTTAAGATATCGCCGTCCTTTTCGGAAATGTATTCGACCTCTTCATCGGTCTCGTCAACGTCTTCGTAATCGGCGTCCTCCTCTTCTCCCGTGCCAAAGTGTGACCTTGAATCGCGTTCGGCTTTTCTTGCCGCCGCCGCGGCCTGACGCTTGGCGCGTGCCTCTGCCTTTTTGCGTTCTTTTTCGGCTTCTTTTCTTGCCTTTTCTTTGGCGCGTTTTTCAAGTAGTTCGTCGGCTGCGAGCGCGGCCTCGATGGCGAAGATAAGTTCGTCGCCGCCGACTGCGGCCTCTATCATATCGTCGTTATCGTGGTCGTAATCGAACACGGTGCTGTCGATATCGGCCTCGTCTATAGTCGGCGTAAGCTCGTGCGGGGGCGCAAACTCGTTGGAAATGAAATCCTCCTGCGTGGAAACGTTATGGCAGAACGTAAGGTACTGCTGCGCGACGCCGCGATACACCTGCAAAAGAAGTTCTTCGGGGATATTTTCGGCCTTTTCGTCGGCTATGATGCCCACTTCGTCGTTATAGCCCTCGATAAACTCCCAAAGCGCGAGGCATTGGCGGAGATTTTTGTTTTTCAAAATGGGGTTCGTGCGCATGACGGGCGGGCGAATAAACGCTTTGCCCATATTGATAACGAACTCGCTGCCCTGATAGGCTTTTGCTATATCGTAAAGCTTTTTGACGCGTTTCCAAAGGTCGGTATTGACGGCGTAATTTTTGAAAACGTCGTTCTCGATAGCGCCGGTAAGCTCCATTTCAAAGCGGATATGACCTTTCATCATACCCTGAACGAACTCGTCCTCGAACTTTAAAGAGGTGACCTTTTCGTTCGCGCCTTCTTTCAAGGCGGCTTCGTAACGACGCGTAACGAAGATGAACAACCTGTTTAAAAGGGTGTTTACGAACTTGTTTTCATAGGTCATTATCGAGTCGTCCCTGAAAACGTTCAAAAGTTTAGAAGGGGTGACGGTCTGGTCGGCGTTGATAGCCGAAATAAGGTCTGTATGCTGCGATAAATGTCTTATAGAGCGACTTGTGACCTTTTTCGTACGCTCTATCGGAAGGAGCATTTCCGTTTCTTCGATGAAGTGCGCGGGGCTTCTTACGACCGAGTCGAGCGCGGGAAGGCTGTCTTCGATGACGTTTATCCAGGTCTCGTCGATCTTTCTTATGACGTATTTTTTATTGAGCGATATCTCCGTTTTGCCGGCAAGCAAAGCGTCGATAATATCGCCGTAACCCTCGTGAACGGTGGTAAGCGTTTCGTTTACTTCGAGGGTATCCTTATAGATATCTTCCGAAAAGAGCGCCTTGATAGCGGCGGGGATATCCGGCTCGGGCTTTGGGGCCGGCTCTTCGGTATCGATGAAAACGTCCTTATGCTGTTCGTAGACGTGGCGTATAAGTCCGCGCGTAACGAGGTTGTCGAACGTGTCCGTCGGAAAGTTTTTTGCGCTTATGGGTGGGGGAACGGGGAATTTCAGGTTCAAAGAAAGCTCGCCGGCTATCTCGTCGATAATGGAAATAGCGGCTTTTGCCGCGCCCTCGCTTTTGACTTTGAGCTTGGAAGGAAGCAGAGCGTAGCTTTTTTTATTGCTTACGTCTATAACTTTGAACTTACCTTCGGAGTGCTTTGAAGGATCTGTGGCAAGGTAAACGCACAGAGTTTTTCCCGAAAAAGAAAAACGGGCGACGCTGGTTTTTCCGTGCACGAAACTCACACCCGCCCAAGTCGTGCGGGATTTGACTTTGTCGTACGAAAGAAGCTTTGTAGCTATCGCCGAGTAATACTCTTTTATTTTATTGTTACTTAAAATAAGTTTTGCGAGAAACGAACGCGAATAGCGCAGTTTTGTAACCCACGATTGTCCCGTCGTCTCCAAAGGGGTGCGATCTTGCATAAATCACCTTTTTTTTAACGACTTTTCTTATTCATAAGAAAAGTCGTTAAATAATTAGCAATTAATAATTCGCAATTATCAGGCTCGGTCGTACGCCGCTATTGCCGCCTGCAAGCCTTCGGCGGCGCGGCGTTCGGCAAATCTATAAATTGCGGATAAAAAATAATTATAATATTTCGTTCGGCGACCTCACGGTCGCCCGACCGTATTTGCGATAAATTGCGTAGCAAATATCGCAAGTCGCTCACGACTTACGGTCTTAACGACTTTTTCTTGTGCTAACAAGAAAAAGTGTTAATTAAATTACGCCGAGAGGCGTAGGCGGAATTCATTTTCGCCGTTAAGCGCCTCACGACATACAGTTTTAACGACTTTTTGTTTGCACCCGCAAACAAAAAGTGTTAATTAATTTACGCCGAGAGCGGTAGCGGGGATTGATTTCGACCTGTAGTCAACAATAAATGTTGACACGAAATTGCGTTGCAATTATCGCAAGCCGCTCACGACCTACAGTCCTAACGATTTTTTCTCGTGCTAACGAGAAAAAATGTTAATTGTTTTACGCCGAGAGGCGTAGGCGGAATTCATTTTCGCCGTAAAGCGCCTCACGACATACAGTCTTAACGACTTTTTGTTTGCACCAGCAAACAAAAAGTGTTAATCAGTATGTTTTTTGCAGGCGCTGTAAGAAGTCGATACATTCTTTCATCGTTTCTTTGCCGAAGAGGTTATCCATAAAGAGGATAAGCCCTCTTATCTCGTCACGAATGAGAGAGAGATTCAAAGACTCGAACTTACGGAAAACTTTCGTTGCGAGGATATAGTCAAGCCCGTCGAGCTCGGTACCGCCGCAGGCGATATACACGGGCACGAAGGTCTTCAACTGTTTCATAATACGGTTACCGAAGGCAACGCGGAATTTTTCGATGACGTAAAGGTCGAGCTTACTGATCTTATCGAGTATCTCGTCGCTTAACGCATACTGTTCGACGGCTTCTTTATAGAGAGATTCTATATAAGAATAGCTGATGCTCTTTGCGGAAGTCGGTTGCGGCTCGAAGGGGATACCCTTGCTGTCGAGGTTGATAACGAGCGCACGGTCGTACACCTTGTCGGAAACGGCGAAAGTCGAGTCGTCGTTGTTTGCGGTGCCGATGTACCAGACGTTTTGCGGAATGGTCAGCTTGCCGTCGGGGAGGTGTTTGGGGTCGTCTTCCCAAGAGGAGGGGACTATCTCTATCTTCCACTCGTTGGGGTCGGGCATCTCGAGAATGGAAAGCATTTCCGCAAAGTAGTATTCGATACGGGCTATGTTCATTTCGTCGAGAATGATTATATTGATATCGTCGTTATAAGTCGACTCGTATATACGCTTTAATACTTCGGTCTCGTTGAACTTCTTCGTAAATTCGTTGAAATACCCGAACAGTTCGCTTCGTTCTCTCCAGGAAGGCTGAACGGAAGCGATAGTCGCGTCGTTGATAAGATATTTGCCGAGCGTGTACGGAAGAGACGTCTTACCCGTACCGGAAATACCCTGCAAAACTATCAGTTTTGTGGACGCAAGACCGGCTATCATAAGGCGGATCGTCTTGATCTCGTAGAACAAACGCGAATGATAGCACGCAAAGTTCCTTATATCGTCGCATATCTCCGAAAGCGACATATCCTTGTTGTATTTGGGCGGCTGATAGAAAACGTATTTTTCGTCGACGGCGGAAAGCCTTGCAAACCTCTTTGAAAGATTTGCGGTGCTGCCCGTTCCGTTGACCGCGACTGCGCCGTCCGCCGATAGCGAAGCGCCTTCGATGACGACCTTCGGCCCGCCCGAACCGCCGGAACCGCCTTCGCCGCCGCCGTCGTCCTGTTCACCCAAAACGGCGCGCAATTCGCTGTACGAAAGCCCCGACTGCGTGATCTTCATATTCATTATCTTTTCTTTTTCGGAGGTAAGTCTCAACACGTCGCGGTGAAGGTCGGCTATCTCTTCCAGAAGGTCTTCGTTACCGACTATGGTACGGCGGAACCTTATGTATTTTCTGATGCCGAGAACGATCAGAAGTATCAACCCGCCCCAAATGGCTATGGCAAGTATAAATACGAGTACGACGAGTATCCAAGTCCACCCGAAATTCTTGCCTTGCAGTTGACTTGCGTAGGCACCGAAATTAAAAATCTGACCGAGTCCCAAAAAGAAATGAGAAATGATCTCCCAGACGCCGTCAAGCATCTGTTTCATAAAAACGAGGAACCAGTTTCTGAAATTATCGAAGTATAACATTATTCTGAACCCAAAAGATGATCAATTCGCAATTCGCAATTTGCAATTCGCAATTGCGGTCGCGGATTTTTCGGTCGGGCTGCAAGCCTTCGCCCTGAAAAATCCCGAACATAATTATTATATCTCTGACCGTAGACCGCTGACAGCTACAGTCGACCGCAAATTTTGATAGTCCTCAAAATTTGCATATCAAAGCGGTTGCTTTGATACATAGTCGACCAGAATTGCTACGCAATTTAGCGCAATTGTGGTCGGGCGATTTTCGACGGGCTGCAAGCCTTCGCCCTAAAATCGCCGAACGAAATATTATAATTGCTTTTATCCGCAATTTATATATATGCCGAACGGCGCGCCGCCGAAGGCTTGC
>JAFZXN010000065.1 GCA_017616695.1 Clostridia bacterium | reverse complement strand
CTCCGACCACAAGTCTAACGACTTTTTCTTGCGCTAACAAGAAAAAGTGTTAATTAAATTACGCCGAGAGGCGTAGGCGGAATTTACTTTCGCCGTAAAGCGCCTCACGACCACAAGTCTAACGACTTTTTCTTGCGCTAACAAGAAAAAGTGTTAATTAAATTACGCCGAGAGGCGTAGGCGGAATTTACTTTCGCCGTAAAGCGCCTCACGACCAACAGTCTTAACGACTTTTTGTTTGCAACCGCAAACAAAAAGCGTTAACTTGTTAACTTGGAGATAATACTATGTTACAGCTAAAAAATATCGTAAAAGTGTACGGTGAAGGGACCGATCTGCCGGTCAAGGCGCTTAAAGGCGTCTCTTTGGAATTCGGTAAAGCCGAATTCGTTTCCGTACTCGGTCCGTCCGGCTGCGGCAAGACCACGTTATTGAATATAATCGGCGGGCTCGACCGCTACACCGAAGGCGACCTTATCATCGACGGCGTTTCCACCAAGGACTATAACGACCGCGATTGGGACGCTTACCGCAACCATTCGGTAGGTTTTATTTTCCAAAGCTATAACCTTATTCCCCACCAGACGGTCGTAAAGAACGTGGAGCTTGCTTTAACTTTATCGGGCGTTGACAAGGAAACGCGCCGCGCCCGCGCACTCGAAGCTTTATCTTTGGTCGGGCTTGAAGATCAGGTCAACAAGCTTCCGAATCAGCTTTCGGGCGGACAGATGCAAAGAGTGGCTATCGCAAGAGCCATAGTCAACGATCCCGAAATCATACTTGCGGACGAGCCCACCGGCGCGCTAGACAGCGAAACGAGTATCCAGGTAATGGAGATACTGAAAGCGCTTTCCAACGACCGACTCGTGGTAATGGTGACGCATAACGGAGAACTTGCCGATAAATATTCGACGAGGATAGTCACTTTATCCGACGGGCTTGTCATCGGCGACGCGGAAAATCCCGCCGCGTCAAAAGAGCCGATCGGGCGTGAAAGCCACTTTGAAAACACTTCTTCTAAGGCGGCGAAAAAAGGCAAAAAGCCGTCTATGAGTCTGTTAACGGCATTTTCTTTGAGTTTAAACAACCTGTTTACCAAAAAGGGAAGAACTATTCTGACCGCCTTTGCGGGGAGCATAGGGATAATCGGGATAGCGCTCATTTTGTCGCTGTCGGCGGGGTTCAACACCTATATAAACAACATTCAGCGAGACACTTTAAGTAACTACCCGCTGTCTATTACGACCAATACCGTCGACTATACTTCGGCCATCGCGTCGCTTATGGGCACCGCCGAAAGGAAAGAAGAAATGTTCCCCGACGGCGAAACGGTTACGAGTCAGGACACGATAGAGAATATGGTAACGAACTTTTTCGGTTCGCTCGGCACCAACGACCTTAAGCCCTTCAAAGTGTATCTCGACGCCAACAAGGACAACGATGCCATAAGCGCGATACAGTATTCTTACGGGCTCGGGATAAAGCTTTACGCTAAAAACGGCGACTCGTCAAAGCGCGTTTCGCCCGTGATCCTTCCCGATCCCAACATGGTATTCCCATCGGGCGGCAAGACGTTTTCAAACTATTACGATCAGTTCGGCACGCTTATGAACCAATCGGGCGTCATCTCCGAAATGATAGACAACCGCTCCCTTCTGGAAAAGCAGTACGACGTATTGAAAGGCTCCTGGCCGACGGCGGCGAACGAAATGGTGCTCGTGGTCGACCAATATAACCAGTTGAGCGATATGGATATGTATATGCTCGGGCTTATGAACGAAACCGATATCGCGTACGTATTCCAGAAGATAATGCTCAACCTTTCGGACAGTACCAAAGACCTTTCCGAAGAAGAAAAAGACCGCATCGTCAAAGAAAACCTCGAAACACTGGGGCTTGAGCAAACGGGGCGCTCCAAAAAGAGTTACACGTTCGACGAATTGCTCGCGCTCGAATACAACATACTGTTACCGAGCGACCTGTATAAAAAAGACGAACCAAAGACCGTTTTTTCCGCGGACGGTGAGACCGAAGTCGAATTCCCCGTCTGGAGCAGCCTTTCGGACGACGAGATAAACGAGTATATCAAAAATACCGATAAGTCGGTGACGCTCGGCGGAACGAAACTTAAAATAAGCGGCATTGTAAGGCTGAAAGAGACGGCGACATCCGGCTCGTTGACTACTCCCCTTTGCTACACGAACGACCTTACCAAACTTTTGATGGAAAAATCGGGAAACTCCGAAATAGTCAGACAGCACCTCGATCAGAATTATTTCCACGGCAACCGCTACAGCGTTTTAACGAGTTATATCCCCGAAGACGGCTGGGGCCCGATAGATTCTTCCGTATACGACAAAGTATCCTCGGCCATAGGCGTAGTCGATCCCGAAACGCCCAAGTCGATATACATTTACCCCGTAAGTTTCGAGGCAAAGGACAAGATAGTTCAACTTATCGACGACTATAACGCAACGCATTCCGAAACGGAACAAATAAAATACACCGATTACATCGGGCTTATGATGAGCTCGATAACGACCATAATCAACGCCGTGACGTACGTTCTTATAGCTTTCGTTTCGATCTCGCTGATCGTTTCTTCTATAATGATAAGCGTGATAACGCATATCTCCGTTCTCGAAAGGACAAAAGAAATAGGCGTTCTGCGCTCGATCGGAGCTTCAAAACGCGATATCGCCCACGTTTTCAACGCCGAAACGGCTATCATAGGGCTGACGTCGGGCGTACTCGGCATCGTCATTACCTTGATACTGAATATTCCGATAAGTATTATTATAAAGAACTTGTCGGGGCTATCCAATATCGCCGCTCTGCCCGTATGGGGCGCGTTTGCGCTCATCGGCATATCCGTCGCGCTGACGGTTATAGCGGGGCTCGTTCCTGCGAGCAAGGCCTCGAAACAAGACCCCGTCGTCGCTCTCCGCAGCGAATAACGAAAAACGTCGGAACGATTTTTTCCACCCCGACGTAAACCATCAAACCAAATATTTCCGACAATAAAAATCGGTTGGGGACACTTGAAACTGTCCACAACCGATTTTTTTACCCTTCTGTCAACACGACCGATAAAAAATATATTTCCTTAGTTCCGTTTCAGCCTATCGGGATAACGCCGACTTCGCAAAGGACTACCACGGCGATATACGCCGCGTATAAAGTAAGCAGCGCCACGCCCTGAAGTTTAGACGCCTTTTGTCTGAAAATAAGCGGCAGCATGGCTACGAGCGTTACGCCCACGCAGACGGGAAGGTCGATATACGCGCTGCGGACGTTTATCGGGAGCTGTTTTCCCGCAATGAGCGAACAAAGGGGCAGAATAAGCGTTATATCTATAACGTTGGCGCCTATCACGTTGCCGACGGAAAGCCCCGCCTCCTTTTTGACTATTGCCGTTATCGCGGTGACAAGTTCGGGAAGCGACGTTCCCACGGCGATTATTGTAAGCGAAATGATAAGGTCGGAAACGCCGAGTTTACTTGCGATGAACTTGCCGTATTCGACCATAAAGTGACTGCCGCCCGCCAAAGCGAACGCGCCGACGACGAAGAAAAGTATATTCAAAAACAGCTCTTTTTTATCTACGGGCGCGTCGGTTTCCGTCTTAAGTTCGTTCGACTGTTTTTTTCCGCTTACGACGTTATGCACTATAAAAGTAACGAGTATCGCCACGAGAATAATGCTCGCGATAACGTTTAAACTCCCCCATAAACACCCTACGCAGAGCGTGACCGTAGCGGCGATAAGAAGAAGCATTGCCAAAAGGTTGTCCTTTCGTTTACATACGATCGGCATAGCTACCATCGATACGGCAAGTATCATCGCCGTATTCGCCGTGACCGAACCGACGGCGTTACCTACGGACATGTCCACCGTGCCTTCGGCTACGGCAAAAACGGATACGAGTAGCTCCGGAAGCGTGGTAGCGATACTTACGATCGTCGCGCCTATTATAAACGAAGGTATTTTAAGCGACTTTGCGATATTTGCCGCACCGTCGACGAACACGTCGCCGCCCTTTATTATCATCAATAAGCCGATGATAAAAAGTATCACGGCGACGGCGAAAATATCGAAAGTCGGCAATACCCACGCCGCCACGCCGAAAACAAACAATAAACATAAAATTACCGTTTTCATCTCATTTAACTCCCCCGCGCGGTGATCTTCGCGCGGTCTTCACGAACTTTTCGCCCGTCAGAAGGCTATGACGCCGAGATGCTGTAAAAGTATCTTGACGCCGATAAGTATAAGTATTATCCCGCCGGCTATCTCCGCCGCCGATCTGAACCTTGCGCCGAAAACGTTGCCTATCTTAAGCCCGACAGCCGACAGCGCGAAAGTTATCCCGCCGATAGCAGCGACCGTAACGAAGATGTTTACGCCTTCGAGCATAGCAAAAGCAACGCCGGACATAAGTGCGTCGATACTCGTTGCGACGGCAAGGACGAGCATAGGAAAAAAGGCAAACGAGTCGTCTACGGATTCTTCTTTTTTCGACGCGCCTTCTATTATCATTTTTACGCCGAGAAACGATAAAAGCACGAACGCCACCCAATGGTCTATGCTTTCTATGTATCCCGCGAACAGACTGCCGACGAAATAGCCTATAAGCGGCATGAGCGCCTGAGATCCGCCGAACCAGGCTCCCGTTATCAGATAGTGTCTGAACTTGGTTTTCCGAACGGATAAGCCCTTACAGACCGCCACGGCAAAGGCGTCGGCGGAAAGCCCTATCGATATCAGAATAAGTTCGAAAACGTGCATTATTATTTTTCCCTTTATATATAATATGGTTTGCGCGTGATAATTAAACGCGTCGAAGAAAAAACTATATCTTTTTGCCCCGTAAATGAAAAAAGACGCGGCAACGAATGCCGAAAAGACGAAAAATGTCTTTTAAGCATCGTCCGTGTCTCGATATTTAAGGCAAGCCAGGTTTTAACGAGCGTTAAAAACGGGATTGTTGACTTGCCGCGCCGACAAATTCTCGGCGTTACCTACTCCCACAAGCGAAAGTAATATTCGTTTTTCATTAAGCCGCCGACCGTTATATCAAACGGTCGGCGGCGCAAATACCTTTATATCCGCCTAACGTCAGGACGCGGAAGAGCTGTCCTCGGGATAGGTGGAATCCATATAGTTATCGACTGCCTCTTTGTCGCTGTCGGTAACGATACCGATACGATAGCCAAGGCGAGCGAGCATTTTATCTCTTTCGGCCTTGTTGAAGGTCTCGATAAAATCGGAAGTTTCGTCGTCGGTAAGCCCGTCGAGCTTGGTCACGTCGTAAGCGCAGACGTAACTGCGGAAAGGCTCGTTGGCGTTAAGGATAAGGATAACGTTGTCGATCATCTCGAAACGATAGAAATCGCTCGTGGAAGAAGTGCCCGTATAGGTTATCTGCTTAACGTTCGCGTTGCCGGCAAGAGCGTCGGCAATGCTCAGTCTGAAATAATAGCTGTTGCCGTAATAATACATATACTCGCCGTCGTCGAAGCAGTAAGTATAGGACATAAGGTCGGAATCGTAAACGAGCATTTCGATACCGAAAGTCGTTATCTTGTCCTGATCGAGATAGTTATAACGAACGAGACCGTAAGTGGAGTCGTTATAAAGAATGGTGTCGAAATCGTAATATACGGACGTAGAAGCAAAGATAGCGGACGCTTCGGTCGTTCCCTTATTCAAAAGGACGAACTTGCCGTAAGTGGCGGCTACGTCGGTAGTGATATCTTCAAGCCTGACGCCGTAATAACGGGTAATGTTGGAAACGGAAGTATCAACGTAAGTTTCGGAAAGATACAGCTTATCGCCCGTCAGTTTGATAAAGCTGAACGTAACGCCCTGCGTACCGATACCGAAAACGTTTTCGTTGCCGCCGTCATTCTGTTCGGCGTTGTATAGACCTGCGCCGGAAAGAACTTTTTCACCGTACTTGTTGTCGCCGTTTTCGCCTACGAGGCTGTAACGATAAGCTTCGCTGAAACTTTCGTCTTCGTCGAGCACGTCGTTATGAGCTTTTCTTTCGTAGAAAGCGTAGGTAAGAGCAGGATCGGAAGAGAAGATATAGCTACTTATAACTTTGCTCCTCGAAACCTCTTTACCGTCGGCGGAATAGGTTATGAAAACGTTACCTTCGTTGCCGTCTTTATCCTTATCGGAAACGTAAACGGTAAGATAAACGTTGCCGCCTTTTTCAACGTATCTGTAAGGAGTGGAAAGACCGCTCCAGGACGCTATAACGGTCGTACCCGTACCGTCGAGTTTGGTCTTGGTAAATTCGGCTATATCGTTCTGGACGGTACCCGTTTTATCCTTCGCGGTGGAAGGGGTAACGTAATAAACGTAGTCGCCGAAAATGTTGAAACCGGAGACCGAACGGTCGTAATCGGTATAGAAAAGCTTGGGAACGACTACTTCGCTCTCGGGCATGGTGCCGAAGTTCTTGATGTCGGCAAGTTTGGCGCGGACGAGCGCACCTTTAACGGGCGTGCCGAAAGTATTGTCTTCGGTATACGACGCGCTGCCGTTCACAAAGTAAACGTAGTCGCCCTTAACTACGGCAAAACCGCCGTTGGAAGAAACTTCTCCGCCGTATTGACTTACGCCCTTGAAACCGTTGGCGCCGCAAGCGGTAAATACCGCCACTGCGAGGCAGAGAGTCATAATGAGTGCAATTACTTTTTTCATAAAAGCTCCTTGATGCGTTCGGACCGCGATAAACAGCCTTTTTTAAGGTATGATTCTGCGGGCGCGCGCATATAAATTTAACGTACAAAATATTTAAGCACAAATTATTATATACTATATTTTTGAAATAATCAATGCTTTTTAACTGATTTATTTAAAAACTTGCGTATAAAAAGCAAAAATTTTAAATATTTCGCCCCGCAAAAGCCGATATTATACCCGAAAGTGAGGTCTTGCGCTTTGGAAAAATTCAATTTGCTCGATTTTATCGCCCGACTCGGGGAGGCTTGTCTTAAAAGCCGACCTGTAAGCGATCAAGCTTCTTCCGCCGCCGGAAGTACCGAAAAAGAATGCGGCGTGACCGATAAAAACGCCCGTACGCCGTCCTCTTTTTCAAAAAAACCGACCGCGTTGACGGGTTACTCGCCGCAAAACGGCCAAACGGCAAAGCCGGGCGGAAAAGCCGACGGTCTGTCCCCTTACGGCGAAAAGGATATGACGGACAGCGAAAAAGCGCTCGTTCAGATGATACGAAACCACGATAAACTATCTAAAGCCATAGACGAAAAGCTTTCCTCGACGGAAGAAAAGTGAAGTTTTGAAACTTAAACGGGGCTGTCGCAAGTTAAGTAAAAACTTGCGACAGCCCCGTCGTTTTTTTAGACTATCAATTATTTTCCTTACCGACGGCGCCGCTTGCGCGGAACTCGGTGGAATCGCAATTATCCGTCCAAAGCGTTCTTCTACCGTCTTTGACGATGGTCTTTGCAAAGCCGTAGTCGCCGGTCGACTCGCCGGGCGCGTAGCTCATAAGCTGAGCGTAAGCGTAAGGCCCGTCCGAGGGATTTGCGGCGTTGTTGACGAAACCGATATACACTTCGTAAGAGATCATATACCTGTGTCCGACGAAATTTTCGCCGCGGTCGATTATCTTAACGCTCGACGCGATATTCGTAACGTTCCTTGCGTTATTGATATAGTAATCGCTGCCGTTTATAAAGAACGCGAAGTACGTTCCGTCCCAGCCGTAGCCGATATCGCCCTGCCAGATCTCCATTTCGAAATGCGTCTGGTCGTTCCACTTGTCGCCCGTGGTAACGACGTTATCGACGTACTGCACGAAGTTGATATAAAACCCGTCGGCGGCGGCAAAACCGCGGTAGTCGTAGCGCGAAGGCGCGTCGGAGCGGACAGCCACGTTTTCCCAATCCTGCCACAAGGGCGGAACGAAGTACCCTTCCTTCTCGTCTGCTCCGCCAAAATGGAAAACTATAGAGTTGCAATTTTCCGTCCAAAGCGTGCGTACGCCGTCTTTAGTTACGGTCTTTAATTTTTCGTAGCCGTCAATTCCGTCACCCGGGGCGTAGCTCATTATCTGAACGTAGGCGTAAGGCCCGTCGGCGGCGTTGAGATTGTTGTCGAACCCGATATATATCTCGTAATTTATCATATATCTGCGGCCGGCAAAGCCCTCTCCGCGGTCGGTCAGGGTGACTTCGTGGATAAACTTTTTGACGTTGTACGAGTTGTTGATATATTCGCCGTTGTCGATAAAGAACGCAAAGTACGTTCCGTCCCAGCCGTAACCGAAGTTGCCTTGCCATATCTCAAGCTCGATATGCGTTTGGTCGTTCCACTTGTCGCCCGTGGTAACGATATTATCAAGATACTGAACGATATTGAGATACAAGCCGTCGTCTGCGGCAAATCCGCGGTAATCGAGACGGTCGGGCGCGTCCGAACGGATCGTAAGGTCGTTCCAATCGGTCCACTCGGGGAAGCAGAATAACTTTATGCCTTCGGCGGACAGCGTGTAGTATTCGCTCGGATTTCTCGGGAAGTGTTTATCCGTCCACAACCAGTCCTGACCTTCCTGAACGCCCGCGCCGTTTCTTCTGTTGAGTATATAAACTCTCTCGTTTGGCGATTTGACCGCCCAGGCGAAGTTGATACTTTCGGGCGCCGAAGTAAGACCGAGCGTAGAATACGGCACCATCAATTCGATAACGTAGCGATATTTGTAGTCGTAAACGCTTTCGCCTTCGAAGTCGGATATCTTTACGTTTACGAACGCGGCGCTCTGAACGGGGTAATAGTCGTTGTGTCCCGATTTGCAATTATCCGTTTCAAAGCCGCAGTCGACGTCGACGCCGATCCTCACTATGCCGTCGACGAAACCGTCGTATCCGCCGACGCCGAGCGTATCGAAAATGACCTCTATACCGTCGTTGTTCCAGATATTGTCGGAACCGTTAGTAAGCACCTTATCGTTTATCTCGAAGAGCATATATACGCCGTCGTTTTTTAAAACGGCTTTTGCCGAAGCTCTCGTTTCGGGCTCGAGGTTGTTTTCGTTTACTTCGTACATTTCGACGGTCGGACCAATATAAGCGGGATCGTCGGCGTTACAGGCTAAAGCCTTTTCGGGCGTGTAGTTGAGCCCGATATCGGCAAACCCGTCGGCATACACCGCGGCGTAACCCGTCGGGAGCCCGTGGCTCATACCCTTGACGGTAAACCAGGAACGCGAAGTATCTTCACGGTTGTCGACGTTGTTGAACGCCGGCATAACGCCTACTTTCGACGGCGCTGAGTCAAGCATCATCGCCGACCACGGAATAAACGCTTCTATCGAGTAACTCGTTGCGCCGCCCGATACGTTGATATCGCCGTTGACTTTTGCCGCCGTCCTTACGGGAAAAGAAGCCTGTACCCACGGATAAGCGCCGTAGCCCGTATATCTTCCGCACCAGGTCTGACTTTCGCCGAGCGCGTTTATACGCACCTGAACGCAGTCGATACGCGTCTGAGAAGTAGAGTTGAGCGCCGAAAGCGAAAAACTCTTTTCGGGATCGGCGTCTATATAGTATTCCACCGAGTCGTTTTCGTAAAACTGCTTTTCGGAAGAATAGTAGACGCTCGGATCGTCGACGAACGAGTAAAGATACAAGCCGTTGGTGCCGATATGCGCCCAGGTCGTTACGGTTATACCAGAATTGGTCTCGGTAAACGAAATGGATTTGTCGCCGTAAAAGGCGTCTTTAACGCCGTCTATCGCAGAACCTGAGTCGAGCACGATGCCGTCGTCGGGAGCGGTAGGCTCAATGAGTTGAGGATCGCTGCCCGCGGAAACTTCTTTGGCGAGGATCATTACCTCGTTGAGATCGATATCGTTTTTAAATTCGATAGTTACGGTATCGGTCGTCACGTCGTTGAAGCGTGAAACGGCGGCTGTCCCCGGTATCTTGGTCTCGAAACCCGTCGCGTCGAGATAACGGTATTCGGCGGGGAACCTGACGTTCAACGTCTTTTCGCCTACGGTGAGCCTGAAGCTTCCGCCCGAAAGCGCGTAATCGGCGCTGTCGTAGACCATAACGGCGCAGACTGTATAGGTTTTATCGAGTTTGAACGTGACGCTTTCGTTGGCTTTGACGGCACATTCGTAAGTATCGACGTCATCGTAATGATAGTTGATTATCCCGTCGATAAGCTTGTCTCCGCCGACGTTGACAGTTGAATACGGCGCCACGTTTTTATACACGCTGCACCCCGAAGGCGTCGTCTGGCGGGTGATCGAAGGCCCGTCGACTATCAGCCTGCCGCTTTTATCGAAAGCTATCTTATCGAAGCATATCTTACGTTCGCTGCCGCCCTTTTCGACGTCTATGTGCGAATGGTACGCCATCCATAGTTCCGTGCCGTCGGGAGACGGGAATATGCTGTTATGCCCCGTGCCGGAAACGAAAGTCCAGTCGGGATCGGCTTGCAGAACGGGGTTATAGTCGGGCTTTACGAAACTGCCGAGAGGGCTGTCGGATATCGCCACGCCTATGCCGTAAAGACTGCTCATATAGTAGTTGGCGGAATACGTAAGATAATATTTTCCGCCGTGCTTGAGCATGTGCGGAGCCTCGTTCCACTTGTTGTGGTTATTCAGGTTTTCCCAGCTTTGCGACGGCTTAATAAGCTGTTTGAGCGTGCCGTCGACTACGCTTACCATGTCCGATTTGAGCTTGCAACCGAAAATGGAAGACTGACCGTCGTACTGGTCTTGCGAAAAGTAAAAATACACTTCGCGGTCGTCGTCGATATATACCGTCGGATCTATTACGGCGTAACCGAAATCGAACGGGCAGACAGACGCGGAATACTGCTTCCCGCCGTAAACGCCGTCAAGTTCAGTGAACGGGCCCAAAGGAGAAGCCGACGTGGCTACGCCGATACCCATACGGCGTTTGGCTACGTCGTAACCCGAATAATACATATAGTAAGTGCCGTTTCTTTCCACGACTTCGGGCGCCCATAGCGAGCTGACCGCCCAGGCGTTCCTGTTTGGTAAAAACGCCGTGCCGACTTCTTCCCACACGTCGAGGTTTTTCGATCTCCATACGCGGATATACCCGCAGTCGACGTTATGGAAAGCGTTGGTCGCGTACATATAGAAGGTGTCGCCCACCGTTATCACGCACGGATCGGCGGCGTTGACGGAGCCGTTATTGCTGTAATACAGTAAAGGCGCGTCCGCAACTTGCTCTTCGCTGTAATCCGTCGTATCGGTGGCGGCGGGATCTTCGCACGCAACGAGCGCAAAAATAAGACATACCGTTGCCAAAAGGCAAACGAGCGATAAGAAAAATTTGTTTTTCATAAAATTTCTCCTTGTTATTTATCGTGACCGCCGACCATAGACCGGAGGTGATTTGCAATTTGAATTTATAATTCGCAGGTGCGGGAAAGTAAAACGATGTTGCCGTTATACGGCAAACGATATTGTCGGGCGTTTGCCGACCAAACGCCGTTTCCGACAAACGATGTTACCGCATATGCGGTAAACGATATTGCGCGAAAATTTCGCGCAAACTGCGGTCGTTATTGATTATATAGGATATAAACGATGTTGCCGTTATACGGCAAACGATGTTGTCGGGCGTTTGCCGACCAAACACCGTTTCCGACAAACGATGTTACCGCGTTCGCGGTAAACGATATTGCGCGTTAATTTCGCGCAAACTGCGGTCGTAAAGAAATTATTAACACTTTTTCTTGTTACCACAAGAAAAAGTCGTTAGGACTTG
>JAFZXN010000064.1 GCA_017616695.1 Clostridia bacterium | reverse complement strand
TTAACGCTTTTTACCGAGAAGCGTTCCGACGAGCGAAATTGTGCCGCTTATTACGAAAATGACGCCGAGAATGATATAATACCAATCGACTATCACCCACTTTTCGACTATCAATAAAACGCCGAAAACGGCAGTAAGAACGGCAAGCAGAACGCCCCAGAAACTGAACGGCTTATACGCCGCCAGAAAATCCATAACGCCTTTAACGACGAGCAGAACGCCGAACACGATAAGGATTATCTCAACGAACAGCCAGCCGCCGAGGATTATTATCGCGCCGATAGCGATATCGATTATGCCGGGTATCAGATCGCCGCGGATAACGTTTATTATACCGAGTACGATAAACAGTACGCCCGCGACCGTCAGGATAAGGTTAAGGAAATCGCGTTTCAAAACGATAAACAGAATGCCTATCAGTATGTAGACGGCGGCGGTAAGTAATTCTTCCCAATTGATCGATCTTTTTGCAGCCATATATAGCCACCTCCTTTATTATAAAAAATTTAAATCTTATCAAACGACCGTGAAAGTCCAGCCGTACAATCTGTAGGTGAAGATGTTTTCGGTGGGCCAATCTCTGTGGCCGGTGGAAACTATCACGCTTATATTGTGCCTGTCGGGTATGCGGCCGTATTCGTCGCGAACCATTCCCGGGTTATGGTTTCTTTCCCAACCCGTTTCGTTGGGGCCGACGTAGCCGAGCATCTTCCAGGAAAGAGTGCCCGTCTTAATGGCGGCACTGACAGCCTCCATATCTTCAAGCCCTTCGACGTAAGCGACGGCGGAATGCGAATTGACGAGCGTCTTCGTGATATCGGCGGGGTTTTTCTCGTTCGTTACGGAAACGACGTATAATCTGCCGGTGGTTTCGTCATAGGCAAAGTCGGGAATACTGACGCGGCAGGAGCCGTTTTGAGAATTCAGAATAGCGTTTGACGAAAGCGAAACGGTGTATTTGACTACGGGGTTGGCCACGTCGGAAAGGTCTATCCTTCTTACCGCAGTGCCGCGTAGCGTCGACTGGTTGAACAAAAGCACTTCGCCCTTGCCGTCCACGCTCAAAAGTGCGGGCATTCCCGTACCCCAATAAATACTCGTCGTTCCCTGATAGCTTTGATATCTTGCCTCTTCGGTATCGATATTGCCGTCGTCATACCAGGGAACGATGGGGTTTACTTCGTCTATCTTTACCCACGGGCCGCCCAGTTCCTTGGCTACGGCGATGCCCGTTTCGTTCTTCTGATAGTCGGTAGTGGTGCAGCCGAGATACGCCATAAGGTAGTTGTACTTTTCGCCGTGATAATTGAATTCGCCTCTTATAACGGCGGGATCGCAGGTGTGTTCGGAATCCCACGTGTTTTCCGTGGGAGCGAGAACGATGCGCTCTTCGCTGAATTTCCATTTGCCGTTAGCCTGCTTAACGCCCGTGCGGTAGCCGATATGGTCGACTATGACGCCGCTATCTTTGTTGGTGCAGTACCAAACGTGCATAACGTCGTTGCCGTCGCCGTCCTTTTCGGTTATAATCGCGGGGCAGTAGTTGTATATTTTGGTTTCGTCGAGCGATTCGCCAAAAAGTACGCTCTTGAAATCGACTTCTGATAACATTTCGGCTGTCTCCTTCTTTTTAAGAACTATTTCGGCGGTGCCGTCGTAGTCATCGAAGGAAGTTACGAGCGTTCCGTCAAAATCGAGGACGTAGCGGTACGACTTTCCGCTGTTGGCGTTACTTTCCGTTAAAACGGCGCCGTCGTAAACGTAAGTCGAATTTCTTAGAGTGGTTATCCCGTCGCGTTTTAATAAAACGCTCATAGTCCCGTCGGCTCTGAAAGTCACGGTATATTGCGAGAACTCGGAAGTTATCAGGCGACCGTTCATAACGGCCGACTCAAGAACGTATTCCCCTACGAGATAATCGCCTTGAGCGGAAGAAGTCGACGTTTCGGGCGTCGAAGTTTTAGTCTCCCCCGTGCCGCACGCTACGAGGAGCGTAACAGATAGCATTGCCGATAATAACAAGCATACACATTTTTTCATAATATCACCTTATAAACGATTTATAATCGTTCGCCGTTGCCGAAATATTCCGACAACGGCGATGATCTTTTATCCGATAATAATATTACATAGCGAGCACGACGCCGTGCAGTCTGTAAGTATGGAGCGCCGGCCACTGACCGCCCTTATTCCAATCGGGATAATCGGTCATAAGATAGCTCATCGTGTAGACGACGGGTATCTTGGAATTATCCATTATCCAGCCGTATTCGTCCGTTAAAATGCCCGCGTTGTGGTTGCGGTCGAAGCCCGTAAGCTCCTTGCCGACGGTGCCGACCTTCGTCCAGGGCGCGTTGTTAAAGAGCGTGTCGCCGACGAGTTCGTCGTTTGCCGACATACCCGTATAGAATACCGAATTGCTGCCGCTTATCCAATCGACGCCGCCGTCGGAAGGATACCAACCGGAAACGTGGTCTTCTTTGATGCAGTAGAAGTTATTGCCGACGGGATCGTAAGCAAAGTCGGCGTTGTTGAAGGTCTCTATAGCGCCGCCGTCGACGAGTTTGGATTCTTTCATCTTGATAGGAGCGTTAAGGTCATATAGATCCCACATTTCCGCCCAGGTATAAGTTCCGAGCTTGATGCCCTTGGTGTAGAAAAGTATGACTTTGCCTTTCTTGTCGACGGAAACGAGCGAAGGCTGACCGTAGCCCCAATGACTTGCGTCGAATTCGAGGGAAGTACGGTAGTTGGCTATCGGGTTATCACCGTATTTCACCCACGGGCCTTCGGGGGATCTGGCTACCGCGATACCGACTTCGTTACAAGTGCAATCGCTCGTAAGACAGCCGAGATACGCCATAAGATAGCTGTAAGTTTCGCCGTTATACTTGAATTCGCCCTTTATAACGGCGGGATCGCAGCAGTGACGGGAATCCCACGCGTTGCCGGAGCCTGCCTCGAGAACGAGCGATTTTTCGGTGAAAGTCCATTTGCCGTCGGCGTGGAGCGTGCCTTTACGGTAAGCTATATAGTCGGTGACGTTGCCGCTTATCTTGTTGGAGCAGTACCAGATATGCATCGTGTCGTTGCCTTCCATAAGCATTGTCGGGCAATAATTGTAGAAGTTCTCGTTAATGTCGTCGCCGAAAAGCTCGTCGGTAAATTCGACAGAGCCGCTGTCGGCGGGGTAAACGAAATCTTTATCGTAAACGTAAGTAACGTTTACGTCGTGTCCGCCGTAACGACCGTTGAAATTAAGTTCGCCCGCTTCCTCGTCGAAAGCGTATTTTTGCGTACGGAAACCGAGTTTTAAAGTAAGTTCGCCTTCGGCAAAGGAACTGTCGAACACGGTCTCGACCTTACCGCAGTAGTCGACCTCAACTAAAGTCGCCTTTTCGTCGGAGACCACGAGCACGCAAAGATAATAATTATCGGTCACGTCTTTACCGTCGGAGATCTTTTTATCAAGGACGTAATTGCCGTTTATCGACTGTTCGGACGCGACGAGGCTTGCACCGCATATATCGCAGATACCGTCTTCATCGTCGTCCATGTGGACGGTGTGTTGAGGGCCGGAAGAAGTGTCGCCCGCTTGGGTAGAAGAATCTTCGGCGGAATTTACCGACGTATCGGTAGCGGAAGTTTTATCGGCGGAAGTTTTTCCGCTGCCCGAACCGCCGCACGCGCAAACGGTAAACGTTACCGACAGGATTACGAGGATAGCCAATAAACGTTTAAGTTTCATTTTGTACTCCTTGTTTTTTATTTTCCGATGCCTTTATATCGACGTCGGAATACGTCGTTTTTTTTTGAAGCGGCTTTGCCGTTTTTTCGGCGTCAGCCACGTATTTCAGGGCTGTATTTCGCTTACAGCCGACAACTCGCAATTGCGAATTGCCTTAGACCTTAAGTCTGCGGTCATTACAGCACTTTTGCCGCAGGGGCGTCAGCGCCCCTGCGGCTTAAGAAAATGCTTGTGATTATGCTTATTTCTTATCTATTACTCGGGCATAGGGAGAGCAAACAAATAGGAAACGAGGATCTGGGTGTACATATAGTTTTCGGTCGTAGCTTTCGTCATACAGGTATTGTAGACTATTTCAACGCTATTATTGAAATACATCATGTGACCGTAAGCGTCGGAAACTATACAAGCGCTGTAAGCTCTCTCGTATTCGAGGTCAAGCTCGAGATCGAAAGTATCCCAGAAGCCAAGGCTTAGCCAACCGTAACCGGGATCGGTGGTGTAGAGTTCGTCTTCGTCGATCCAGCAAAGCTCGATGCGTTCGGCAAAGCTCGGAGCGGTGGCAGCGGACGGAGAATAATCCTTAACGGCAACGAACAAACCTTCAGTCGCATCGTAAGCCATATCGGAGTTCGGGAACATCAAAACCGCGTCGCCGCTGTGGAGATCGCCGTCGTTGACGCCCATAGCGCCCTGACCGTCAACGTTTTCGAGGTCGGAAAGGTCGGCGTCCCAGAAGAAGCTGAAGTGACCGTATTTATCCGCATAGGTGTAGAAAATACGAACGCCGCTCTGTTTGTCGTAGTTGATGGCGCTGGGAGCGTAGCAACCTGCCATCGTGGCGCCGTAAGCGTCCTTATCGTAAGTGATGACGGGAGCGCCTACTCTCGTGTATTCGCCGTCGACCGTCTTGGAGACCGCAAGGCCTATCTGCGCGGCGGTGCCGGTGGCAAGGTCGGTAGCGGCGTAAGCAAGGAGCCAGTTATAGGTCTCGCCACCCATAGCGAATTCGCCTTTAACGATGCTTGCGGAAAGGAGATATCTGTCCCAAGCGTCTTCCGCGCCGGCGGAAAGAACGACTTTACCTTCGCCGTATACCCATTCTTCGTCATCGTTGAGTTCACCGGTCATGACGGCGAAAGCGTTGTCGTCTTCACCGGCGGTCATATTGGTGGTGTACAAAAGATAACGAGTCTCGCCGTCCTGGATAAGGTCGGCGTTGGTCATATAATAACCTTCGGCGGGAGCGGGAATACCCGTAACGATAGCGGGAGCGGGAGCCGTGTAAGTCATAGCAGCGCTGTAATCGCTGTCGAGATAGTTTTCACCGTCGCCGATAGCCTTGACCTGAATGGTCTGGCCGTCTTCGAGCTGGAGAGAGGTCTTAGCCGTCTGCATTTCCGTTTCGCCGAGTTTATACTGATAGCGAACGGCGTTGGCGTCGCTTGTCCAGGTCGCAAGGCCTTCTTCGCTGATGGTAACTACCGGAGCGTCAAGCTTAGTAGCTTGCTTTTCGGAAGTTCCGCTCTGTTCGGCGGTAGTGCTTATTTCGGTGGAATCATCGGGTTTATCACTCGTTTTGCCGCCCTTTTTGCAGGAAGCCATGGAAAGCCCCAAAGAAAGCGCAAGAACGAGAACGATCAATAATGCTAAAAATTTCTTCATAAAATCAGTCCTCCAATCCCATTAAAGCGGGGATATTTTTCATTGTGTCGCTCATCGGCACAAGCGCGGAGATGAAGCTCGGGGTGGTGTTGTAAGTGCCGAGTTTGTTGACGGCAAACGCCTTACCCGTGTAGTCGCCCGAATATACGGTGATACCGATGTAAGTAAGTCTCGTGCCGGCGGACATAAAGTCTTCGTTAGCTACGGCACCAAAGCCGGCGGCATCCCATTCGGCCTGCGCGAACGCGGTGTAAGGAATACGTACCCAACCTTCGAAGCCCACGGGGAGCGTTACGCAAGGACGAGTCATATAAATGGTCTGTTTGCCGGTGTTGACGTCGTACAACCAGAAGCGGTTGCCCTGCTTAATGTTGAAACGCGCATTTGGCAGTGCGGATTCGGCACGCGCGGGAATACCCGTGCAGTCTACTTCGAGGTTGAAGGAAACTTCAACGTCGCTGTAGTTCTTCGCCCAGAGCGTAAAGCCTTTAGCGGCGGTAACGTCACGGCTGCCTGCGAACATATCGAACGCGGTGTAAGCGTCGGCGCCTTCTCTCGGGCCGTCGCATACGAGCTTGATAGCGTCGTCGCCATAGGTGTCGAGAACGATGGTCTGCGTGCCTGCGGCGCCGCCCGACCAAGGAACTATACTGCCGTCCTGCTTACCGGTACCGAATACGAACATATTGGAATCGCCGTAAACGGTGCGGTCGATCTTGTTGACGTACTTTCTGCCGGCATTGCCCGTGGTCGGAGTGACCGCGAAGGAAGCAGATCTGTCAACGTTGCCGAAAGCTATAAGACGATGGTAAGTGAAATCGTTATAGCCGATCTCGCCGGTATAATAACCTATTTCGCCGAAACCTACTTCAAAGTTCCAATTATATTTGGAGTTTGTGGTCATGACAAGCTGAGTCATCGCGGTAAGATTGGAATCGGAACCGAACTGTTTGGAGATAGACGCCATCGGGATAAGAAGAGCGCCGCTCGTGGAAACGTTGGAAGCGTCGTACAAATAGGAGCCGGTCTTTGAAACGATACCGTTTTCGCCTATCATATATACGTTGTCGCCGTCGTGACCGACGTTGGAGAAACGAGTTCCGTTAGCAGTCTCGATACCGTAGGTAAGGCCGGGAGCGCCGGTCTTTGCAAGATACTGAACGGCAATATAAGTCGCGTCGGAAAGATCGACTGCGCCGTCGTCGAAGCCCGCAAATACGGTCTGCCAGTTATCGTTTGCGTCGGAAGAGGTGGGGCCTGCCCAAACGGTAGCGTTCTTGAAAGCGTATGCGCCCGTGGTGAACGGATATTCTACCTGAGCACCTACCTTGGTGTCAACTTCGCCGGGGAAGTTTAAAGTAAGGCCGTTTACGGCGCTGTATTTAGCTTTCTTGAGACCGCCGGAAAGATCGAATATCTTGGTGAACGTGCCGCCGTTAGCGGGATCGCCCGTGTAATAACCGATCTCGCCGATAGTTATTTCCCAATTCCAGTTATAGAGAGCGTTGGTCTCGATAAACAAAGAAGTGGAATTTGCAAGCGAACCGTTTACGCTGTCCCAACCGACTTTGGTAAGGTTGGCGATCGGGAGTAAAAGCATACCCTTTTCACCGGCATTGATCGTCATGTAGCCGCCGTTCTGGGAAGCTCTTTCGGTGACCGTGCCGTTTTCGGTAACGATATAAGCGTTGACGCTTCTGTCGGTGTAAGAACCCCAACGAGTGCCTCCGCCCATGATACCGAAGGTAAGGTTCCAAGCGGTCTTAACGCCTTCGAACTCTACCGCAAGGTAGCTTGCCGAAGAAAGGTCGGTCTGGGAATCGAAGATCGCCTCAAACCAATGCCAAGTGTCGCCTGAAGCCTGTTCCGTGTAGGAAACGAGTGTGGGCGCATTTGCAAGTGCGGCGCTGCCGGTCCTGAAAGGATACGCTACGTTATCTTCCGTGCCCAACGCAAACGCGCTGAAGCATACGCTCGATAACGCAATGGCAACAGTAAGCACTAAAACAAGCGCCTTTTTTGTTACTTTCATTGTTTTTTTCCTCCTGAAAAAAATTTTTACTTGTTTATTATTTTACGGCTCGCGCCGGTAAAACCAATAAATAATTCGCAATTTGCAATTCGCAATTATTAGGCATTGTGTGCGTAAGTGAACTTACAGCAATATTCTTTCCACTGCCGAATAGAAGGCTTGTTTGTCGACTTCGGTGGCGGCCATTATCGGGTAGAAACCTTCTTTGGGAGAAAGAACAGTTTCGTTGGCGCCGCGTTTTTCGCCTTCGGTAATGGCGCGGACGTAGCGTTTTTCGAACTTGCAGACGGGTTCGCCGAGCGCCGCTAAAACGGCAAGCGGATCGTGCATGACCGATTTGTCGAAATGGAAAGCGTCGAACCACCTGTCCATATAGGTAACGATGAGCTTGTTATACGGCTTTTCGCTTGAACGGAATTTATCGAGCAGCTCTTTATCAAGCGTACATTTTAGCGTTACGTCAAGCCCTACGCCGTAAAACGGAACGCCGCTCGAATACACGATATTAGCGCCTTCAACGTCGCACAGAACGTTCCACTCGGGCGAGCAGTTTCCGTACCAGCCGTGCATGGCGTAAATAGCTTTTACGTCATTTACGATAGACGGATCCTTTCTGATAGCCTCGGCAATATTGGTAAGCCCGCCGATCGGTGCCAAAATGAGCTTGCCCGAATACTTTTTGGCGGCGGCGATAATCGCGTCGACCGCGCCTTCACTGTAAGAATACGCTTTCATCGACTCGTCGTACTGGCAAGGAACGGCTTTTATAAGCTCGTCGCCCGCCTTTTCAAAGCCGAAAAGAGGAATAATCCCGTCGACGGGCACGCTTTCGCCCGCGTAAACGGGAGCGGAAGAGTTACAAGCTTTTAAAAGCTGCGCCGCCTGTTTCGCGCGTAAAACCGTGTTACGGAATACAGTCGTTACTGCGACGAGCTTGCACCCGCTTTTTGCCGCTATCGCTAAGGCAAACGAGTCGTCGATATCGTCGCCGATATCGGTATCGAGGAGAAGGTAATAGTCTTTTTTATCCATAATTTACTGTTAAATGACCGACGTTCTTCGATTAAAATCAATTTGCAATTATAAATTCGCAATTATCAGGCTCGGTCGGGCGATTTGTTGTCGGTCTGCAAGCCTTCGACCGCAAATCGCCGAACGAATATTTGAAAGTGGAAAGTGGAATGGTCGAACGACCTAACGGTCGCCGTCATAATATATAGACAACCCCTTTCGTCGGCTACGCCGCCACCTACCCCTACTATGGGCAGGCGGAACACAAGGTTGTAAATATTATTTCATATTATTTTGCCGAGAAATCACCGCCCGAAGGCTTGCAGCCCGACCGAAAAATCCGCGACCATATTTGCGCTAAATTGCGTAGCAATTCTGGTCGACTATGTATCAAAGCAACCGCTTTGATATGCAAATTTTGAGGACTATCAAAATTTGCGGTCGACTATTGCGAATTATATAATGCGGAATTCATTTTCGCCGTAAACGCCTCCGACCTACAGTCTAACGACTTTTTGTTTGCCGCGCAAACAAAAAGTGTTAACGCTTTTAATAGCTTCTATAAAGCGATAAGTCACCGTTCGGGTGGAGCCTGTCGGGCGTCATATTATAGCCTTCCTGATATGCGGGCCAGCCGTTGGTAAGACCGAGTTTCGCTTTCGTTTTAGCGTAGGATTCCGCGTTCATTTGCAAAACGATATCGAGATTATAGCTGTTAAGATAGCCTATCGTGGTATTATATACGCTTTCGGCTTCCGATCTCGACGCGGCCTGAATGATCTTCGGGACCTGTCTTCCGAGAACGTTGTTAATCCTCGTCAAAGCGTTGTCGTAATCGTTGTAGCGCGAGTCGGTCGCGTCGATGACGAAGTGCGAGACGTTGCAGTCGTACGAATAAATGGTGAGCGGGCGTTTAAGGTTGGTACGATACAGCTCCCCTTCCGTCTTGCCGTTGTTCACTCTCGGCTGCATATTGTCGTAATACTGATAGTTGATAAGTACGTCGAACTGCATAAGACCGTATTTAGCCGTCTGCAATTTAGCCTTTTCTTCAAGATAAGTTTCGGTAAAGGCGGTAGCAGTCTTGGTGGAATCGGTATAGTTCCAGGTCTCGCCTTCGACGCCGAGCGTTACGAGCAGCTGACCTTCGGGAGAAGTCAGATAGTCGAAGAGTTTAATGATGAGGTCGGGGCGCGTCTTGGAGAGCGGACCGCCCGTCGTTATCATATTCATAAGGTAGCCGTAACCGCGGATATCGGAAAGCACGGGTGCGTCGCCGTTCTCGTTGGTTATGTACATGGAAACGTATTCAAGGCTCTTGCCGTTGACTACGGTGTCGTGTGCGGTCAAAAAGTGCATCTGATAGTCCTGCGGGGTAACCAAAGTAGCGAACGCCGCGCCGGAGGCTATCGTGCCGCCGATACCGTCGAAGTTCTGCGTGAAGTTACCTTTGGAGATAATGCCTTCGTTATAGAGGTCGTTGAGATACATAAGCATCTCTTTGTAAGATTCCTGCGTGAAAGCGTACTGATAATTGCCGCTCTCGTCTTCGTAAGGAATGGCAAAGAACTGCGACAGCCAGCCTAAAGACGTGCAACCGTCGGCTTTGAACTGCGACAGCAAAAGCCCCGTCGTTATCTTACCGTTGCCGTTACCCGTGCCTTTATAGTTGGCAAGCGCCCACTTGGCGGCTTCCTTGAAGCCTTCGGGGGTGGTTATGTAGCCCTGCCATTCGACGGTCTTTGCCGCGCCCGACAGGGAAGTATAATGGAGCATTCCGTCGCCGTCGATGCGGCTGTCGGTCGAAACGTGTTCCTGCCAAGAGTCGAACAAGTCTTTTCTGACCATCATGCCGCCGTTGGGCTGGAGCTGTTCGCCTTCGGGAACGTCCGAATAGCTGTAATAGTGGTTGGGAACGCCGTAGGTCTTGCCGTTACCGTACGCCCACCATTCGAGAACGTCTTCGGGAAGGTGTTCGTATAAAGAATGAGCGTATCTGTCGGCAAGCCCGTTGATATCGTACACGAGCCCGTCTTTTGCCAAAAGCGAAAGCGTGAGAAGATTGGACGTAGGCATGGAGATAACGTCCGGCAGCTTATTGCCCGCTATCATGGTGTTGAGCTTTGTGCCGTCGTCGGAAACGGGCGTTTCGAACTTGACCGTGAGCCCCGTCACCTCTTTGATACGCTTGGAAACGGCGTCTTTACCCGTAGGCATGGGCCAGGTGGAAACGTCAACGTACCAATTTATGGTATAGTTTTCGGCTTTATCGGCAGCGCTGATATAAGTCCAGCTGTTGCCAGCGTCGGCAGCGCCTGCGGGATCGAGCTTTTCGTCGTTATACGAAACGTCGAAAGCGTCGTCGCCGTTGTTTATCTTGGGAATATTGTCGCACGCCGCGACGGAAAACCCGAGCGAAGCCACCAAAAACAGTGACATAAGTTTTGCGTAAACAGATTTTTTCATTATATATCTCCTTTACTTTTTTATCGATAACGGTTATCAACAGATAACGGTCGTTTTATTTCGATGAACGACGTTGTTTGCGTTTATCAAACGCAAACTGCCCCGGGGCAGTCGTATTTTTCGCCGCCGCCCGACGGATCATAAACATTTTTAAGCGTTATAATGCCTTAAAAAGCGTGTTTTTAAGGTCGAAAGACTGTATCAGCCTTTCAATGAACCTATCATTATGCCCGACTGGAAGTTCTTCCTGACGAACGGGAAGAAAAAGAGTACGGGGATAATGGAGATTATTATCGCCGCAAGCGATATGGTCTTTGCCGAAACTCTTTGGAGCATGGTCTCGGTCATGCCTTCGGTCATAGTCGAACTTTGTATCGCCTGCAACAGGAAATATTGGAGAGTGTGAAGGTCTTTCGACGAGGTGTAGATCATCGTGTCGAAATAGGAGTTCCAATGCCCTATCGCAAGCCATAGGGCTACTGTAGCCAAAACGGGCTTGGAAAGCGGCATATATATCTGCCACCATATTCTGAACTCGCTCGCCCCGTCTACGAGAGCCGCCTCGTGCAGTTCGTTGGAAACGCTCTTGAAAAACGACGAGATGACTATCATATTGTATACCGAGTATAGCGCCGGTATTATGTATACGAAAAAGTTGTCGTATAGCCCTATAGCCGTTATGACGAGGAAGTACGGGATAAGCCCCCCGCTGAAAAACATTGTCAGAAGGTTTATCCAATAGATAACGCCTTTGAATTTGAGATTGGGGCGGCTTATGGCGTAAGCCACTATCGACGTGAAAACGAGCGCGGAAACGGTACCGAGAGCCGTTCTTCCGATAGTGACGAGATAACTATGCCACATTTCCGATTTTTCGAGAACGACGCGGTAGTTTTCAAACGTGAACAGCCGCGGGATAAGATATACTCCGCCTCTTGCGTAATCGGCGCCCTGATTGAACGAGCCGATAAGAACGTATATTATCGGATATACGCACATAACGCAGAATATCGCCATCCAAAGCATATTGAGCACGTCGAAAAGCCTTACCTTTTTGCCGAGCGTGCTTTTATTCCTTACTTTATAGTAATCGGCGAGCTCTTTCTCGCGAAGAATTATAAATATGACTATCGCGGCGACGGCAAACGGTGCAAGACAAATAAATATCCAGAACAGCACCTTTAAGGTTGCCAAAAGCTCGTCGCTCGCGGCGTCTATCGTGACGTTCGTGACGTAAGTGAAAAATATCGCCAGAAAAAGTATTATGCCCGATGCCCATAAAATTATCTTGCGCGTTACGGGGAAACTTTTGGCTTTTATATCGAATATTTTCAACATATCAGTATATCCCCCTTCCGCTCAATTTCTTGCAGACGAAGTTGCCCGACACGAGCAGTATCACGGAGATGACCGACTTAAACAGCCCTACCGCAGTCGCGTAAGCGTAATTGCTCATTCCGAGCCCGTATTTATATATAAAGGTATCGAGAACTTCGCTTCGGCCAATATTGTTGGCGTTTTGGAACACCCAGATATGGTCGATGCCGTTGTTTAATAGCCCGCTTATTGATAAAATAAAGAATAAAGTTATCGTCGGGGCGATGGACGGAACGGTTATGTAGCGTATCTTGTGCCAGCGGTTGGCGCCGTCTATCTTCGCCGCCTCGTACAGTTCGCTCGGTATGCCCGATATCGCCGCAACGTAGATTATCGAGCCCCAGCCGAGCCCTTTAAGTAGCGACGTTATTATGATTATCGGCCAGAAATAATCCTCGCCGCCGAGTATGTCGACAGGCTCTTTTATAAGCCCGACTTTAACGAAAAGCGTGTTGACTATGCCCGTGTCGTAATCGAGAAGGCTCAAAAACAGCCCGCCGAATATTACCCAGCTTATAAAGTGCGGGAAGAACGTTATCGTCTGGACTGTCTTTTTGAACTTGTCGCTGATAAGTTCGCTCATCAGTATCGCGAAAACTATCGGCGCGGGAAAGTTAATCATCAGTTGCAGGATATTCAGCCCCAACGTGTTCGCCATTATGTTGCCGAATTCGGGATCGGTCAAGAACGTCCTGAACTGTTCGAGCCCGCCGTAGCTACCCCAACTGCCGTACACTATCGCCGACAGAATGTTCTTCGTTTCGTGGTCTTTTTTGAACGCGAGGATAAGCCCGTATAACGGCGCGTACGCAAATACGGCGAGAAAAACTATACTTAAAGACGCCATTAACAGGAGTATCCAGTCGTTTTTCGTCCAGGTCCTTCTTTTATTGAGTTTTATCGACGGATCGGTAAGGATCTCGCCGTTTATTCTTTTTACCGTTACGTTTTCGGACATTATATAAGCTTCCTTACGCTATCTCTCAAAATAAGCTGAGTCGCCAATTTTACGTGGCGCTCGTGTTCTTTGCCGTCGACGACCGCAAGTATCATATCGCATATCTCGTGCGACAGCTGCATTATCGGCTGTTTGACGGTGGTAAGCTTGGGTTCGACTATCGTGGAGAATAAGTCGTCGTCAAAGCCTACGACGCTGACGTCTTCGGGTATCTTTACGCCGTTTTCCTTTAAGTAACTTATTACGCCGTAAGCCTGCATATCGTTGAACGCGAATATCACGCTGACGTTGCGTTTTAAAAGCACCGCCGCCCCTTCTTTGCCGGAGATCATATTGTATTTGCCGTAAACTATGTTTTCCTTCGGCAAATCTATCCCGTGTTCCGAAAGAACGCTCGTGACGCCTTTAAGACGATTTATACTGCTGTTCAAACACATCGGCCCCGTTATGACGCCTATGTTTTTATGCCCCGCGGCAATAAGCATCTCCGCGACCTGACGGCCGCTCCACTCGTTGTCTACGCTGACTCTCGGCGCGTCGCCGTGGTAATACCTGTCGACGAATATATGCGGGATCTCCGTTTCTTTCAAAAGCGAGGTTATCTTTTCACGGTTTTCTTCTTCCATAGACTCCGCGCTCAGAATGAGAACGAGCCCGTCCACCTTTCTCCCCGCAAGCCAACGGATATATCTTAAATCGTTTGCCATCTGCTCTTCGCTGTTGCAAAGGATTATGTCGTAACCGTGCTTATTCAGTTCGGTCTGCAGATGACGGACCATTCCGGAGAAAAAGTTGTTGGAAATATCGGGGATTATCACGCCTATCGTATGAGTTTTTCCCGTAACGAGAGAGCGGGCGGTATAATTGGGCTGATAATTCAGCTCCGCCGCCGCTTGCTCCACTTTCTGCCGCGTTGCGTAAGGAATGTTGTCCGCCTTTCCGTTAAAGACGAGCGATACCGTCGTTACCGACAGCCCCGCACGCTCCGCGACCTCTTTGATTGTTACAGCTCTTTTAGGCATAACTATCTGCCGTTTTCCTTTTCCTTAAATATATTTGCTTATAATTCTTCTTTCGTGGGAATGGACTGCTGAGCGCCCTTTCTCGTTACCGTTATCGACGAAGCCTTGTTTGCGTACGTAGCCGCGGCGGCTATATCGTCGCCCGACGACAGCCTCGTCACGAGCGCACCGACGAACGTATCGCCCGCGGCGGTCGTATCTATAGCTTCGACCTTGAACGACGGTGCGAAAAGCTCTTTATCCGCAAAGATCGCGGCGCCTTCGCTACCCATAGTTATTATCACGTTCTTAATGCCCTGCGCCTTTAAAATATCCGCGGCGTGGCGCGCCAAAGCCACGTCCGAAGGGAATACGCCCGTATAAAATTCCGTTTCCGTCTGATTTGGCACGAAATAATCGACGTCGGCAAAAGCCGCGGAAGGTATCTTTGCGGCGGGGGCGGGATTGAGTACGGTGGTCATCTTCTTTTCTTTGGCAAGCTTTAAAGCGTACGTTACCGTATCGAGCGGAACTTCGAGCTGACATATAAGCCAATCGCCCGCCTCGGCGTCAGACAGCGCGGATAAGACCGCGTCTTTATCGAGACGGCCGTTCGCGCCCGCGTCGAGAATGATACGATTGTCGCCTTCGGAAACTACGATAACGGCGATGCCGCTCGAAACGTCGTCGAGCTTTTTGACGTATTTTACGCCGACGCCGTAGTTACGAAGCGTGGAAACGAGCTCGTCGCCGAACGCGTTGCCGACACAGCCCACCATCTCGACCGAGCCGCCGAGCTTGGCGACGGCGACCGCCTGATTGGCGCCCTTACCGCCCGGGTTAGTCATAAATCCGTGACCGGAAAGAGTCTGCCCGCGCTCGGGCATAACGTCCGTTCCGATAACGAGGTCCATATTTATACTGCCGATAACGTATATTTTCATATTAATATCTCTTTTTTTGCATAAAACGATTTAGTAAAACATTTTACTGATTTTAGGATAACACACTTTTCAGTGTTTGTCAAGCCCTATTTGAAAAAAAATTCATTAATATAATAAGTCATAATTGACAAACCGCCGACCGATGTTGTAAAATAATGATAAGAAACTCGACCGTCAGCTCATTACATACAGTCCTGACGACTTTTTGTTTGTCACGCAAGCAAAGAGTGTTAATAAATTTCGTTCTGAACACGTAAGCGTTCACGACCACCGTTCCGCATTCCGCTTTCTTTAATATTTTGCCGAAAGTTTTCAGCCCGAAGGCTTGAGGGCGTTAAGAAAACTTACGACCGAGCCTACGCATTGCGAATCGATATTTGCGAATTGTCATTAAATTTTACTATGAAACGAGCTGTTCCCAAAGAAGATTTTACAGTTTTAAAAATGCCGCATAACCGTTTTCAGGTCTTTGCGGACGTTTGCGTGAACAGATTTTCTCTTATTTTGGGGCTCGGGCTGATCGTCCTTCTTTTCGCGCTCCCGCTGATAGCTACGGTCATTATGCGAAACGTCAAAGTGTCCGAAGCGGAAACTTTTGCCGACGCCGAAGAAAAAGCCGTGCTCATATATTCATATATAAATACGGCGGGGCTTGTCGCTATCCCCTGCGCGGCGGTGCTTGGCACGGGGCTTTCGGGCGTATTCGGCGTTATCAGAAAACTCGTCTGGCAGGACGGCGTTCTCTTTAAACACGATTTTTTTACTTCCGTAAAGGAAAACGGGCTGCATTTCGCCCTTTATTCGGCGTTTGCGGCGCTTATATATTATCTCGTTCAGCTGACCTTACGCGGAACGTATTTTTCTATAGACGCGGGCGCGGACGCGGCGGTCGTCGCCTCTGTCGTAGCCGCCGCCCTGTATATCCCGACCATACCGTTTTCGTTCGTGCAATCGACGGTATACGAACTCGGTTTTTTCAAAAAGTTCGTCAATTCGTTTCTTCTTGCGATGCGGACGTTTTATCTCACCCTGCCCGTGACGGCGCTTTGCCTTTCGGCCGTATTATTGCTTTTTATAAAAAACACCGCGGTCTTTATAATTTCGATGCTGTTTATCTTCATCGTTGCGGCGCCGCTATGTTCTCTCGTTTTCACGCTGTATTGCGACGGCGTGCTCGATAAATTTATAAACAAAGACCACTTCCCGCAGATAGTCGATAAAGGAATTTACAGAAATGGCGACGATAACGGCACGAAAACTGAATAAATATTACGTCGATAAAAAGACCAAAACGGCGACCGCCGTGCTTTACGACGTCGATTTCGAGTTCCCGCACGCCAAAACGACGGTCGTACTCGGTCCGTCAGGCTGCGGCAAGACCACTCTTATAAAGACGATAGCGGGGCTTTTGCCCGTTGACGACGGAAAACTGTATTTTAACAAAAAAGACGTTACCGACCTATCGGCAAACGAACGCAACGTCGCCCTCGTAACGCAGGAATACGCTCTCTATCCGCACCTTACGGTCTTCGACAACGTGGCGTACCCTTTAAAAATCGCCAAAGTTCCCGCGGAAGAACTAAGAAGGCGCGTGAACGAAACGCTCGAGGCGCTTAATATCGGGCTTTTATCTTCACGCAAAATAAGACAGCTTTCCGGCGGTCAGCGCCAGAGAGCCGCCCTCGCCCGCGCGCTCGTGAAAGAACCCGAAGTCCTTTTGCTGGACGAACCGCTTTCCAACCTCGACAAAGAAACGAGAACGAAGCTTTCTTTTGAACTTAAAACGCTTTTCAAAAAGACGGGCGCTACGGTGGTCTACGTCACCCATAACGACGAAGAGGCTCGCTTTTTAGCCGACGTCGTTGCGAAAATGGATAACGGCACGGTCACGCTCGTTGCCGACGCAGCGGACTATTACCGCAACGTTTATTGATCTATTATGAGATTTTACGACGAAAAAACGCTTGAAAATTTAAAAAAACGCAGTAAAAACGCGATAATTTTTATAATAATTTTCGCCGTCGTTTGCTGTGCTTTTTGCGCGCTTTCCGTCGTTTTAAGGGGCTATATCGGAACCGTTCTCGCCCAGATATCCGCCACCATTTTTTCCACGGCTTTACTATGCGCGATAATAACCGTTATTCGCGACCGCGCGGAAAACAAAAACCTCGCGGCGTTTTATTCGCTTATGGTGTCGGCTGATCAAACGGTTTCGGGAACGTTCGTTAAAGAAGGCGGCACGCTCACCAAAAACGGGCTTACTTTCAGGCAAATATTCATTTCGCATAGCGGTTTGGAGATACGGCTCCTTGCCCACGTTTCGGCCTCGCCCGTTCTTCCCGCCGAGGGTGAAACGGTGTCGTTTATCACCTCCGATAATATGATAGCGGGGCAGATACTATGAAAAGAATTTTAAAGCGCGACGCGCTGTGGTTCGTCCTCGTCTTTACGGCGTCGGCGATAATCTGGAACTTGGTCTTTTCGGCGCTCAACGAGCCTAAGGCGACGGAAAAGCTCGGCATATTCATAGTCGCCGCCGAGTGCGACGAAAACTATTTTCACGACAAGCTAAAATCGGTGGACGGCGTTAAAAAAACTTACGTCTATAACCGCGACGAAAACCAGAGCTATTTCGACGAATACTTCGGCACGGCGGGGATGATCAATTCCGATCTTATATTATTGCCCGAAGATATGCTTTCGGACGCCGCGACGCTCGCTTGCCTTACCCCGTTTACCGACGAAATAATAAGCCTGTATTCGCTTGAAAATTGCGTTTTCGCCGAAATTGACGGCGCTAAATACGGCGTTATCGTAAAAGACGATAAAACAGATATCTTCGGCGACGCGATAACCTTTTCAAGTCCCGAAAAAAACTACGTTCTGGCAGTCAATAACTCTTCGCCGAATGCCGTTATTAATGAGAACGACAAAGCTTTTAAAGCGCTTTCCGCTTTACTGCCAAAAACCTGAAAAATCGGCGAAAAACCGAATAAAATCGTAAAAAAAGAACGGCCGTTCACAAAGCGGTCGTTCGTTTTTTATGTCGGAGTTTAGGCATAACGACGTTTATCTTACGGTCAGAGCGAAAATACCGCCGTCGAAATAGATATCGTCTCCGTTTCGGTCTTTGTAAAATGAAACCTTTTCCGTTCCCTCCCGTTTGAAACCGAGGGCAAGCAGCAACCTGACCGACGGGGTATTGTTTAAAGCCGTTCTTGCAACGAAACGCTTCACGCCGCTTTCCGCGATACGGTCGATGAGACTACCGATACTTTCTTTTGCGTAACCCTTGCCGTGATAGTCGGAAAGAAAACAATAACCTATCTCGTAGCCGCCTCCCCGCTCGTTGAAAGCGACGTAGCCTATGACCAGATCGTCAAGGCAGACGGCGAAAAACATATGCTTATTACTCGCTTTATGCAAAGCCCATATCGTTACGCGGCGAAAGACCGACTCGTCGTCGGTAGCGTTGGGCTTGTCATATTGCGCGTAAGAAGACTCTGATTCGTCCGCCCAGATATCGCGGATAGCCTTCCAATCGCCAATATCGACGCGCCTTAATATAAGCCGCTCGGTTTTAATAACGGAATTTTCGCCGATCGTCAACATAATTACGTTTATATAATACCACATAAAAAAGATTTTTTCAATAAAAACGATAACCGAACGGACTATTTTCCGGCGGCAATTATTTGCTTTCGCATAAAAGGGTTTTTACCGTAAAAATCATTGACAAAAGATTTTTTTTGTATTATAATACCACTTGTCGAAACGGAAAAGCGGCGTTTTCAAACGCTTTTTTCGCGCCGTCGGCAAAAAAACGATATCTCCGAGGTGTAGCGCAGTTTGGTAGCGCGCTTGGTTCGGGACCAAGAGGTCGTGGGTTCAAGTCCCGTCACCTCGACCAACAAAAAAACAACCGTATTTGCGGTTGTTTTTTTGTTTTTCAAAGATAAAACGGGACTTGAACTGAAGGGAAGTCGCCGACTTAAAAGCTTAATATTTCCACTATAGTCGGCGACCAAACGCAACGGTGTTGCGTAATAGGGTTCCCAAAAAGTTT
>JAFZXN010000063.1 GCA_017616695.1 Clostridia bacterium | reverse complement strand
TCAAAAAACCGCTTTTGCTACTTAGCAAGGCGGTTTTTTGTGGTACACCCGCCGGGAAAGTGCGCAAAATGCGCACGGCGTTCGGGCCGGTGCCCTCGGCTGCGAACCACCGCTCGCGGTATATTTTTATGATAATTCGTATCGTTCAACAAAATGTATCGTTTCATAATAGGTCGGTTTTCGCTCGCTTGTGTTTGATCGGGGGACGGGTATAAAAACACTCCGCTCGTCGCAAAAATGCGGCGAGCGGAGTGTTGGTACACCCGCCGGGAATCGAACCCGGATCGATCGCGTCGGAGGCGATAATTTTATCCGTTAGACTACGGGTGCAAGCTTTATTTTTTTACTTAACTTATTTTATCACTAAGGACGTGTTTTGTCAATTCATTTTAGTTGCGTTGGGATAAATGTCTTTTGGCGTTAAAATGCGATTCGGGTTTTTTCGTCGGATTTTTCGTATTACGGTCTGCCGTCGCGACCTGTCAAAACCCAAAAAGTCCCGCTATAAGTCGATTATCCGATCGTTTCGGCGTTTTTACGATCGCTACGCAAGGTGTTTTTTCAATAGGTTTTTATAATAAAATTTTCTTGACGGTGCGCAAAGCGGCCCTTCTTACGGTTTTTTTACGTTAAAAATGTCGTTTTGTCGTTAAGTTTGCTTGCGGTCGTCATTTGGCGGTGATATAATATTAATACCTGAAAAGGAATAAAATATAACTATCGAGGTGTTAACATGAAAAAAGCAACAAACATTTTATTTCTTGTGGGAGGGATCGTGTCTGCGGTCATGATATTCGTCTACTTGTTGGTCGGTGTAATATATATTCTCGGCGCGTCGCCCGTGTTTTGCGATATGGTCACCGAAATGCTTGAAAACGGTCAGCTGCACACGTCGCTTGAAGGCGTGCCCGTAGAAGAAATAGTCAGCTACTTGCAGGCGACGTTCCTTGTTATCGGCGTATGCTTTATGGTTCTTGCCTGTTTTGCCGCGGTCAACTGCGTTATGTCGTTTATTGCGAGGAAAAAGCAATCCAAAGCCGTTTGCGTTCTCAATATCGTTTTCGGCGTTTTGAGCAGTGTCCTCGTCAATACCGTCGGCGGAGTTTTCGGTATAATTCTTGCAAGCCGACAGGAAAACAGCTCTTCCCGCGAGCTTACCGAATAATAATTCCGAAAAAAATCTACCGCATAAAAATCACAAAAAAACAACTGCGAAGCCTTTAAAAGCCTCGCAGTTTTTTTTGTCGCAATTATTTACGATCATACCGTATAGGAATAATATCGTAAAATATCGGAAAGCTTAAACCCGTCTTATAAAGCCGAGCCGTCTTCTTTTCTTTTCATCAGGATAAACGAAGCAGCTATCGCCGTCGCTATCAAAAGTAAGGCGCCTGAAGGATCGACCGACGAGTTGCACGCCGAGGAACGACCTGATTTTTCCTTCTTCGATTGAACGGTAAGTTTGATGGTTCCCTTTGCGTTTTCGTAAGCATAGTTTTCCGTATCTTCGGGAACGAACGTCCAGGAATACTCGTTGGTGCCCTCTGAAAGAGTCTGTCCCTCGTCAAAGACGTAACGGCCGTCAGGCGTCAAACCGATAAGTTCGGGCAATTCGTCTCCGACGTAGAGTACGAACGTCTTCGGAACGGGCGGGGAGACCAAAACGTCGGCTTTTTCCACGGTCAAAGTTACCTGTCCGTGTTTAACGGCGTAATAGTTGTCTTGCGTAGGTATAAAAGTATAATCGTATTGGCGGGTGCCTACTAATAATTCCTGACCGTCGTCAAGACAGATCGTGCCTGCGGTGTCGCCGTTTGAAAGGACTATCTGCGGAAAGGCGTCGCCGTACTTTAATTGACGATTGCATACGGGATTGACTACGGGCTCGATCTTGCTGATGCAAAGAGTATAACTTGCCGCATATTTGCCTTCACCTATCGACGCGGTTACGGTAACGACACCGTCCGAATGCGGGGTGAGCGTTCCGTTTGCGGAGATCTCGGCAACGGAATCGTCGTCGACCGACCAGGTAACGTCTCCCGAGCCGACAAACGAAGTGGCCTCGAATTTATGCGTCTGATTGATGTACATTACGTCCGATCCGAGTTCTTCGATAGTCAGATAATCGATCTTAATGCGAAGTATAGCCATGCTGTAAGCGTCGAGATCGTACACAAAATTGTCGGAAATGCCTTGGATCTCTCTTTCGTGCAAGCAGACTGCGTAAGGATCGTCGAAAGTATTTTCGGTGTCGGGGCTTTCACCGCTTAAAACTATTTCTTTAGCCGTGCTATGAACGTTTGCGTTGGCAAGGTGTAGTTCCACGGGCATTGAGCGGGAAGTCGTGTTGACCATTTTCACGATGAGTTCGCCTGATTCGGGATCGTAAGTAGCTTCCTGATAGAAATCGCTTACGGGCTCGGTGTACTCGATATAAAGCACGCCGTCAACGAAGCATCTTATCGTGTTTCCGGATACCTCAACTCTTATTTCGTATTCCTTACCCGTTGTGACGACGGGATATTTTGCGCTTGCCTCGCTTACGATGGTCTTAACCCCGTTTACGCATTTTTCAAGGATTATGCGGGAATTGCCGTAGCCGCCGTAATTGAATTGATAGAATGTGTCGTTGCTCTTCATACCTACGCCGATCATAAAGCCTTCGTTGCCGGAGAACTTTCTCGCTTTGACTATAGCCGTATAATTCGACCAGCCGGTGGAATTGCGCTTCACGAAACGCGTATCGAGCATCTGTTCGAGCGGAAGTTTGTCAGCAAGTCTTGAAACGTCGACGGTCTTAACGTATCCTTCGCCGATGAACCAGTGGGGAACGGGCGAAGGCGTATTGTCGTAAGCGTTGTAAAACGCCCAGTTGACTTCGGGATCGCATTGAGCGAACGGACCGTCCCAAGTCCAGGAGGGGGCGGAAAAGTCGTCGTAGAAATAGGTGTTTCCGTTTATGTCCAAAAGCTCGAAACTGTCGTAGTCTATTTCGGTCTGGTATGCGCCGAGGAATACGCCGCCCGTGATATCGGTATTTCCGCTGATATTGTCTTTCACTTTTGAAGAAACGACCATACTGCCGGTATTGTTTGAAAAGGCTTTTTGCGTATAGTACGAAGCGGAAGCGTAGTTACAGAACGAATTGTACCATATCATTGCGGGGCTCCAAATCGAGTTATCCGAGCGTTGGAACAAAGGCGCGTAAGAGTGCATTGCCACTACGTCGCCGTTTTTGATAAGCCCCGTAATGAAAGCGGCCTCGGCAAGAGAGGTCATAAGGGTACTTCTTCCGTCCGCGTTTTTCACGGCGTATTCGCCGAGATATACCTTCGTATCGCGGATATAATGACCGTAACGGTAGACGTTATCAAGGAACCATTCGGTATCCATATAATAATGTTCGTCGACCATATCGTCCGAATAATAAGCCTTTATATAATCCCAGGAACGATTGAAATCCGCGCCTTCGGCCCAAGGCCCGCCGCAAGTTATCAAAGTGATGTCGGGATAAGCCTCTTTTATGACTCGTTCAAATATAGCGAAACGTTCAAAATACTTATCTCCCCATTGTTCGTTACCGATGGCAAGGTATTTTAAACCGAACGGCTGCGGGTGACCGGATTCTATCCTGATCCTTCCCCAGTAGGTGTTTTCGTCGCCGTTTGCGTACTCGATAAGGTCAAGCGCGTCCTGAACGAAAGTCGATTCCAATTCGTCTAACGGGCAGTAATAAGTCGTGTCGTTTGCGGAATATGCCGCTCCGACGATCTGGCAGCTCATACCGGCGTTTACCACGGGTATCGGCTCCGCGCCCAAAGCTTCGCATAAGAGGAAATATTCGTGATAACCGACGGTATTCGATTGATATCCGCCCCAGCGATTTGCCACGACTTTTCTTTCTTCGCGTTTTCCTACGGAATATTTCCAATTATTGTAGCTTTCAAGAGTCGAACCGTCGGTACTGTATCCTTCGATGAGGCAGCCGCCGGGGAATCTCAAAGCTTTCGGGTTAAGATCGGCAAGATACTTAACGAGGTCTTCGTTGAATACGTTTTTGATCCCCTTGAAATCGCTTTGTTTGAATAAAGAGACCATATCGAGATCTATCTGACAATCCTCTTCTATCTCTATGCAAAGTTTTGCCTTATAACAATCTACCGTTGCGTGCAGCGTGCCGGAATACTCGGTAAATTCGTCGGTAAGATCGGCAAAAGTCAACGTATCTGATATTTTGTTTCCGAACGCGTCTCTTAAACATACCGAAACGCCTTTTGAAAGATCTGAAGAAGTCCGTGCAAAGAATGAGAGATCATAAAGCGCGTCTTCTTTTATAGTCATATTGTAGAAACCGTCGTTTGAAAGGCGCGCCCAATCGCCGCCTTCTAAAGAAAGAGTCGCGTAATGCGGATTGTTGTCGTTGAGCGGAGATATATCTCCGATTTCGAATGAGAACGTTCCGTTTTCGCTGCCTGTTAATTGCCAGCTTTCTTTGGGATCGTTAAATTCAAACGAAGAATTTTCGATCAATTCCGCGCAAAGTCCGCCGTCAAGGGTGATAGTATCCTCGAAAAACGCCGCGGAGAATGTATCGCTGAGCTTGAACAGCTGATCGGCGCAATCTATATTGACGACGTATGCGTTGCCGCTATGAGCTATGACCGATACGTAGAACGGCTTTTCGCGAGTACAATTTCCGTAAGATATCGTAGCGGTCAAAGTTGCCGTTTTGATACCTTCTCCTTCCGTGTTGACGACGCCCTGCGATGAGATCGTTTCCTGATCGTCGCTTGCCCAGGTAACGGTCGCGCCGAAAGGTGCGCTCGAGGGAAGGTCGAGGTTATTCGTAATGCCCGTCGTGCTGCCGATATCCAATATTTCGTATACTCTGTCGACGACGGCTTGATCGTCCATATTATCTTTCATAACGTTTTGTATTTCAGATTCGCTCATAGCCTTTCCGTAGATCCTGAATTCGTCTATGTCAGCCGTAAGGCAAGCGTCCGCTGCATATTGACTTTTTCCGATATACGCGCAAGCGGCGGGGGAGAGAAGAGAAAGATCAGGCAAGTTTTTTTCAGCCGTGTCGTATAATAGTCCGTTGACGTAATACGAAAAGCAGTTCTTTTTATAAGATACGGCGATATGCGTCCAGACTCCGTCGGCATAAGTCGGGGCGTCGATGTCGGAAAAATAATTGACGTTATCGATCGCCGCTCCGTAACTTGCGCGGCCGCCCTTTGCTACGAACGTATAAGCGTTAGTGCCTTTACCAATATCGAATATGCGGGACCAATAGTTGAGCGGATCCCAGTAAAAATATACCCAAGTGGCAACGGTCACTTCCGAAAGCCCGTCAAGTACCGTTTCTGGTATCTGTACGTACGAATCGGTACGTTCTTCAACGTTTTCCGGCGCTCCTACGTAACCTTTTAAAGAAAGCTTTTTGCCGGAAAATTCGCCGTCGATAATATTCGTGTTTTCTCCGACGAGCACTCCGTCGAGGTCGTTTCCGCTGTCGTCGACGACGTAACGAGTCTCGCCGCGGAGTTCTTCACCCGAATCGAAAGAATACCGAAGTATCAAGTTTTCGTTTTCAACTTCGGTCGCAAAGACGTTTTGCAAAGTCAAAGCACCTTTAAGCGTCGGCAACAATAAAGACATCGCTACTAAAATAGCGATTATCTTTTTGTGAAGTGAGTTTTTTGGTTTTGTTTTGATCAACATGAATAACACCTCTTGACAAATTATTTTTTTGTGATATACTTGACGTATAACTGCTATTATTATAAATTTTAAGCGTATTTCAGTCAATATCATTTTGTTTTCAGAAGTTGTCATTTTGTTGTATGAGAATTGTTCATTTAAGAAGCTGCATGTCAAAAAAACGCGAGCCGGAAAAATTCAGCATAGACCTTCCGCACGGCAGGAACCGAAATCTTTTATTGCATTTTTTAACGCCGGTCGAGATCGTCATCGACGGTAAGGAATACGTTTTGCACGAAAACGCCTGCATTTTTTACAGGGACGGAATGCGGACGAAATATACGTCCAAACGTAACGAAATGTTCAATTCGTTTGCGCTTTTCGATATTATCGACGAAGAGGAATTTTTGCGTTACCGTTTGCCCGAAGGCGTGCCGTTTTACGTCGACGATATCGGCGGCGAGCAAATATCTTTACTGTGGGACGAAATGACGTTTTTATTGGTAACGCATTTCGGCGAAATGATATCGTTTAATCTCCAGCGCATTTTTTTGGATATCTGCACCATAATGTCGCGTTGCGCGCAAGATAAAAAGATACAGGAACCGAACTACAGCGAATCGTATTTGCGCTTACTTGAAGTCAGAAAGAAAATGTATCGTCAATGCGGAAAAATATCCGTTGCCGACGCGGCAAAAGAATTGTTTTTCGATCGCACTTACTTTTCCATGATATATAAAAGTACGTTCGGCATTTCTCCGAGGCAGGATATCCAAAACGCAAAGATCGAAAGGGCGTGTAACCTTTTGTTGTATTCGAACTTGAAATTGGATCGGATAGCTATAGAATGCAACTTTTCCGACACGTCGAATTTTATTCGGTTTTTTATTTGCCATAAGCATATGACGCCCAATCAGTTCAGAAAGCGTTATGCGGCCACATCGCCGCTACGGTGAATCGGTTTTAATGATTTAATAAAAAAATATCCGCAAAAAAAACAACTGCGAAGCCTTTAAAAGCCTCGCAGTTTTTTATATATCCGGTTTTATTTTTGTTCGTCGAACTTATACATATAGTCGAACCAAGGGAAGTTCTTGTAAACGTTGACGTGCAGGCGGTGCATTTCCTCCACGAGCACGGTAAGCATAAGCGAAGAGTGGTGTTCGAGGGGGAACACGTCGGTGTATTCGCCGTCGACGTAAAGATTGAAATACGACGAATCGAGCTCGGTAATTAAAGTATAGAGCTTATCGTAACCCATATCGAAGTTGAGCGTTTCGTCTTTGTCGTCGCGGTAGTGCATTCCGCTGTGGTCGACGGTCAGAACTCCTTCGCCGACGGGTTCGGAAGTCTTCATATCGGTCAGATAGTGGTCGTTGGGGAGCCTTCCTATACTCACCCGCTCGGTATAACTGTAGTCGGCGTCGCGGCGGATCTCTTTGATTATCTCCTGCCGTTGCCAGTTAATCCAATCGGTGTGGTTTGAAAAGCGCGGCTTTTCGTCGCCGACGGGGATAAGGTCGTAATACTCGTCGAGCTTGACGGTAAACCCGCAGTGCTTGCATGTGAGCGTGTCGCCGCTTCCTTCGGTCTCAAAGTAAGTTTCGCATTCGGGGCAACGGTACAAAAGGTCTTCGAGCCTGTGGCAGGCGCGGCCCTTCATATTCCAGGGAACGTGTTTTTCCTTCTGCCACTGATATTCGTCGTGACGGAAAGCCTCGTTTATCTTGTTATCTATCTCTTCTGCGGAAAGCTTTTTAAGGTCGTCTTCCGAAAACAGCAGTTCGGTGGTGGCAAACGTGACACCCTTTCTTACGTCAAGGCAGACCTTGGTGTTTTGCAGATACTGCCCGCGCAGTTTGCAAAAGAACACGGGTACGCCGAATTTTTTGAGCATACCGCCCGTGCCCGGGACGATGGGTTTATTCTGCCCGTCGTTGGTGGCGAGCCCTTCGGGGGCGAACGTGACGCTGCCGCCCTGCTTTAATATGGACATAATAGCCTTCGTGCCGGTTATGTCGCGTGAGTAATTCTTTTTGGGGAGAACGTTGTTCATCTTGAACACCGTGTGAAGGTGCGAACGGAAAAATTCGCTGTAGCCCGCAAGCATATTCAAGCGCTTGGGATAGCACGCGCGCATAACGTAATAGTGGTCGATACGTGAAAGGTGATTGAATATCACGAAGCACGGGCCTTTATATTTTCCCACGTCGTATATCCTTTCATAGTGAGCGTTGTAAGCCATCGCCGGCACGCCCATCAAAGTCTTGTACACCCAATAATATACTTTGTTCGTAATATGATATCTTCTCTTTTCGAGGTCGCCGCGTATATCAAGCTTTTTCATTTTTTTTAGTTTCTCTTTGCGGGGGATTTCGTTTGCCCCGCGGTAAGCCGTTTTTTGTGACCGCAGCCCAATGTGTTACGATTACCCGTATATTGTATCAGATGATGGCGAAATAGTCAAGATTTTTACCCGCCGATAGCGCAAAAAATCCGACAAACGACTTTTACGCCGCCGTATCGCACCGATAAAAAGCCCGATCTTACGGCGTGCGCGGCGGTCCGTGCTCTTATTATTATATAATAAGGAAAGGGAACGGTCGTTTACAGATATTTTTTCAGATCGCGATAAATGACGCTTCTATCTATGCCGTCGCTCGTCCGGAAGGTGACGAGGGGGATACGCGCCTTTTTGCAGATGGCGTTGACCTTTTTGTCACGGCTTATCCTGTCCTTTCTTAAATGCGTGGAGTCGTTTATCTCGATGAGAAGTATCGGGCGGTAGTTAAAGTCGAACACGCCGAAGTCGACGTTTCTGAAAAGTTCGTTCCTGTAGCCCGAGCCTTCCTTTTCTATGACGGACGCAAGGTTTATCTGCGGCAATATTATATAGTCGTCGCCGAAAAACGAATCGAATATTTTATAATATTCGTTTTCGACGTGCGTCATAAGGCTGTTTTTCAAATAGTAGCGCGGCGTTTTCTTCCTTTTTAATAAAAGAAAGACCGCTAAAGCGCAAAGTGCGGCGAATATGACCGCGCAAATTACTATGATAAATATGATTTTCGTCTGTCCCATAAGCCGATTATATCATAAAAGCCCCGTACATATCAAGTAAACGATATAAAAAACGTGATTTTTTTGCCAAACGGGGCGAAAAACGGCGCCAAAAAACCAAAAAAGTGGCGATAATCGACCTATAGGCCCACTTATTGGTTTTTTCGGGCCTCAAAAACGGCGTTTTTTACCCGTTTTCGGCGTCCCTATAAGTAAAAAATCAAAAAAAATATTGAAAAATATTAAAAAATTTTCAAAAAAACATTGTAAAATATTAAAACTTATGATAATATATTAGTAAATAACGTATCTTTGCGCGTTTATGCGCGCTAATATGCGTGGTTGAGATAAAATTTCAGTCGATTTTAGGAGCTACTCATGAAGTCAAAGAAAACCTTATCGGCATTATTGCTGGCCCTGGTTATGGTAACGTGCCTCGTAATGGCGCAGGTCGTAACGGTCGGAGCGGAAACGTCGCCCGCACCCGCTACGGCGGAATCCGTTTACGAGACCAACAAGGATCTCGTCGCCGCTATCGACGACGGCGGTTATTATGCCAAATTATACGCACTCGCGCAGGACGACGATTCCTACGTTGCGAAAATGCAGAGCATTGCCGACGTTGCCGCCGAGTACGAAGCGCTCGTCGAAGATTACGTTGAGGAAGATTATTTCGTCCGTGATTGGAGCGGTGCAAGCGGCATAGTTCACGAAAAGGAACTTACTAAGTCGCGTATCGTACTCACGGAAGACAATTATCGTACCTACGACGCGGAAAAGGCGTCCGAGCGTATCGAGAAGGCAAGAAATTATATCGAAAACAATTTCGTTACGCTTTCCGTAAGTTACGAAACCGAGAAAGCTAACGCCAAAGCCTATATCGAAACCCTTTATAACGATCTTCTTTCCAAGAACACCGCAAATCCCGGCGGTTCTCCCGAGAAGATCGTAGGTTATTACGATAACAACGGCAAAGCCGAGCTCGGCTCCGTCAAGGGTGCGTTCGACGACGATCTTGACGCGCTCGCTCTCGATAAGAGCGATTATAACGGAAGCGTTAACGCTGTCACCGCGCTCCGCGACCAAGCCGAGGCCGATCTTCGTGCGGTCCGTTTGAACGACGTCGAAAGGACTTACGATCTCCTTCAGGACTATTACGCCATTTTAAACGGCGACAGAGAGGGCGACGCGGCAGGTGAAAAGAACGTTCTTACTTCGGACATCAACAGGCTCGACAGGTATTTCTGGAAGAGCGCCTCGCCCGAGATACTTACAAAGTATTCCAATGAGAAGAAAGCTTTTGAAGACTTTTTGACGGAAACCACGATCGACGACAGCGCATACAGAGACAGGTCTTATATCGAAACGGCCGATAAGGTCGTCAGAATAGACGCGATGGACGAGGCGGGCAATCCTCTCGAGGTCATTCCCGCAAAGGCTATCTTAAAAGCGACCAACGTTGCGGACGCCGCTGCGAAACGTCGTAACGCCGAACTTGCCATCAACGAAGTAAGAGACGGCATCAGCGTAGCTTATTTGATGGATCTGACCATATATAACCCCGTCGAGCGTTGGAATACCGTTAAAAAATACGAAAACAAGAAAGTAATTTACCGTGTAACGGTAATGCTCGAAAACTATTATAAGAAATACGTTAAAGGCAACAGAAGCTTTTTGACCGGCATACTCGCGAGCATGGGCTTGTCCCAGCCCGTCGGCAGCGATCGCTCCGAGGCGATTGCGTCTTACGCAAAATATCTCAACTCGCACGACGGTTCGCTGTGCTATAGCTACGATCGCGGCACGGGCGACGGTAAAGCCGTTGAACTCGATTACTCTTACGCCGCGGGCAACCTTACTTTCGACGTCGACGATTACGGCACGTTCGTCATCGCGGTAAACGAAAAATCGAGTATCTTACTTAATCCGTGGCTTTATTTGATTTGTCTTGCGGGGCTTGCCCTTCTGATAATCATAATAGTCCTTATCGTTAAATTCTCCGGTTACAAGATAGTCTTCGTTACCAATGGCGGCAGCAAAGTCAAGTCGGTAAGAGGCAGAAAGGGCGAAAGCTTCGTTATGCCCGAGAATCCGAAGAAGAAAGATTACGTATTTGCCGGCTGGTTCGAGGACAAGGAATTCAGATATCGTTTCGTCCGTACGCAGATCGACAGACGCGGTAAAGTCAAAGTTTACGCAAGATGGTTCAAGGCATTCGGCGATAACGAACGCAACGACCTCTTCAAGAAGATCTGTGCGGACTTCGAAGCACATAAGACGCTCCCCGCAACTTCGGATAAAGACAGCATCGTCGTCGCCAAAGCATACAACGGCGAAAACGGCATCAAGCTCTATCTCGCCATCGAACTTACGGGCGAAGAACAGGCGCTTTACGGTGCGGTCGCCGAAGAAAGCTCCGAATTTGCAACCAAACCCTGGATGCTCCTCATCGACAGCAAGGAAAATTACGAATCCGGCAAGAAACTTATTGAAAAAGCTTACGTCGGTTACGCGCTCGAATCTTCTGCGCCCGACGAAGAACTGCTTGCAAACCTCGGCGATACTTACGTTCTGACCGCTACCAAACCCGTAGCCAAAGAAGAACCCGCCGAAGCGGTAGTCGGAGCGGCCGAAGAAGAACCCGCAAACGAACAGCCCGAAGAACAACCCGTTGAACAGGCTGAAGAACAATCCGTTGACGAAGAAAAACTCAACGATTACTATGCAGGCATCAGAAGAGCCGCCCGCGGTTACGGTCTTGCAAAAGACAGCGACAAGGCAAAAGAAGGCATGATGCTTTTGAGAGCTTACTGCTTAAGCGACGGCGTCTACGTCTATCTGGCGCTCGATCCCGAGGCAGAAGGTCTTGAAAAGGCAGAAGGTCTTGAAAAGGCAGAAGGCAAACTTGCCGAAGGTACGCCCGCACTCTTCAAGGTGACCGACGACGAAAGCTACGAAAAAGCTCTCGAACTCATCGACAAGACTATGACCGGATACGATCTCGAAAAGACGGGTATGGAAGTCGGTGAACTCACCGAAGGCCTCAGCAAAGGTTTCGGTTACAGGCTCAAATTTCAGGACTGATCGATCCTTGATCAAACGATAAGCCTTAAGGCGTCGCTATAAAGCGGCGCCTTTATTTTTGCGCCGCAACCGAATTTTTACCCGCCGAAGACATATATATAACTGAACGAAATAACAGCGGCATTAAGCCGCTAAAGGCGGATAAAATGAAAAACGCGAACGTTCTTATTCTCGACGCGTCGGCGCTTAGTAACAACTTTTTGAAACTCAACGCCAGATTTTGCGGCAAGGTGATATGCGTTCTTAAAGCCGACGCATACGGCCACGGGCTGAAGGCTACGGCAAAGATACTGTATTCGGCGGGCGCAAGGCGGTTTGCCGTCGCAAATATCGACGAGGCGGTTTCTTTACGAAAAGCCGTGGCGTTATACGACGCAAAGATATTTTCGCTCGGATATATCCCCGAAAAAAGGCTGCTCGATGCCGAAAAATACGCCGTTTGCGTACCGATATTGTCCGAGGAATACTGCGATTCGCTTTTAAGATCGGGAAGAAGACTCGATTGTTATCTTTTAATAGACAGCGGAATGAACAGGCTCGGCGTAGATCATCGCGACGTCGCCGCGATCGAAAGAGTGCTTTTAAAGGTGAAAAGCAGCGGCCGACTGAAACTTTCGGGCGCGGCGACGCATTTTTCGGACGGCGAAAACGAAACGGCGACCGCAATCCAGTCGGAACGGTTTTTCAAAGCCGTCGGCGGCAAGGTGACGGATATCAGTTTAAGAGCGAGCGCGGCGGGATATTTAGCCGTAGACGACTTTCCGCGCATAGGTTTAAGCCTTTTCGGTTACGGGGCGCTCGCAAAAGAACTCGGGCTTATAGTGCCGCTTACTTTGCGTTCAAGAATAATACGGATAAAACGTGTCGAAAAAGGCGAAACGGTGGGCTATAACGCCGTTTACACGGCAAAACGGCAAACGTTTGTCGGCACCTTTCCGCTCGGTTACGCCGACGGCATAATGCGCGGCTATATCGGCGGCAACGTTTTCGTAAACGGCAAAAAACGCACTATCATCGCCGTCTGTATGGATATGACCATGATAGAGTTGGCGGGCGACGAAAAGTGCGGCGACGAGGTCGTCGTTTTTTCAAAGGAAGGCAATCTCTTATCCTTGACAAAGCGCGCCGGCACGATAGTTTACGAAGGCCTTACCGCCATGAGATACAGAGCCGAGCGCGTTATGACCAAATGCGCGACGGCCGCCCGTAAATAACGATTTTTCGGTTTTTTTATTTAAAAGTATTAACATTTTCCGAATATTGTGTTAAAATATAATCGTAATAAATCGTCAAAAAAACAGCGATAAAAATTATTTTCGGATAATAAAAATGGATAGTAAAAAGAAAAAGATACTTTTGATAGCCACCGGCGGCACCATAGCCTGCAAAAAGGACGAAACGGGGCTTTCGCCCGCGATGACGATAAACGAGATATTGTCGTACGTTCCGTCGGTGAAAGATCTATGCGACGTCGACGCGATACAGCTATTTAATATCGACAGCACGGACATCTCGCCGCGCCATTGGCTCAAAATGGCGGAGACCGTCAGGGAAAACTACGACAAATACGACGGGTTTCTGATACTTCACGGCACGGATACGATGGCGTATACCGCAGCCGTTTTGTCGTATCTTATACAGAACAACAAAAAGCCCATAGTGTTGACGGGCGCGCAAAAGCCTTTAAGCAACGACTTTACCGACGCGCGCAACAACCTTTACGACAGCTTTTTGTATTGTCTGTCGGACAAGTCGTGCGGAGTGCAGATAGTGTTCGGCGGGAACGTCATCTGCGGCACCCGCGCCAAAAAGACGCACAGCAAGAGTTTCAACGCTTTTTCAAGCATCAATTATCCGTATCTTGCCGTCATTCGCGACGGAAAGATAATGCGCTATCTCAATAAGACGATAACGGGCGAGCCGAAGTTTTACGACAGACTGAACGAAAAGATAGGCCTGTTTAAACTGATACCGGGCGCCAACGCCAAAGCGCTCGACTTTTTGTTCGGCATAAACGACGTGGTGATCATCGAAAGTTTCGGCACGGGCGGCATACCCGAGGGCGAAGACTATTCTTTCAGCCAGGTGATAGCGCGTTGGAGCGCGGCGGGCAAAATACTCGTTATGTGCACGCAGGTCGAGAACGAAGGCAGCGATATGACCGTTTACAGGGTAGGTAAAAGCTTTAAGGAAAAGTACGATTTTATCGAGTCTTACGATATGACGCTCGAATCGACCGTCGCAAAACTTATGTGGATAACGGGTTTTGAAACTTCGCGCAAAAACGTCAAGAAGTTGTTCTATAAGACGATTAACGAAGATATTTTGTATATCGAATAATAATTTTACCGTAATTTAAAGGTGCTGAAATGGAGACGCTCGTCAGCCATATCGAACGCTGTTCGACGTTCGACGGCCCCGGCATAAGGACGGTCGTATTTTTAAAAGGCTGTCCGTTAAAATGCAAGTGGTGCCATAATCCCGAACTTATCTCTTTTGAAAAGGAAGAGCTTTTTTATCCCGAAAAGTGCATCAAATGCGGCGGGTGTAAAGAAGGCTGCTATTCGGGCGCCCGCGTGACGGTGGGTAAAATTATGAGCGTGGACGAGATCGTCAAAGAGGTCGAAAAGGATATGCGCTTTTACGTCCGCGGCGGAGCGACTATCTCGGGCGGAGAACCGCTATCTCACGGCGAGTTTTTAAAAAAGCTTATCCCCGCGCTCAAAAGTAAAGGCGTAAACGTCGGCGTGGAAACTTCGCTTTACCGCTACGACGAAGAGATCCTACGACTATTCGACGTCATAATGGCGGACATAAAGATATTCGACGACGAACTCCACAAAGAATACGTCGGCGTAGGCGTAAAAGGCATACTCGACAATTTCCTTGCGGCGGATAAGCTCGGCGTACCCATTATCGTCAGAACTCCCGTGATCGCCGGCGTGAACGACGACGAGGAAAACGTAAAAAAGACTTCGCAATTTGCCAAATCCTTGAAAAACGCCGTAAGATACGAACTGCTGCCTTACCATTCGGCTGGAGTGAAAAAGGCGCTGGCTTTAAACAAGCCGCAAGCTATATTTGCCGCGCCTACTGATGAAAAACTCGAACTACTGAAAAAATATACTTTTTAAGCAACAGATATGAAGATAAACGTGGCGGAAGCCGATAACGCGCTTAAAAACAAACCGCTTTATTCCACGGCTTACGAGAGAATAAAATATCTTGCCGAAGCGAGGCACCTTTTCGACGACTTACCGCAGCCGCTCAAGTTTTCACGCACGTTAAGATACCTTTTGTCGCGGGTGTCCGTGCCGGTAAAAGAATACGATATAATTATCGGCAGGGCTTGTGACAAGGTGCTTTCAGAAAGCGAAGAGGCGCTTTTTAAAGAGTTTGTCGCCGATCCTTCAAACGCCTATCGTTCGGGCGTATTTTTCGGTTCGGGGCATAGTTCATACGACTGGGAAGATATAGTGGATTTAGGGCTGTTGGGGCTTAAAAGTCGGGCTATAAGTCGATTATCGGGCGAAACCGATAATGAAAAGATAGTTTTTCTTACCGCCGTTATAGAGGTTTACGACTGTATTTCAGAGTATATCCTCCGCTATGCCGACTCTTGTGAAAAGGTGGGGCTTACCGACGCCGCGAAGGTTTTAAGGAAAATTTCAGCCGAAAAGCCCGATACGTTTTACGAGGCCGTCGAACTGACCTATATAATAGCTTTTATCAACTGTTCGTACGTCACCCTTAACCCGACGTTGACGCTCGGGCGCATAGACGTTTTTCTGTATCCCTTTTACGAGCGCGATATAAAGCGCGGTATCCTTACCAAAGAGCGTGCGAAAGATATAATAACCGATTATTATTGTAAGCACAATCTCAATATGGGCAGGGGCGAGCATCAGCTGGGCGACGAAAACGACAGCACCACCTTCGAGAGAATAACCAATTTCGACGCTCCGCAGTACCTTCTTTTGGCGGGAACGGACAAAAATGGCGAAAGCGCCGTCAACGAGCTTACCGAGTTATTTGCCGAATGTATAGTGCCAAGCTTTAAAAACCCCGTCGTTTTAGTCAGGTATTTTATCGGCATGAACGAAAAGCACCCGTCGCTTTTAAAAACGCTCGTAAATAAGGCGCTTAAAAGTTCGTCGCTGATGTTTTATAACGATAACGACGTTATAGCCGCACTTATGCGTATGGGCTTAAAAGAAGACGCGCGCGAATACATACATTTCGGCTGTAATTGGTCCTCGCCCGGAACGAAGGGCGCCTGGATGCACGGCGGGCCTTCGTCGTTTGCGTTTTGCCCCGAAATGAGCGAGGACGAAAAAACGTATTTCTATCTGCGTCGCCCGTATATGCGTACGTTGAACGACGGCGGCTGGCCGGAATGTTTCAACGAGATACTGTTTTCATTTGCCGAAAGTAGCGATGAAAGTTGCTGTATAGAGCGGTTTTTCGACGCTTATATGAAAAAGTGGTCGGAGTTTGTCAGCGAGAAATTGGAGTATCTGTCGTGCGAACTGAAGATGCGCCGTCGGCACCCGTCGCGGCTCCTTGTGTATACCGACTGCTTTTTGAAAGATTCGATTAATTTGGCGGAATGTTATGCCGCCTCGGCCAAATATCACTTTGAGGCGCAGTCCTTTTATATGTTTGCGACGGTAGTCGACTGTTTCCTTGCGGTGGACGAACTCGTCTTTACCAAAAAGCTCGTCACTTTGAAAGAACTTGCCGAAGCCGTCAAAAACAACTTCGAAGGTAACGAAAGGCTGCGCCAAATGTGCGTCAGCGCCGAAAAATACGGTTCGGACGGCGAAAAGAGCAACGCTTTTGCCAAAAGACTCATCACGGCGGCGACCGATATCGTGTTCGAGCAGTCGAAACCGTACTTTGAAAAATACGGGCTGTATCTCGCGCCGTCGCTGCAGAGCGACACCTGGCACATAAAGTGCGGCAGGGAATACGGCGCGACGCCCGACGGCAGAAAGGCAGGTCAGCCGTTTTCTCAAAACTCGAGACCGTCTAACGGTTCGTGCATAAACGGGCTTACGGGTATGCTTGATTCCATGCTTTCCGTGCCGGCGGGCTCCGTAATGTCGGGGGCGCTCAATCTCGACGTGGACAAAAAAGCCTTTGCGGGCGAAGAGGGCAATAAAAATTTTGCCGATCTTTTGGCGGCGTATTTCAACGCGGGCGGGCTGCACGCGCAGGTCAGCTGCGTAAGTAAAGAAGACCTCGTCGCCGCGCAGAAAAACCCCGAAGCGTATAAAGATCTTCGCGTCCGCGTGACAGGGTACAGCGGCATTTTCGTCGATTTTTGTAAGAGCCTGCAAGACGATATCATAGCTCGGTTTTAACGGGCGATAAAACGTAAAAAACGCCGATAACCGACCTATAGGCGGGTTTATCGGACAAACTCAATAAATATAACGGGTGAAAATATGGAGAAGATACAGCTTAAAAACGATATAAACGTTTCGTCGGTTTGCCTCGGGGCGATGAACTTCGGGACTTTGGTCGACGAAAAGGCGTCTTTTGCCGTGCTTGACGCGTACGTTGCCACGGGCGGGAATTTTATTGACACGTCCAACAATTACGCGCACTGGCGCGGCACGGGCGACGAGAGCGAAACGTTGCTTGGAAAGTGGCTCAAAGAAAGGAAAAACCGCGATAAGCTCGTTATTGCGACTAAAGTCGGTTTCGACCGTCACGGCGAGGGCGCTGGGCTTAAAAAAGAACAGATCGAGTATTGGATAGACCAAAGCTTATTAAAGCTCGGCACCGACTACGTTGATATCTATTACGCGCACACGGACGATCCGTCCACCCCGCTCGAAGAGAGCGTCGCCGCGTTCGGAAAGCTCGTCAAAAAGGGCAAAGTGCGTATGCTCGGCGGCAGTAATTACGACGTCTGGCGGTACGACAGAGCCGTCGGCGCGGCAAAAAAGGCGGGTTACGCCGCGTTTGAGATAATGGAGCAGAAGTTTTCATATCTTTACGCAAACGCCGCCGTCGCGCCTAAATACACCTTCAACGAGTATACCGACAGAGAGCGATTGCGTTATCTTAAAGCCACTAACACCCCGCTCGTTGCGTACTCGTGTCTTTTGGGCGGAGGGTACGAAGCTCCCGAAAAATTCGGCGACGGTTACATCGTCGGCAAGCGTTACGACGTTTTAGTTGAAATGGCAAGGGAAAAGGGCGTGTCTAACAGCGCGCTCGTGGTCGCGTATCTTACCAATTTACATATAACGGGCGAAACGCGCGTCATACCTTTGTTTTCGTCCTCAAAGCCCGAACATATAGTAGCCAATCTTCGCGGCGCGGACATAAAGCTTACCGAAGAAGAGATGAATATATTGAAAAACGCCTGATATTTTAGGGCAACGAAAAAGTGCCGTTGTAAGTTGACAAAGCTCAACTTGCAACGGCACTTTTTTATGCGATATCTTAAAAATCCCTGACGGTGACGGTGAGCGTTCCGGTCGCGATCACGTCGGTCAAAGAAAGCAAAGGATCGTTTTTACTAACTATTTCGGCGCTTTGATAAACGCTGTAGATACGATCGTTTTTAAGGGCGTTGAGCGCGGTCTCGTCGACGGCGTCGGCTATATAAGAGTCGGCGATATTAACGGCTAACTTGCCGCAACCGACGTTCTCGGAATACGCCACGAGGCAGTCGCACGAGGCTTTACTCGTCCCGTCGGCGGCGATATACGGCGTAACGACTCTGCCGCTGTCGAAAACGTAATAATTATAATCGGGAGAGGTCAGCGGGAACGCTCGCATCTGAACGGAGGCACACTTTCCTTTAAGCTGTGCCGAGCAGGCGATATAAACGACTTTATCCTTCATAGTGTACAGCCGTAAATTGTAATCGCGGTCGCCGAGCCCGCGGAAAAATCCGTCTTTGCAGGCGATATATCCGTAAGTATAGCCGCTACTTATTATAGTTTCCGCCAGATAATCGGCGACGAATGCGTTTTTAGTCCACCCGAAGCCGATAAACGCGTCGATGTCGTTTTGTTCGGCGAACGCGGCGTACTCGTCGGAAACGTGGAGCATTATCTCGTTCGTGCCGTCGTAAAACTGCAAAATGACGTGCGTCGCGCTCGAAACGAACGGGAATATCCGCTCGTAAAGGTCTTTCAGCTCTGCGTTCGTCGTGGGATCGAAATATCCCGCCTCCACGTCGTAGTTACTGAAAAACATCTGGCTGTAATAACCGTAATACGGCGCGAGATATAAAAGTCTTCCGCCGTAAGCCATCGTATACAGGGCGTTATAGAGCTTTTCGTCGACTTTGATACGCGTATTCGGGTGTTCGTTTATATACTTGACGTTGACGACGTTTTCAAACGTTTCCGCCTCGTTGAAGAGCTTGTAAGCGCTCACGCAGGCGTCAGAATAGACGGAAGTAAGCACGCGGTACTGCGCGGTCGGATCGTTTCCGTCGCCGCCGAGGTCGTAAGAAAAGGTAAATTCCGCGCCGCAGTTTGTATCCGACGTACTGACGACGATATTTCTCCAACCTTTCGGCATGGTGAGCGCGCTGAAAACGCCGTAGCCGATCGCGCCGACGCCCACGACTATGGCGATGATAAGTATGGCTATCCTCAAAGGGATATGCTTATCGCTTATTTCGATGTTTTTTACCGGTTTCGGTTCAACGTTGTATCTTTTCATATTGCTTTTTTTGCCGTGACGGGAAATTCCGTCGGTATGGCGTTTTCATAAGCCGCGGGCGAAGGGGGTTTAAGTAATAAGTCCGCCTATAAGCGCGTAAACGCGCGTTTTTCGCCTTAAACTCGGGTATGTAAGCACAAATTTGCCCGATAATAAAATGAACGGCAAAAACGCATTTTTGCCGTTCATGAAAAAGTTACAATATCGAGATCAAAAGCGCGAGGGAGAAAAGCGCGACGATAGCGCCGCGGGTGATAAACCCGATTAAGCTGCCTTTTTTGCACGCTTTATAGTTGCGCATATAGTTGAACTTTTTGAACAGTTTCCAACCGACGATGCCGATGACGGGTAAAAAGAACGTGCCGACCGAATACCAGACGTTGCCGGTATCGTGTATAGGCGTATCGAGGATAGATTCTCTTGCGATATTATCGTCCTGCAATTTTTCGCCTTCGCGGGCCTCTTCCATAGTTCCGATATTGACGGAAACGAGCGGTTCGTTTTTGGCGCGCAGCTCTCTGTACTCGGCAAGTTCTTTGTCGTTACCGTAAACGAAGTGGTTGTTGCCGATATCTTCCATGTGCGGCTTGTCTTCGCTGTAATCGTGAACGGAAGGATCGTAAGTAAACAATATCTTGTTCTTTTCGAGCTTGGGATCGGGTATCGGGATGGCCGATATGAGCGAACGGGTGTAAGGATGGAGCGGGTAATTGAACAGTTCTTCCGCTTCCGCGACCTCGACTATATCGCCCTTATAGATAACGCCTATCCTGTCGGAAATGAATCTGACTATCGAAAGGTCGTGCGCTATGAAAAGGTAAGTTACCTGTCTTTCGTTCTGGAACTTTTTTAAAAGATTGAGTACCTGCGCTCTTATGGAAACGTCAAGCGCGGAGATAGGTTCGTCGGCAACGACGAGTTCCGGCTCCATTATCATAGCTCTCGCAAGCCCGATACGTTGACGCTGCCCGCCCGAAAACTCGTGCGGATAACGGGTAAGGTGTTCGGGTAAAAGCCCGACCTCGTTTATCATATTTTCGACTTTTGCCACCCTGTCGGCCTCGTTGTCGAAAAGGTGGAAGTTGTAAAGCCCTTCGGAAACTATGTAGTCGACCGTAGCGCGTTCGTTGAGCGACGTAGCGGGGTCCTGGAAGACCATTTGCACGTTTCTTATGACTTCGCGGTCGAGAGAGTGGGGTATCTTGCCGGAGATCCTTACGCCTTTATAGAGTATTTCACCGGAAGCGCAAGGATTAACTCTTATAACTGCTCTGCCGATAGTCGTTTTGCCCGAGCCGGACTCGCCGACGAGCGAAAACGTTTCGCCCTTATAGATATCGAAAGACGCGTTTTTGACGGCCCTTACCGCCTTATCGCCTTTACCGAAGGTGATATCGACGTTCTTAACGGAAAGCAGAACTTCTTTGCCGGTCGCCTCGTCGATAGGGCCTTTTTCGGGGATATGCGACGCGGTGGGCGAAAGTTCAACTTTATTATTCTGTTTTTTCTTCTTTAAAAAATCAAACATTTCTACCTCACTGCGGCCGTATATTGAACGCCTTGATAAGTTTTTCGTGAATGTCTTTTATGATCTCGGGTTTTTCCACCTTGGGAGCGCGCGGATCCAAAAGCCAGGTTTTGGCGTAGTGCGTTTCGGAGACCTTGAACATAGGCGGCTCTTTCAAAGTGTCGACCTTAAGACAGTATTCGTTTCTCGGAGCGAACGGATCGCCTACGATCTTATTGTAAAGTGAAGGCGGCGTACCCGATATCGAGAAGAGTTTGGTGTTCCTTTGCGCGAGCTGCGGGAGCGAAGATAGAAGCGCCCAGGTGTAGGGGTGACGCGGATCGTAGAAGACTTCTTCGACCGTACCAACCTCTATAGCTTGCCCCGCGTACAAAACGGCGACTCTGTCCGCAACGTTCGCAACGACGCCGAGGTCGTGCGTAATGAATACGATAGTGTAATTGAATTCCTTCTGTAAGGACTTGATAAGCCTTATTATCTGCGCCTGAATGGTAACGTCGAGCGCGGTGGTCGGCTCGTCGCAGATAAGTATCTTGGGCTGGCACGAGAGGGCGATAGCTATAACGATACGCTGTCTCATACCGCCGGAATACTGGAAGGGATAATCGTCGTAACGGTTTTCGGCGTTGGGGATACCGACCTTTTTCATCAAGGTAATGGCTCTTTCTCTTGCCTCTATCTCGGAGCAGTGCTGGTGCTTGATGATTATCGAAGATATCTGCTTACCGATGGTTATGATCGGGTTCAAGGACGTCATCGGGTCCTGGAAAATGGTAGCTATCTTTGCGCCGCGGATCTTGGACCAGTCTTTGGGGTACTGGATCTTGGCAAGGTTCAGAATACATCTGCCGATGAGTTTATCTTCCGTTTCGGAAAGATATTTTACGCGGAAGGCGACTTTGTCGAAAAGGTCGTTACGCGTTTTATCGTCGTCGATGTCCACGCCCTCTTTGAACGCCTGTTTGAAGACTTTCAAAAGGCGTATTATGGAGCGCATTCTTCTTGCCATATTGAAACGCCCGCAGGACAAGTAAAATTCTTTGGCAAGGACGAGGTTTCTTTCACGCATCTCGTCGGTTACGGGCGCTTTTACGGCTTCGTCGTATTTAGCTTTAAGTTCCGCAAGTTTAGCGTTGTAGCTTTCGTTGTAAGCCGTGTCGGCTTTAAGCGCGTTCTTATGGGCGACGGTCTCGGCTTTTATCGTATTTTTGAGATCTTTTATCTCTTTATCCAAAGAGGATATGAGCGCCGAAGTTTCTTTTAACTTATCTTTTTCCTTTCTCGAATCGAGCGTCTGTTTAAGGTTGAAGGCTTCCGTGCGGCGGAATAAAAGATCGTTGAGCTTTTCTTCGTATTCCTGCTGCTTATCGGCGTCGATGGTGGCTTTTGCATCGTAATCGCTTTTTAAAGCCTCTATCTCGTTGTAGTAAGCGCTGCCGAAAGAATATGCCGAATACTTATCGATGATGGCGGCGACTTTAGCGACGCGCTTTTTGACCTTATCGTCGTAAGACGTTTCGGTGGCGGCAAGTTCGTCGTCGTCGAAGACTATACTGCCGTTAGAAATAAAGCCGTTGCTGTCGAGCATACCCGCAAAAGTCTTGGTAAAGACCGATTTGCCCGAGCCCGACTCGCCGACTATAGCTATCGATTCGTTTTCGTAGATATCGAGGGAAATGCCTCTTATAGCCGTCAATACACGGTCGCGGACGCGGAATTTGACTTCGAGGTCTTTGACCGAAAGTAATACTTTTTTATCGTTTTCTGCCATAACGTCACCTCATCACATATGCGTGCGCGGATCGGACGCGTCGCCGAGGTTCTGACCTACGACGTAGAGGACGATCGCGATAATAGCGGAGATCGCCACGGGGAACCAGAATTCATACTCCCAACCGGGCGTGACCATTGCGCCTTGCGCATCATAAATCAGTCGGCCGAGAGACATTTCATCAAGACCGATACCGATATACGCAAGATAAACTTCGTAAGAAATGTACGTCGGTATTTCGGTAGCTATAAGCGTAACGATAACGCTCGTCATAAACGGAAGAATATTTCTTAACGTCAAGCGGAGTATTGGCGTTCCCAGACAGCGCGACGCCAAGTTATATTCCCTGTCGCGGATTATAATGACCTGCGTCCTTATAAAGTAGGCGATGGCAAGCCAACCCGTTATGGTAAGGGCGAGCACCATTGCCCAGAAACTTGCCGAAAGTATGAGAACGAGTACTGAAATAATAAGTATGTACGGAATGTTACCGATGATATTGAATATTTCCATCATTACGATATCGACCTTTCTGGAAAAACCCCAGATAGCGCCGATGATAACGCCAACGGTCATATTTATCGCCGCGCAAACGAACGCCAGCGAAATGGATATCCTCGAACCTTCCCAGACTGCGTCGAACGTCGATTCGCCGGAAGAACCCATACCGAAAATGGTATGGATATTAAACCCGAATTTTGCTATTGCCTGAGAGGGAGTAAGATGCTTTGCCGTAGGATCAAGTATATTTGCGAATGGATCGTAACCGGAAAACATCGGGTAAACGTAAGCAAATACTATAACGGCGAAGAAGAACAAAAGAATGATTATGTTGATTTTCTTTTTAAAGAAAACTCTGAAAACCGATTTCCAATAAGAATATCTCGGAGCGGTTATCTTTTCCGATTCGAGCATATTGTGGTCGACTTTCGTAAAAAGTTCTTCGTCCGAAAGACCGAATTCCGATAAATTTACCAATTTTTCTTCCATAGTTTACCTCCCTTTCGACGAGAACGAGATCCTCGGATCTATCATTGCCATGAGTACGTCGCCGAGTATTATCGAAACGACGGACAGTACCGCGTAGAACATTGCGACGCCTACTATAACTGCGTTATCGTAAGTAGAAATGGCTTCGGTAAGTAAGCGACCTGTGCCGGGAACGACGTAAACACTTTCGGTTATGAGCGCGCCGACGAGTGAACCGAGAATGGCTCCCGGTATACCGTGAATGATGGGGATAGCCGCGTTCTTTAAGATATGCTTACGGAATATCTCGTTTTCCGAAAGACCTTCGCTTCGCGCGAACTTGACGTAGTCGGCGTTGGATTGGTCTATCATATATCGGCGCAGCCATTTCATAAGTCCGGCGACCGACGGTAGAGCCAACGAAACTATCGGCAATATGTACATCGTGGTCTTTATGGCTGTCGTGTCGAAGGTTATGGGAAGTCCGAACGCGCCGCCTATCGCTCTGAAGATAAAGATATACGCAAGCGAAGGAACTGCTATGATAAAGATGATATAGAAGGTACCTATCTTATCGATCACGCCGTCTTTATGCCTTGCCATGAATATCCCGAGGGGGATACCGAGCAAATATGCGAGTACTACGGAAAGTATACCGATAAGGAAGGAGTAACCCATTGCGGACAAGCCGTCTTTGTTGAGCGAAACGTTCGTATAGTCGTCGGTATACCTATCCAAATATATCGGGTTTGAATTAAGAGAACCTTTAACGTAAGTGGCGGAATGCAGATTATCCGCGCTTAATTCTTCAAGTCCTGTCGGATAAATGACGTTGGTTTTTTCTTGATTGCCCTGTATGTTCGTCATTTTATTCCATACGTCGACGCCTTTTTGCTCCGTATATGCTTTACCTAAATTTATCGTGATTAAATTCTGATGGATAAAGGGGAACTTGTTGTCGAAGTATAAAAGATATTTATATTTCGTGCCGTTGCCTATTATCGCAGGCGAAAAAACATTGCCGCCGTAAACGGGGTCGAAGAGCGTAAAAGTAATGCCGCGCTCTCCCGTGACCTCTTCGGCGTAATGGATATTGTCAATACTTATGACTTTTGAAAAGAAATTCCACATACGAGTGAAAATGGGAATATCTTTATAAGCGAACAGTTGTTGGTAACCGTTTTTATTACTTGCTTTGAGCCTTTTTATGGTGTAACCGTTTGATTGGTAATATGCGTAAAATTTATCTACGTATTCTTTTACGGCGGGGGTATCGTCTTTGCCGTTTACGTCAGAACCGAAAGAGCCCACTTCTGTAGCTTTTTCGCTTGTGATCTCGCCGTTTTTGATAAGTTCGGTCAACCAATCCGCATAAGGAACATAGTCTATATAACCGTATTCTTCCCAACGCTGATATTTATATATGGTCTTATTATTACCGGCAAGACGTGAAAACATAGGATCTGCCGCAAAAATCAGATCCCTGTTTAGAGCCGAATAAACAAGTATCATAATTATCGCCACCACGGCGATTATCGAAAAGAAGCCTCGTATCAATCGATTTATCAGATATCTGGTCATTTTAATTACTCACTTAATAAGGTGTTTATATCAATTAGCAATTAACAATTAATAATTTTCAGGCTCGGTCGTACGACGCTATTGCCGCCTGCAAGCCTTCGGCGGCGCGCCGTTCGGCATATATATAAATTGCGGATAAAAAATAATTATAATATTTCGTTCGGCGACCGTCAGGGCGCTCGACCTTATATATTATATATAATTACTTAACGACCGC
>JAFZXN010000062.1 GCA_017616695.1 Clostridia bacterium | reverse complement strand
GGACGTGACTTCGCCCCTTACAAGGTTAAATTACGCGATGGATCTCGAAATATTTTTTACGTTTATCCAAGCGAAATATAACGTTGAAGTAAAGAAAATGCAGATAGAAATTCTCAACGAAATAACCTCTACCGACATTGAAAGGTTTTTAAGCTACGTTTCGAGCTTCGACTATAACGGAAAGCACCACGTCTGCAACGAAAAAGCCAAAGCAAGGAAGCTTGCGTCCATACGCTCGATGTACAGATATTTTTTCAATAAAGATAAGATCGTAGCAAACGTCGCGGCAAAGGTAACTGCACCGAAACTGCATGAAAAAGAGATAATAAGGCTTGAAAACGACGAAATCAAGGAGCTTTTGGATACGGCTGAAACGGGAAAAGGTCTGTCGCCTCACCAACTTGCGTACGTCAAAAATACGTCGGTAAGAGACGTTGCGCTTTTAACGCTGTTTCTCGGAACGGGCATACGAATAAGCGAGCTCGTAGGGCTTAATACGGACGATATATTCCTCGATAACAACAGTTTCGTCGTCACCAGAAAGGGCGGTAACAGAACGATATTGTATTTTACCGACGAAGTAAAAGAAGCTTTATTAATATGGCTCGATCATCGCGGAAAATTGCCGCAGTTAAAGCCCGACGAAAAAGCTTTGTTCGTATCGCTCCAAAACAAAAGAATAAGTGTAAGGGCCGTTGAAAATCTCGTAAAAAAATACGCCAAAAAAGTAACGCCGTTAAAAAACATTACGCCGCATAAACTGCGCTCGACGTTCGGCACCAAACTTTATCGCGAGACGGCAGATATTTACGTCGTTGCCGATTATCTCGGGCATAAAGACATAAATACGACGAAACGGCACTATGCGGCAATTAGCGACGACATAAGAAAAGCCGCTATTCAAAAGATAGTTTTAAAGCAAGAAGACGACGAAGAATAATTTTGTAATATTTTAAAAAATTCAAGATAATATAATCGATTTTAAAAGTTTTTATGATAAACGTAATTATAATAAACGCCTATTTCGAAGGTGAAGACGCAGTTAAAAAATACGAAGAGATCGCCTCTTTATGCGACGCGACCGATTCAAATATAGTAGCTTGTTTCAATAAACTCGTTCTACGCCCCAACCCCGCTACGGTCATAGGAAAAGGAAAACTTTACGAGATAGCTGAAACGGTAAAAGAGAAAAACGCGGAGACGGTCATATATAACGGCGAGCTGTCGCCTTCTCAAACGCTCAATATCGCGGATATAGTCGGCTGCACGGTAATAACGAAGACCAATCTTATACTCGAGATATTCGCCCGCCGAGCGACTTCTAACGAAGGTAAGGTGCTTGTAGAACTTGCACAACTTAAATATCTTTATCCTCGCCTTAAAGGAAAAGGAGACAGCTTATCCCGCCAAGGCGGCGGAATAGGAACGACGGGCCCGGGTGAAACGAAGCTCGAAACGGACAGACGTTATATAAGAGGAAGAATAAACTTTCTCGAAAAAAAGCTCAAAGAGATATCGGCGCGGCAAAAGCTTTCGGGCGCGAGACGCCGTAAAAACGCCGTAAAGACTGTTGCCGTCGTCGGATATACGAACGTAGGCAAATCGACGCTTATAAACCTTATTACTGACAGCGATCTTAAACAAGAGGACGCCGTATTCGTTACGCTCGATCCTTCGGCAAGATATTGCCGTATTTTTAACGAAAAAGTAATATTTATCGACACCGTGGGATTTATAACCGATCTTCCGGAAAGCCTCGTAGAAGCCTTTAAATCGACGCTGGAAGCCGCAAAAACAGCCGACCTTATCCTTTGCGTATCCGATATAAGCGACGATTTCGACGCGCAACGCGCCGTCACGGACAAGATACTCGACGAGATCGGGGCCTCCTCAAACAGAACGTACGTCCTCAATAAATGCGACCTTTATGCAAGCGGCTTTGCAAATAAGGAATATCTGAAAATTTCGGCAAAAAATCAGATAGGAATTGACCAATTGAAAGAAACTGTCTATAAAAACCTGTTCGGCGAAATTTCGGATTATTCGATAGTATTGCCGTACGAAAAGTCGCCCACCGTCAGAAGAATAGAAGAGATCTCGGCGGCAGTAGACGTCGTTTACAATGACGACGGGATTTCGATAAACGGCAAAATAAACGATCACAACAAGAAAAAGCTTTACGAACTGATATAACAATGATCTGAAATATAAAAGCTCCCGCACACTTTCGGATGACCGATAGCATGCGGGAGTTTTCATTTGCTTAGATAACCGTTAAATACGATCATTCGGCAGGGGTAAAGGTAAACGATACGGGGATAAAACCGCTATTAGAGGAATTATAGTAACGAACGCCGATATAATACGTTTCGCCCGCTTTAACGTTGAAAGACAAACGGAAATTATTGTTATTGCCGCCGTCGTCATTTGACAATATTTCGCGTTTATTATCGTCATACAGATAACCGTACGTATCGGAGTCAGATACCGAAGTCACGGTCCAGGTACCTGCGGATTCGCAAGTAAGCTTTATCATAGTATTTTTGTAAGGCAAGACCTCGACTACGATCGTACCGTCTTCCGATACTTCGTAATTCTTATTTTCGTCTGTAAGCGTTATGGCGTAATCGAACGAGCCGTCTGCACCGACGGGAACGAACGTAAAGCGTACGTCGTAATCGTCTTCGTAATACCCGAGCGCTTCGGCGGCGGCTTTCACTTCGGCTTTCGAGAAGGTAAACGCTCTCGGCGATCTGATGGCGGTAATGGTTATGCCGTCAAGTATCACCTCGTCGTTACCGTCTTCGCCCGCCTCGTGAAGCGCCAAAGACACGTAATACATAAACTGAACGTACGTTGAGTTGTAATAACCGACGACGTAATAATCCTCGTTATCTTCGGTCATATCCTCGAGAATTACTGAACCGTTAACGCCAACGGCGTTTCTCAAGCCGCAACGAGAACAAATATAATCGCCGTCTGATATACGAACCCAGTTATGACCGCGCGGCGAAACGGCAGTTTGGCTCAAAATCTGTTCGCAGACGTAACAGCGAGTGGTTCTCACGCCGTCCTGCGTACAATATGCCGAATAATTGGTATTCGACGAAGTCTTATGGCACGAGTTCGTCGTAACGGTTACAGTTCCGTTATTATTGTACGTATCGGTCCGGGTACACCCGTTTTCGAAGCTGTAAGTATAATCGTGACGATAATAATTATTATATTCGTTCCGATATGAATATACTATATACTCATAACCATTAATATGAGTGTAGGCATATTCGTTACAATACGTCGAGCCGTCGGAGTAAGTATATTCTTCAAGATATCTATAACTGTTCGTACCGTAAGGCGCAACGTAAGTATAATCGTTCAATGTATGATAATACTTATCACTTGCGTTATTAAGATTATTTACGCGGGTATACTCATCATAAATAAGATCATTATCGGCGTTGTACGTTTTCGTGGTTTCGACGTAGCTGCCGCAAACGTTGCATTGACGGTGGAGAGTTTCGGTAGTCAAACCGTTTTCCGTCGTCGTAGTCGTTCTGTCGGAATATTCGGCGTGATAAGTATAATAATTACCGGTACGGAAAGTTATCTCGCGTAAACAAGTATCGATAGAAGGATCGTAACCGAATTGCCAAGTCTGATATTGGTACACGCGGCAGGTCTCGGCGTCGGCAAGGTAATAATAAGCATACCTTATTCTGAACCCGCACGGCTCGGGATCGGTAACTGCGCAAGAATACATATAAGCACCGGAATAATAATACGAATCATTAAGCGTTCCGTCGCCGCTTCTGACGGTATCTTGGATCCATAAGCTTAGTGAGCTCCTATTGAAATCGCAATCGGCGTTATCTATATAAATGGAATTATACAAACCGCACGGGCAGGAATACAAGGACGCGTATCCGCCGCAGTCGCTGCCAAGATCCGAAAGGGCTATGCGTTCGATCTCGATCTGTTCGTGATAGTTCCTGTGATAGCTTGTGGTATATTCGCAACGGCGACAGGTCATAATGATAGTAACGCCGTCGGTACAGGAAGTCCCTCCGTTATCGAAAACGTAGCTGTACTCGTAATCGTGATTGGGTTCACTCGTAGTTCTTTTACCTGAAACGACAAGGTTAGCCCCCACGTTGAGCGTAAACGCCGTATAATAGTATTCCATACAATTATCGTCGTCATACACGTAATAAGAGTCAGTCTGGAAGCGCAAACCGCAGTTATTACAGGTGCAGGCTTCCACGTAATGATCTACGCCGTTTTCGTCAACGTACGAATTCGACGTCCAATATGTATTATGACCACCGAAATTAGTTGAATAATCGGAAACGACCTCTCCGCAAGCACATTCATAAACGTAAATATAACCGCCGCAAGCCGAACCGTAATCGGCAAGATTATAATTAACTTGCGTCATATAATGCTCGTATGAAACGGACAAATTCAATATTTTACCACAAACGGTGCAATATCTGACGTTGAATACACCGTCTTCGCAAGAAGTAGAGCCTTCGGCGAGCAAGTTAACGGTATTTGTGCTGTAACCGCCGCTATGTCCGTCATGACCGCCGGCATTAAGCGAAGAACCGCCACCGCGAACGAGGGCATAAGGAATGGAACCGCTGTTTGAACTATGATAGAAGCGTATCCTGTAAACGTAGGTAATTCCTGCGTTCAGCGTGTAAGATAGCATAAAGTTGCTATTATTACCCGAATCGTCGTTTGAAGATAATTGATCGAGCGCAGAGCCGTTACGTGCATAGAGCGTTACGTACGTATCCGAGTTTGAAAACGATTCGATAGTATAAATATTTGTCGTATCGGGCGTAAACTCAAAATCGTAATAATACGTTCCGTTGTGATCATCGAGTTGAGCCGTATTGCTTACGATAAGTTCGGGCATTGTGTAAATATATTCATCGCTTTCTCCGCACGAAGAACAAATGACGCTTATAATATAATTATCGCCCGAAGGAACAACGCTAACTGCGAAATCGTGCGTCCAATTAATATAAGTGGATTCACCCACTAAGACGAGATCACCGATAACTATCTTAATCGTCGCATATTCGGAACGTTGACAACCTTCGGTGATTGTATATCCGTCGGTTATCCGTTGTAATCCGCAATTGCGACAAGTTCCGACCTCAAGATAATGAGTGACGCCGTTATCGTCAATATATTCATCTTCACTATAATTAAAGCTACAATTAATATAACCGATATTCAAGTCACCTATTGACGAACCGCAAAGGCAACCGTAAACGCGTACTCTGCCGTCACAAGCACCGTAATCGGCAAGATTATAATTAACTTGCGTCTTATAATGCTCGTATGAAACGGACAAATTCAATATTTTACCGCAAGCGGTACAATATCCGACGTTGAACACACCGTCTTCGCAAGAAGCAGAGCCTTCGGCGAGCAAGTTAACGGTATTTGTGCTGTAACCGCCGCTATGTCCGTAATGACCGCCGAGCGAAGAACCGCCACCGCGAACGAGGGTATAAGGAATGGAACCGCTGTTTGAACTACTTAAGAAGCGTATCCTGTAAACGTAGGTAGTTCCTGCGTTCAGCGTGTAAGATAGCATAAAGTTGCAATCATTTTCCGAATCGTCGTTTGAAGATAATTGATCGAGCGCGGAGCCGTTACGTGCATAGAGCGTTACGTACGTATCCGAGTTTGAGAACGATTCGATAGTGTAAATATTTGTCGTATCGGGCGTAAACTCGAAATCGTAATAATACGTTCCATTATAATCAACGAGCTGAGCCGTTTCGCTTACGATAAGTTCGGGCTTTGTGTAAATATATTCATCGCTTTCTCCGCAAGAACAAATGACGCTTATAATATAATTATCGCCCGAAGGAACAACGCTAACTTCGAAATCGTGATTCCAATCGGCGTTGCAAACGGTGTAAGATTCGTCGAACTCGCCAATCTTGACGGAATGTATCGTATAATTATACGTTGCGCAACCGTCGGTTATGGTATAACTATCGGTTTTATATACGAGGCCGCAGAGAGTACAAGTTCTTTCAACGACTTTGTGCGTTATACCGTCGTTATCCGTATAAACGCGATTTGACGACATTACGGGACCGTGATAATAAGGCGTAGGTTCTTCGGGTATTTCGGGCTGCCAATAAGAATCGTATGCCGCAGTAGATTCGCCTGCCGTAGCTGATTCGTAAGCCGTTGTCGATTCGTAGTAAGAACCCGGATCATACCAGCTCGAACTCGAATCGGGGGGGTTTATAGTGCAACCGCGGAAATAGACCTCATAAACCACTTCACCGCAAGGACAAGATCTTACGGAAATATATGCGTTATCGCAAGCGCCGTAGTCGGACAAGTATATATAATTATATCTGGTAACGTGGTCATCGCCCACTTCGTAATACGTCGCACCGCAATTTTCGCAGGTATATTTAATGACGTAACCGTCGGTACAGCTGTCGCCGAGGAGCGTTACGGTCTCTGTGAAATCGTGCTCGATATCGAGATTTTGCGAATAATTCATATTATAATCGCAGGACAGAAGCGTTTCACTATTATATATAATGTCGAAAGACAGGACGTTACGTCTTAAATAGCAGTGATCGTCAAGAACGTTTTCAAGCATTTCGCCAACTATCGTAAGTCCGCAAACCGAACAACGCATACCGCCCGTTTGATGGAAGACGCCGTTTTCATCGATATAATTATCGGTAAATTGTTCGAATTTGCAGTTTAAGGAAGACGTCAACTGTTCGTCTTCTTCAAAGTCGAGCACCTTACCGCAGTAACGGCAAACGTAGTATTTGAGCTGACCGCCGCAACAACCGTTCAATCCGGAAAGATCAAAAGTACGTTCGATAAGTTCTTCGGGTATATTGTCGTCGGAAACGCTTCCGATAGAATGGTTATGATTTTCAAGAACGTTAAGGCCGTTCAGCGAAAGAATGACTGCGTCGTTATCACCAAGAATCTCCATTTCGCACGATATAGTCATGCCGCAGAAATCTTTAGTCGCACCAAGGTATAAATGCAAGATCATTCCGCAATCTTTGCATCTGACGGTCACTTCTTCGTAACGATAATCATTTTCATAACTTTCATTGCTATTTAAAACTTCAAAATCGCCGTTAAGCGAGTTTAAAGTAATTGCATAAAAGAAAGTATAAACGTCGAGAACGAATAGTTTGCCGCAATCATAGCAACGCTTTAACGCAAGGTAATTCTTGCAGAAACCGTAATCGGAAAGGTCGATAGTAACGTCAAAGCCGCCTCTTGAATGCAGGCAATCGCCGTCAGGTCTTTCTTCTGCGCCGCAGACGGTACAAACGCCGTCAACGTAGTTATGTACACCCGTAGGCGCGAGCGAAACGCGTTTTTCGGCTCCGCAAAGGCATTTATAGACTTCTTCGCCGTAAGCAACGCAAGTCGCGGCAGTCGTATCTATAAGCTCGAAAGTATGCTCGACGCGATCGGATCTGACGCCGCATATACAGGTATGCCAATGATAGACGCCGTCGTATTCCCAGTCGCCCGAGAAATCGTGTTCGGCGCCGTTCATCATAACGTAACGGTCGGTATAAGTGTCGCCGTTATAAACGACGGACGCGGTATAGACGGTGCCGCCGTGATTATTGATTGAAGCGGAAAGCGAAGTCGCCGCAACGGTAGCCGTCAGAGTGAAATTATGGGTTTCGTCGTTGGAGCAGGTGAATACGGCCGTAGCGGCAGAATGATCTTCCGCCCACGTCCACATAACGCCGTAATCGTGACCTAAAGGAGCGGTCATCTCGTCGCGATAAGTGTTCTGACAGCGCAGGCAGGTGTATTCGGAATAGCCCGCCGATTCGCAGGTGGGAAGAACGACCGTCTTCACGTAATCGTGACGGAGCGGTTCGTACAAAGTGGTATAGGAAGATTCGCAACGCGTGCAAACGTAGGTTTCCGAGCCGCTTTCTTCGCATGTAGCGGCTACGGTCTCGGACAAAGTCCAGTTATGCCCCGTCGCCTGCAACGTGCGGCGATATGTGTGCGAACAAACTTCGCAAACGTAAAGAATATTGCCGTTAGTCGTGCAGGTGGCGGCCGTTACGCTCTCAACGTAGCTATGACCTTGCGCGGTGCTCGTAACGGTCTTTTCGGAATAGCCGCATCTTAAGCAAATATTCATCGTATAGCCGTCGGTCGTGCAGGAGCCGGCAACTTCGCTCGAAGCGTAATTGTGACCGTAGAGCGCGCAGCGTTCCTTCGGCGTAAGGCGCGTGACAGTATAATAAGAGAAGTGCTCGGTCTCGAACGTGACGAAATTATTCGCGTAAGTAGCTTCGATGGAAACGAGATCGCCGCCGCTTATGTACCAGATAGCGATGCTGTCGACGTCTTCGTCGCCCGGATCGTAAGGTATGGTAACGGTGACCTTACCGCCGTTGAAATCGGTAATGGTCTGATCGCCGTTTAGCATCGTGAAATTGTATATTTCGGAATTTCCGAGCTGAGATAAAGTCTGTTCGTCAAGAGTGCTCTTGACTTCTTCAAGAGTTTCGCCCGAGAGCGTGTCGGCGGTAAGCGTTACGTTGTCGCTATCCAAAAGCCCCATAGTCGTGTCGTCGAGTGACAAAGACGCTTTTTCGAGCTTGACTTCGCCTGCTTCAGAAAGATCGGCGGCGCTAACGTTGGCGGTCGTAGAAGCAGACGCGTCGATGACGGTCTTCGTTTCAGAACAACGATCGCACGAATAATTAACGATATTACCTACGGTTTCGCCCTGTATCCAATCGTGACCGTTTATCGTGTCGACGGCGATTGCCTCGGTGGTCGTGGCCGTACAGTTCGGATTCGAACAAGTAAGCGTCTTGGTGCCCGTAGCTACGCAGGTCGGATCGGACGTTACGTTCGCAACGTAACTATGCATGAACTCGGTCGGACGGCCTTCGGTAACGGTCACGCCACAGGTAGCGCAGACGTAGCCGTGTACGAATTGACAGGGAACGTCGGTAGCGACGAGAACGGCATCGGCGTTTACTTCGTTATGACCTAAAGGCGCTCCGATAACGTCGGTATAAGTATCGTTACAGCCCGCGCGCTTACAGGTGCAGGTGCGCGTTAAAGCCGTGGTACAGTCCGCAGCGGTTTCCGTAACGGCGTAATCGTGGCCGAGCGCCGCTTCCGTCGTCTGACAGACGGAGCAGGTCCTTCCGACGGTACAGGTCACTTCTTCGTTATCCCAGCTGTGGTCGGTCTTTGCCGTGTAAGCGTCGGTATAAGAAGTCGTACAGTTTTTACAGCTGTGGAGCGTATAACCCTGCGCGATACAAGTCGGATCGACGACCTTCACTTCGTAATCGTGACCGAGCGCCGGAACGGTTTCCGTCTTGGAAACGCCCTCGGCTACCGAATAAGTACGAACGCCCGGCGTGTCGCACGTCGGTTTTACGGTAATTTCGTTCGTCACGACGGCATTTTCGTATTTGACGTGAAGTTCGTCGTGAGTACATACGAATTTAGCCTTTGCGGTATAATCGTCGTTCCAGACGTAGTTTGAAAACTCGTAATCGTGATCGGTCGCGGCAACGACATACGTTTCGACGTGATTATGGTCTCTCGAACAAGTACGCGTTTTCGTGCCCGTGGTTTCGCAACCGGGCTCTTTAGTAACGGTCCATACGCCCCAGTCGTGACCGAGTGCGTCTAACGTTTCGGTAAACGTATGCCCGCACGAGCAGGCATAAGTTTTCGAGCCTGCCGTTTCACACGTCGGTTGAGTAGTGGCAACGACGGTGTAACTATGCGTATGAGCCGATTGTTCGGGTTCGGTACTATCAGGTGCGTCGGACGTATCGACGGTCACCGAAGTTTCCGTTGGGAATATTCCCTCGAAAAACGCCGTTATGTCTTCGCAGGCGCAAAAAATCGCCAGACAGGCAACGAGCATTATCGAAAGAACTACTATCAGATAAGGTCTTTTGGTCTTCAATCGAATTTTCCTCCAAATAAAAATCCTTTATTACTATATCATATAAATACTAAATTATCAACCGTTTTTAAATAAAATTATTAATTTAGTAATAATTGTTTTCGCAGTGGTTTTCGGGCATAAAAAAACGACCGAAATAATTCGGTCGCGTAATAAGTAAACAAACGTTATTTTTCGTAAGGATCGACGCCGTATAACGACTCGACGTTCTTCTTGTAATCCGCCATTTTTGCGGTTTGGCGAACGTCGGATTCGGCCTCGAGCTTTTTAAGTAGGTCTTTTTGTGTTCTTGACAGTTTTGAAGGCGTTTCAACGGTGACGGTAACGTAAAGATTGCCCGTGCCGCGGCGCGATTTTATACCTTTGCCGCGAACTGTTATCACCCTACCGGACTGTGTTCCTTCGGGGATATCGATATCAACGGCGTTATCGAGCGTAGGAACTTTGACCTTTCCGCCGAGACAAGCCGTCATATAGGATATCGGCAGTTCAACGTACAGATCGAAATCCTTTCTCTTGAATATCTTGTGCGAAGTGACTTTGAAAACGACTATAAGATCGCCCGTTTCTCCGCCGCGGGTGGACGCGTGCCCCATTCCGCGCTTTACGATATAACTGTTGGTATCGGCGCCCGCGGGTACGTCGAAAGAAAACGTCGTACTCGAAACGTTGTAACCTTTCCCGCCGCAAACGTCGCACTTTTCGGTTATATTCCTGCCGGTGCCGCCGCAATCGGGACAAACGGTCTCGTTGACCATTCTGAACAACCCGCCGCCGACTACGCGCTGTATCTTGCCCGTGCCTTTACAACGAGAACAGGTCGTAAACTTGGTCCCGTCCTTTGCACCCGTACCCTTGCACGAAGAACACGGCTCGCGACGGTTGTATTTGACAGTCTTGTTGCAGCCTTTTGCCGCGTCAAGGAAGGAAAGTTCGACTTCGATGGTGATATCTTCGCCTTTTTGCTTGGATTCTCGACGTGAAGAACCGCCGAACCCGCCGAAAATATCGGAGAATATGTCGCCGAAACCCTCGAAACCGGACGCTCCTCCTCCGCCGAACCCGCCGAAACCTTGGGACGCGCCCGGGTTATCCAACTCGAAATCGTACTGCTGACGTTTTTTCGGATCGGACAATACTTCGTTTGCCTCGTTTATCTCTTTGAATTTGGCGGCGGCTTCCGCGTCGTTGGGGTGAAGATCGGGGTGATACTGCTTAACGAGTTTACGATAGCTTGCTTTGATCTCGTCCTGCGATGCCTTTCTGTCAACGCCTAAAATTTTATAATAATCCTGAGCCATTTTTGCCTTTTAACGGGTTTTCGGGTAACGGAAAAAGATTCCGCACCCGAAAGCTCTATTATAATTTATTTGATTAATTTTTTAAGCTTTTATCAAGCTATTTACGTTTCCGAAATTTCGCAAAACTGTCAGCTCTGATGGAATTCGGTATCGTCGGCACCGGAAGAAGCGTCTGCGCCCGCGTCCTGACCTGCGTTATTCTGCGCGGCCTGCTGATAGATCTTAGCGAATACGCCCTGGGCTTCCTGCGAAAGCTTTTCGGTAGCGGCTTTAATTCTGTCGTTATCGTCGCTTGCCAAGTCTTCCTTTGCCGATTTAACGGCGTCTTCGAGTTTGGTTTTGTCCTCTTCGGAGACCTTGTCGCCGTTTTCGCGAAGAGTCTTTTCTATCGAGAAGATAAGTCCGTCAAGCTGGTTCTTGTTGTCGACGGCTTCTTTTCTCTTCTTATCCTCTTCCTCGTACTGCTGCGCCTCTTTTACGGCCTTATCGATATCGGCTTCGGAAAGGTTGGTAGACGACGTGATGGTGATATCGGTCATCTTCTGCGTGCCGAGATCTTTAGCCGAAACGTGGACTATGCCGTTGGCGTCGATATCGAAGGTAACTTCTATCTGCGGTACGCCTCTCGGAGCGGGCATGATGCCGGTAAGATCGAATCTGCCGAGCGTCTTGTTGTCCTTTGCGAACTGACGTTCACCCTGCAAGACGTGGATATTGACTTCCGGCTGATTGTCGACCGCCGTCGAGAATACCTGCGATTTCTTTACGGGGATAGTGGTGTTTCTGTCGATAAGTTTTGTAAATACGCCGCCGAGAGTTTCTATACCGAGCGACAACGGAGTTACGTCGAGAAGCAATACGTCTTTGACTTCGCCCGAAAGCACGCCGCCCTGGATAGCCGCGCCGATAGCGACGCATTCGTCGGGGTTGATGCCTTTAAACGGCTCTTTGCCGGTAGCGTTTCTCACCGCGTCGATAACGGCGGGGATACGAGTGGAACCACCGACCAGAATGACCTTTTCGATATCGCTGTAAGAAAGTTTGGCGTCCGCCATAGCCTTTCTCAAAGGCTCCATAGTGGCGTTGACGAGATCTTTGGTAAGAGCGTCGAATTTCTGACGGGTAAGCGTTTCGTCCATGTGCTTTGCGTCGCTCCCCACAGCCGTTATAAACGGTATATTGATGTTGGTCGACGTAAGAGACGAAAGCTCTATTTTCGCCTTTTCTGCGGCTTCTTTGAGCCTCTGCATGGCGAGTTTGTCTTTAGACAGGTCGATACCTTCTTTATTTTTGAAGGTCTCGACGAGATAATCGATGATCTTCTTATCGAAGTCGTCGCCGCCGAGCATATTGTTGCCGTTGGTGGCAAGAACTTCGAACACGCCCTCGCCGATATCCATAATGGATACGTCGAACGTACCGCCGCCGAGGTCGTAGATTATGACTTTATGCGACTTGGCGTCTTTATCGAGCCCGTACGCTAAAGCCGCAGCCGTCGGTTCGTTTATAACACGAAGAACGTTGAGTCCCGCGATCTTGCCCGCGTCTTTGGTTGCCTGACGCTGACTGTCAGTAAAGTAAGCGGGGCAGGTAATTACCGCGTCGGTAACGGTGCCGCCAAGGTATGCCTCGGCGTCTTTTTTAAGTTTGGTAAGGATCATTGCGGAAATTTCCTGCGGGGAATATTTCTTGTCGTCAATGGTCACTTTGTAATCGGAGCCCATGTGTCTTTTGATGGAAACGACGGTCCTGTCGCTGTTGGCGACCGCCTGACGTTTTGCTATCTGACCTACGAGCCTCTGACCGTCTTTTTGGAAACCCACGACGGACGGAGTCGTCCTCGAACCTTCGGCGTTAGCGATAACGACGGGTTCGCTGCCTTCCATAACGGCTACGCAAGAGTTAGTCGTTCCTAAATCTATACCAATAACTTTTCCCATAATATATCTCCTTATATTTTATTATTTTTTATCGATTTTATATTATAAACAAGGACTGTTCGTTTTTAATTTTATGCGACTACTTTATAACGATGACTTGCGCGTATCGCAACATTTTGCCGTTTAAACGATATCCTTTTTTATAAACGGTTTTAACGGTGTCCGAAAGGCTTTCGTCGCCTTCGACAGTAGCTATCGCCTCGGCAACGCCCGGATCGAATTTCTCGCCGACGGGATCTATCTCTTCGACGTTCATTGCCGCAAGCGTCTCCGAAAACTGCTTTTTGATAAGCGTTACGCCGGCGCGCGTCTTTTCGTCCATTTCGACGGATAAAGCCCTGTCGACGCTGTCGCCGATAACGAGCATAAGATTGATGGCGTCTTTTTTACCGTCAAAGTAAGCCGTCTGCCTCGTTTCGGCGTTTCTTTTTTTGAAGTTCTCGAACTCGGCGGCGGTCCTGTACCAACTGTCTTTGTTGGCGGCGGCCTCGGCTTTTACTTTATCGAGCTCGGCTTTAAGTTCCGCCACGGTCTTGTTGAGTTCTTCGATAAGCGAATAGTATTCGTTCAACATTCCGACCGACTCGCTTTTATTTAAAGCCTCGAAATCGGGCGTTTCGTCAACCGTTTCGTTATTTTCTACCGAAACGTTCTCAACGCGGTTTTTTTCTTCGGCGCGATGCTCGCCGTGAGCGGAACGTTTAACGTCGTTCATTTTATTGTACTTTTTCATTTTCACCACTTCGATACAATTGATTCTAATATTTTGCCGACGTTTTCAAGCACGGAAATGACCTTTTTATAATCCATTCTCGTCGGCCCGATAACGCCGTAGGTACCTATTTTAACTCCGTTCGTCGAATACGTCGCCGTTACGACGGAGCAGTCGGAAGGAAGGTCGTCATACCCTTCGGTCCCTATTTTTATATTTATCTGAATGTCTTTACCGTCGTCGGACATAAGCTCCACGAGCTTATCTTTGGAGGTAACGACGCTCATCAAACTTTTTACGCTCTCGATATCCGAATATTCGGGATGCGAAAACATTTTGTCTTCGCCTTCCAGAACGACCTCGCCGCCGGTAGAAATGTATTCTTTAAGCGCCCTTATAACGGAGATGAAGACCTCTTTATATTCGGTGAACTCGCGAAGGCTCTTGTCAAGATCTATCTTGCCGACTTCGCCGAAAGTCTTGCCGGAAATGAGTTCGTTTATAAGCTCGTTGAGTTCTTCAACCGCGTCGTCGGTCATGCCGTCCGGAAGCGTTATGATCGAGTCTTTCAATAGCTTATTGTCCGTAACGATTATAAGTAAAGCTTCGTTTTCCCGAAAACGCAATATCTTGACCGTTCTGACGACTTCCTCGCTGTCTCTTGCCGAAAGCGCGACCGACGTATATTGAGTAAGCTCCGAAATGACCTTTGCTGCCGACTTTAATATGACGTCGATATTTTTGGAACGGTTCAAAAAGGCTTCTTCGATATATTCCAGCTCGCGCTCCGACAGCTTTTCTTTTACCATAAGCTCGTTGACGTAAAGCTTATACGCTTCGTTCGACGGCACGCGCCCCGAAGACGTGTGCGGCTGCAACAGATAACCGAGCTCTTCCAAAGTGGAAAGCTCGCTTCTGACGGTCGCCGAACTTACGGTAGTAAGATGCTTTTCGGTAATGCTTTTGGAGGAAACGGGCACCGCCGTCTGGATATAATCGTCGATGACGTATTGAAGAATTTTCTTTTTCCTTTCCGAAAGCTCCATCTTTTGGCAAATCTCCGTTAAGAGTGTTAGCACTCACAAGCCTCGACTGCTAACTTTGGCTATATCTTACACCCTTTATTATATATTGTCAAGCGTTTTTCAAAAAAAAATTTAAAAAATTTCAAAAAATTTTCATAAAAAAACGACGAGCGAATAAATTTCGTCGTCGATAAGTATAAAATATTGATTTAAACAGAATTTTTTATCGTTATTTACCAGATAAAATTGTAATTTATCGCCTCGCCGTTATCGACGATAACGTCTATACCCGTAGCGCTTTTATTGACGACGGTAAGAAAATATATCCACTCGGCAATTTCTTCCGCACTCGCCCACTTATGCAAAAGCGTTTCGTTTTTAACGGCTTCGTACAGCTTATCGTTATACAGAATATGTTTGTTTAAAGAAGTTACTACGCCGCCCGGCGACAAGCTGTTGCAAACAGCGTTTAAAGGAGCCAACCTTTTGGCAACGTTTTTGGAATAAGCTATAAGCCCGCCTTTTGACGCGGCGTATTCTTTGAATTCGGAGCCGGTCGTTCCGCTTGCCGAGGCAACGATAAGGACCGATCTTATCTTATGATTGAACGCATATTTTTCGGTAACGTTTATCGTACCTTTCAAATTTACATCGATATCGGCCTCGCTTTGCGTCTGAACGCCTGCACAGTTGACGAGTATCTCAACGCCGTCGATATCGGGTAGATCCTTGCTTAGAATATCCGCTTTATAATGATGATATAAGTCGTTATTTATCTCTGAGTCGGCTATATCGATACCGTAAACTTCGTGACCGATCCCCAAAAACAGTTTGGCGGCGGCAAGCCCTATACCGCTCGACGTTCCCGTAATAAGCACCTTCATTACTCTTCTTCCTCCTCTCTTTGTTTAAAACAGCTCAAATATTTACTGCCCACGCCGCTACTTTTCCAGGAACGCATAAATACGTAACCGACGGGAGAAAACACAATCTCGAATATAAGCTCGACCACTGCGCCCGTTAAAGCGCACGCCACGCATTGAACGATCGTCCAGCCGAAAAGGTTTATGCTTATAATAAGCGCAAACAAAAAATTATCTATGAATTGACCGATAAACGTCGAGGCGTAAGAGCGCACCGCAAACGAAATAAAATTGTCCTTTTTGAAAGTTTTTCCTATAAAATGGTTCAAAAAGTTATTGACCAAAGACGAAACGAGGAAGGAAAACGAACTGCCGAGTATTATCGCCCAGTTCCCTTTGAAAATATTGTTTATCGAGGTATTTACGATATTTTCATAGCCTTCGAAGTTGAAAGACTCCGACCACATTCCGTCTATGGCTCCCGTAAGCAGCAGGATAAGGCTTAATAAAAGGTTCAAAAAAAGACCTATCACGGTTAATATATTGGCAGCTCTCAACCCGAAATACTTCGTCGTAAGGTCCATGACCAAAAATATCAGCCAGGAAACGAATATGCCGCAATCGAGCGCAAGATACGGTAAGTTTACGATACTCTTGTTTGCAAGCAAATTCATCAGAACGAGAGCCACCAGATACAGTCCGAATAATATACCCGGTACGCTACGCAATAAGATCTTCGTTTCGAAAATCAATCTCTTGATCCTATTCATTTGTTCTCCTTGTTTTTTACAAAGGATGGTTAGCAAGGAACATCCTTTACAAATAATTATCGATATTTATTCTTTCGCCGCATTTAACTTGCGACGCGATAATCTTACTATATAACCGCCGTTTTGTCAAGACAATTTATCCTAAATACGGCAATATTAAGTAAAATCAGCTTAAAACCGAGCAAAAACCGTAGGATCACAGCTTTTGAAGTATATCCAAAGTGTGGTGCGAAGCCCCTATAAGGTCTTGTCTTTCGCAGATAGCGAAATGATATGCGAGCCACAGATTGAAAGTGCTGTCGTCCATTGAGTCGATGACCTCGCGGCGGTAATTGGTCGCGCCGTCGGTGGCGATAAGTTTTAGCCTTTTAACGGGAACTTCGGCGTCGTAAGAAGAGATATCTTCCGTTCTTACAAGCTCGAATATCTCTTTAGGTTCGCTCTTACAGTGCCAGTCTTTCGTTAAAAGGCCGGCCTCAAGGACGTGATCCAAATTGTTTTTACCGAAAGCGTATTGAATGACCGTAGCCTCGTTCATGCAGTATGCAACCAATATAAACCCGCCGCTTTTGGTTATGCGTACGGCCTCCGACAGCGCTTTTATCTTGTCTTCACGCGTGAAAAGGTGGTACATCGGCCCGAGCATCAACGTCACGTCGAAGTAGTTATCGGATAAAAACGATAAATCGAGAGCGTTACCCGAAAAGACGGATATCTTTTCGCTTCCGTCGAGTTTTTGTCTCAAAATTTCGAGGTTATGCTCAACGGGTTCGACCGCGGTAACGTCGTATCCGCGCTTTGCGTAAGCTACGCTGTATCTTCCCGTTCCCGCGCCTATCTCGGCAATTTTCGGATTATCGAATTTTGAAATATACTCGTCAGCGTATTTTACGGTAGTGAGATATTCCACCTGTCCGTGGCGAGACGACAGCCTGTTATCTTCGTCATATACGTTATAATACTCGTCCAAAAAGCTCATATTATCACCAAAAACTATTCATTTAGTCGTATTGCGCTTTAAATAATCGTTTATGAGCGCTATGTCTTTAAAGTCCTTTTCTCTGCCGAGCCATCGTTTCATTTCGATAAGCCCGTCTATCGTGATGACGGGGAAGCCGTCGACGTTCGTCACCGTATCGAACAGCCAATCCTCGAAGATCTCTATATCGCCTTCAAGCAAAAAATATCTTTTCCCGTCGCTCGTATGAGTAAATTTATAGCCGAGCGCCGCAAGTTTATCAGCCGCGCTTTCGGTGCAGCCGAGGTCTACGTCGTGCGTTTCGGCTCTTATTCCGTAAAGCACCATAGCCGAGCCTGCGCAGACCCAATATTCGTCCCTATTTAGCGGCAGACGTTCAAGTTTTTCAATTACTTCTCGTTTATTCATTTATCTGACCTATATACGGCGTTTAAAGTAGCCTCGACGCATTCACCCGAGTCGCAAAACGCCTCCCTTATATATTCGTTGCCGTTACGTTTCAAACATAAGTCCATAAAGCACAGGAAGATCCCCATATCCATTCTGTTGAAATACGAAACGAGATTTGCGGGCATAATGCCGACTTTCCCGGGCTTTTGGCGCCTGTATACGAACAGATCATTGCCGTCGTTTACGACTTTCCACGGCTGCGAATTGCAAGCGCTCGGGGCAAATCTCACCACGTCGGTAACGCCGCCTATCGTTTCGCCTTCCCAAATCTCTTCGACGGGCTTACGTTTACTTTTCAACATATCCTTGCGGAATTTGGTATCGTCGTCAATCTTTCGAATAGCTATCATTATAGTATATTCGAGCCCGTCGAAAGACTTTTCTTTCGTTCTTCCCAGACCGAACCACAGAGCGCCGATATTCAACGAAGGCAGATATAGGTCGAGCTGTTCGCCGAGATAGCCGATATTCTGAAGGTATCCGTCCTTTTTCTCGCTGTATAACAGTATGCAATACTGCGCCCCGCGGCGGCACGACGTTTCGCTTTCGGGAACTATCCTTATCGCCGTTTTAACGTCGGGAAAAAGCGGAGTAAATCCTTTGAAAGCGCGCTCTATCAAGGCAAGCTCCCGATCGGATATCTTTTCGTTCCCGACGTTTAAAAACAAGTGAAAAGACTTGCGTTTAAATATCGTATCGTATAATTTGATATCTATATCGTTCATATTTCACCTACAAAAATCAAGGCTTTTTCGCAACTATCAAAAACCTGTGCGCGGTCCCCGAAAACTTACCGCAGCGCTCGATTGTTTCGTGTATTTTCAGCAAGCGATCGAAACAATTATCTACAGAAAAATCGGGAAACTCCCAACAGATTATGCGCGCAAACCAGACGAACGCGCCTACGTCGTAAAAACTTATCGGAAAAAACGCCTCGTCGGCTTTTAGTATCTCAAAGCCCTGATCTTCAAACGCCTTTTTCTGCTCGGAAAGAACGTTGTTCGGGAACGGCGGCAGAGCGTCGGGAAGAACGGCTTTTACGAGATCTCTGTCGTTTGATGCGCCTACTTGTTGGGTTATGAACAGCCCGCCGCTTTTAATAAGCCGCTTGATTTCCGACGGGCAAAAGTCGCCGTGACGGTCGATAATTATATCGAAACTGCCGTCAAAAAAGGGTATATGCGCCGCGTCGGAACACTCTTTTAAGTCGATGCCGAGCGGCAAAAGTCTTTTTTTACACAGCTCAACGTTCGGCGGATAGCCTTCGGTCGCCGCAGTGTTTTTATATGGGTGTTTAAGCGAAAGAAGATACTCGCCGCCACCCGTGTCGTAATCGAGAAGTTTCATATCGGGCTTGAGCACAGCTTTAACGATAGCGTCGTAATCCCAAGGGATAGTATCCTCGAGCTCTTCGTATCGCCCGTGTATATGCGAAAAATCCCACCCTTTTATATGAGCGAGATCTTCTTCTTTCTTCCAGACGGCTTTCAATTCATTTGCGGTCATATAGATAAAACAGCGTTCAGACTTTTAAAACAGATAAGTTAAGACGTTTCCTTATACAATTTCGGGTACGCCTTTTTGTCGCGCGACTTTAATATAAGAGTAAGCAGTATCGATATTGCGCTGACGGCGAGAATGGTTATCCAGGTGACGGTCGAACCGGCGTTATCGTACAGTACGCCCACCAAAAGATCGAAGGCGCACGTTATGGCAGTATAGACTACGCTCATCATACCGTTTATCCGTCCGCGGTGACTAGCGGGTATACGCGTAGAAACGTAAGGCTCTTCGGCAATTACGTCGAAAATTTCGCCCCAGGTAAAAACGAGCATCGCAAAGTAGTAGGTCGGAACGAACCCGAGTAACAGAATAAACATTACGTACCCGATAAATATGAGCGACCTGCCCGTCAGCATCTTGCCCGTTTCACGCATTTTCACGAATAATCTCGTTATTATCGGCGTGAAGATAACGACCGTTATGCAGTTAAGGCTTGAAACGGTGCCGAAAATGACCGCGCCCGCCTCACCGTGAACGGCCGCCATATCGAGCGGCATTATAAACGTGTATTGCCCGTACGCGGCGGAGTAAAGCGTTCCGCCGATAAGATACAAAATAATAAGCGGGTTCTCTTTCAAGACCTTGAAAACGCTTACGCCCTCTTTTTTCTCCTGGTATTCCGATTCTTCGGAGTCGTCTTCCACGGGCGTTATATCCTTGATGAGAACGGCTATAAGTACCGTCGAAACGGCTATGGAAACGCCGCTTATCAAAAAGCTCAGCCACAGGTGGTCTTTAAATAAAAGACCTGCTATAGTAGGAGATAAAACGAGACCGAGGTTGCCGCCGAGATATTCGAGCGAGTATGCGCGCTCCCTGTCTTTTGTAGCGGAAAGATCGGCAAACAACGCGTCGTATGCGGGGTATTCGATACTTTGAAAAATGCCCGCGACGATAAAAATAACGATAGTTCCTATCCCGAGCGGGATAAATGCGCAGACGAAAAAACAGATTATGCTTACTCCGTCACCGAATACTATTATCCACTTCTTATTGACGTGATCGGCAAGTTTGCCGCCGATAATACTCGCCGGCAACATTATTATGCTTGAAACGACGAAGAAAAACGATATTTCGGTCGCAGAAAGCCCGAGTTTCTGACTTAAGATCATCGTCATCACCGGCCAGATCATACTGCCGAGATTGGTGACTATCCTGCCGAAAAACAATATGTAAATTTCACGCCGCAATCCGCGGTATTGTTCAAAAAGTTTCATAGTAATACAGAGTTTCGGTTATTAAACAGCTACTTTTCGATACGATCAGAAATCGAGCTTTAAATAAGACGCAGGTTTGCCGCTTATATCCTTTACGTCGTAATTTAGAAAATACGCTACGTTTCTTCCTGCGTTTTTCGCGTGATATACCGCCTTGTCAGCGTAGTTGGCTATTTCGATTATCGTATCGGTCTTACTTGTGATATTGACGTTCACTATGCCTACCGATAAAGTTATTATATGCCCGTTGGGGTTCTTTTCGTTGGGAATGTTCTTATCGCGTACGCGGCGTAAAATACGGCGGGCTATATCCGCGACTTCGCCGTCGGTAAGCCCCCTCGTTATCCCGAAGAACTCGTCGCCGCCGTAACGCGCAAAACGAACGGCAGAACTCTCTTCGTCCTTGCAGACGCTCGCAACTTCTTTTATTATCTCGTCGCCCTTGGCGTGGCCGTAAGTGTCGTTACATTCCTTGAAATAGTCTATATCGATAAATATCGCGCCGACTTTCTGCTTCTTTTTGGCGGCAAGCGCGATAAATTCCGCTGAAACGGTAAGTAAAGCCGAGCGGTTAAGAAGCTTCGTCATCGGTTCGCGCGACACGAGTTTTTCGTTTTCGCGCATTTTCCTGTTCAATCTGCGTATCTCCGCCTCGGTGTTTTTTGCGGCGTTATGCAGTTTCATTTGCATTTCTTTAAGCTCGCGCATCTGCCGTTCGTTCAATTCTTCGCACTTGGCGTAATGCTCGGCCGAAAGCTTATATTCTCCGAATTGCTTATAATAATCGGCCATCATACGGTTGGCAAAGAGCTGTTCCAAAGTCCCTTTACCGTTCTTTTCGTAGACGGTCATAAGCTCGAATATTTTATCGGAGCGAACTTTGTCGTTGTTCTTCGTTATAACGTGCGCGACCTCGCAAAGATCGTCGTAAATAGGAAGAGGATAAACGTTTTTCGGAAAGATATCGAAAGCGTCGTCCATATATCCGTTGCCCGCCGCTATATCTTTACGCATATAGGCAATTATGGCGCGCCTTAAATAGTAGTCGCAAACGAGCGGCGAAAAATCCACCTTTTCGAGAATATCGAAAACTTTGGCGAGCGTGTTTTCCGCTTGTCCCGATTCGCCTACGTCCTTATAGCACCCCGCAAGGTTGATGGAATACATAACGAGGTCGGTATAAGCGTCGTCGGATTCTTCCTTAAGTAGGTCTATACATTTGCTTAAATAATTAATGCTCTTTCTCGTTTCTTCCATAGCGTGGTAACTGACCGACAGGTTGTTGAGCGCCGTTATCCTTAACTGACCTTTGATACGGTGCTTTTTCACTATCCCGTACGCTATCTCGTCGCAAACGAGCGACATCTGATAGTTGCCTTGATTTAAATACGCGTGGCCGAGAACGAAATAAGCCCGCGCCGTCAAAACGTATTGATCGGTGTCTTTTAAAATGGTGACCGCTTTAAGAGAGTTGACGAGCATTCCGTGAAGATCGTCCGACTCGGTGCAAATTTCGGAAAGACAACAATATGCCGCGCCGACCAAAAGTAAATTGCCGGACTTACGGCCGTCGATAACGCAACGCCGTAATTCCTTTATCTGCTTTTTCTGATCGTCTTTATAAGTTTCGTTGATTTTGGTGACGATATCGAGAGGTCTGTTTTTCATAACTAAGCCTTTTTTCGTTGATAATAAATGATTTGTCTTCGGTAAGCAATATTCTCGCGGGATATTTAAGCGAATTGTCAGAAATCTATCTTAATGAAAGACTAAGGCGCTTCAATTCCCTTATCTGTTTTTTTCTGTCGCTCTTAAATTTTTCGTAGATATCGAGAACGGTCGAAATCGATCTGTTCTTTCTAATAATGATCCCTTTTTAAAAAGCCTCGTTTATATCGCGGATAGCGAAAAACGACGAATATAATATATGATTACGTGCGCAATTATTCACGCCCGCTTAACGACGGCGTACATCAATAAGTTGAACTCCGGCATGGCGGAAGTAACGCCTTTTTCGATTAATAAGAGGCCGTTTTCGTTGATCTCTCTTTCAAACCGAGAAAATGATATAGTTTTGAGCGACGTGCCCGCGACTACGACTTTTCCTGAAAAGTGGTCCCTTTCCACGGGAACGAACGCGTCGTTGACGTTTGTGGCCGTTTCAGTACTGCCGTCACCCATAGAAACTATGAGCGCAACGCCGTTATCCGTCAAACGGTCGCGAACAGACTTATAAAACGCTTTCCTGTCTTCGTCGGCTAAAAGCATGTGAACGACCGCTACCGAATAAATGAACTTATACCGACGGCCGTCGTTATTTTTCAGCAGGTCTTCTACTTTAAACTTGTCCGCGTAAGTCGGGAAGGCTTTTTTGCAGTACGATATGGCCTCGGGCGAGACGTCGGCAGCAAGAACGTCGTAACCTTTTTTTAAAAGAAATATCGCGTCTCTCCCCTCGCCGCAGCCAATTTCGAGCATAGGTTCCAAAGTGCCGATACCGTATTTTTCTATCGTTTCGATGACTATCGGCGTATTGACGTCGCTCGACCAGCTGTAACCTTTTTTATGAATGGTCTTGTACCGCTCGTCGTAAGCTAAATAATACTTTTTCATCGTCGATATCGAAACTCCCGAAAAATTGTCCGATTACCTATCCATTATACACGAAAAGTTATAAAATTTCAATAGTTTCATTAAAAAATCTCAATTAACCGTAGCAATTGAAAAAAACTTGTATATTTCTTTAATGAAGACAGCCTATGGCTTAATGAAGTCAGGCTTGCGCCTTAATGAAGACGAGCATACGCTCTAATGAAGCGAAGTCGCTCATAATTTGTGATTTCCAAAAAATTCTCTTCATTAGCGAAGCGACTTCATTCTTCATTAGCTCTCGAAGAGAGCGACTTCATTGAAAAAACCTCGTCGAATCAATATATTTCTTTAATGAAGACAGCCTATGGCTTAATGAAGTCAGGCTTGCGCCTTAATGAAGACGAGCATACGCTCTAATGAAGCGAAGTCGCTCATAAT